>JBKJZJ010000094.1:0-20037 GCA_046715355.1 Allosphingosinicella sp. | reverse complement strand
CCGACTGGCCGCGCATCGCCGCGCTCTATGACCGGCTGCGTGTCGTGGCGCCCTCGCCCGTGGTCGAGCTCAATCGCGCGATCGCGCACAGCATGGCCTTCGGGCCCGAAGCGGGCCTCAGACTGCTGGACGAGATCGCCGACGCCGCCGCCCTGCGCGACTACGCGCCATTGCCGGCGGCGAGGGGCGACTTTCTGTTCCGGGCCGGGCGCCTCGCCGAGGCGCGTGTCGAATTCAGGGCCGCGGCCTCGCTTACCCGCAACCTGGCGGAAAGGGCCTTTCTCCTCGCCCGGGCGGAGGCTTGCGACTGCGAGCACTGAATCCTGTTTCCGCAAGGCGACAGGTACGTACCCGGATAAGTGACAGGTACGTACCTGTCACCGCGTGGTCTAGCCTACATTTATCCAACAATCTGATGCCATCTGCCCTGATGAATCCGGACAGGCGGGATTCGCTTGATCTTCCGGTTACGCCATGATCGAACCACCCGCCTAGACCTTATTCAACAACGGCGAGCGCGCGCCAATTTATGCAGCAGAATATTTCAGTTGTTCAAGACCTACGTTACGCTAATGTAGCCAAGCTGATTGCATTGTGTGCCTGCGTATTGACTTCGATAACTTGTTTTTGACAGCTCAATTAGCGAGGCAATACGATGGCCGATATCTTCAAATTCGAAATTCGCCGCGAGCCCGACGCAAAGGGCGGACTGACGCGGCTTGACCGGGGAATCGAACTCGCGCCCAGCGCCAGCACGCGAAAGCCGAACGGCAAATCGAAGCCTAACGCGGGCCCACCCACCTGGCACGGCGCGGCGGGGCGGCTGCTGCCTCCCGCGCTCATCGCGGCCCATGGCGACCACTTCCTGATTCCGCGCCCCACATCCGAGGCCGGCGCGAAGGATTCGAGCGAGCAGGAATTCGAAAAGCTCCACGATGAGCTGTTCGCCGCCTACACCGCGCGCGACGGGCTTGGCCTCGATACGATCGCCGGCGCCTATCTGGCGCGCAACGCAGTGACATCGCTGGCGGCGGTCGATCCGGTGGCGCGCGCGGCGCATGTCTTCTTCGAGGCGCATCGCGACCGCGCGCCGGGGGCGGCGCTCGAGGGGCTGGCGAAGCAATTCCCGCGCGAGGAGATCGCCGCGCATTTTGCCGCCGCGCCCGCGCTGATGTCGCGGCTGAAGGGGCAGGCGCTCGCGGCGATGGTGCAGCGGACGCTGGGCGCGCAGCCGTTCGACACGCTCCACATGATTCGCTCGCTGGCGGCGTACCAGCTGCTCGGCGCGGGGCAGCTCATCGATGAGTCGAGGCGGCGCCCGCCGCCCAACCGGCTGATCGGCGAGCTGATCGCTATCGACATCTTCCTGCCGGGCTGGGCGTTCGACATCGAAGTCTGCCGCTGGGCGCACGACGTGGCCGGGAAATCGGCCAGATCCGGCCGATCGGGCGCCGCGGGTGGGGCGGTCAGCCCGCTTCGGCAGAAATTGCTCAACATCGAGCGTTATGACGCCGCCATGGCGGTGCACGGGCGCGACGGGGTCGACGGCGCGGCGTTTGAGAGCGCGTGCGATTGTTCGGGTGACCTGATCGCCATCTGCACGCCGCCCGATCCGTGCTGCGCCGACATCAACTATTATATCGCCGAGACGCTGGTGCTGCGCGACCGGGTGATCGGCTATGTGCCGTCCGACCTCGCCTATATCGAGAATGTCCAGGCGTTCGAGAAGCGCGGGCTCCAGCGCACCTTCAACCGGGTGACCGAGGATTATTCGGAAGTCGAGACGACCGTCACGTCGAGCGAGGAGCATGACAACCAGGTCACCGAGAAGTTCAGCCTGCAGAAGGAGATCGAGAGCCAGTTCAAGGCGAGCGCCGACGCCACCGCGGAATATACCGGCACGGGCTATAAAGTGGAGATCAAGGCGGGCCTGTCCAAGGAAGTCGCGCAGAGCGAGGCGCGCGAGGAGGTGCGCGAGACCGTCTCCAAGGCGGTGACCAAGCTGCAATCGGAGCAGCGCCAACTGACCACGCGCCGGGTGACGGTTTCCCAGACCGAAGTCAGCGCCCACGAATTCAACAACATGACCGCGGACTCCACCTGCGGCAAATATTTCTACGTCTCAAAGGTCGTCGAAGGCCAGGTGTTCAGCTATGGCAAGCGCGTCCAGGTCGAGGCCCTGATCCCCTCGCCGCACGCGCTCTACGAGCATCTCGAGCAGGTGAAGATGATGCGCGGCTTCAAGCCGGCGTGCGTGCCGGCGGTGGTCCTCCCCAAGGACATCACGGTCGAGGATTATGAGAAGTATCTGACCAAATATTGCATCGCCTCGCTGCCCAAGCCGCCCGTGCCGCCCGCGCCGTTCACGGAGGGGTACAGTTTCAGCGCAGATCCCGGCGAGAAACATGGCTGGGACGATTTCGGCGGGAGCGGCATCTCCGTCCCCGATCACCCCGGCTATTTCATCGAGGAATTCTGGATCACGAGCATGTGGTCCGACCCCAAATCGGGCAGCATGGCCTATCAGGTCGAGGTCTTCGTCGGCAGCGAAGAGGTCTTCCGGCGCTGGGACAAGGACGACAATCTGCTCGGCTCCCCCTCGTCGCGGGACGCCGCGACCGGTGTGCACCTCACCGGGGCGCAGACGATCCACCTGAAGACCGAGAATATCAACAGCTTCAATGGGGGCATCACGATCAAATGGTCGCCGCTGCCGGTCGACCTGCTGCCGTGGCAGACGCAGATTTGCGACATCGTCAACGCGGCGAACCGCGACGCGATCCAGGGCGCCGAGTTCGCCGAATACAAGCGCAATTACGAGGAGAATCGGCTCGACCGGCACCCGTTTGCCGACAAGGAAATCATGATGGCGGAGATCAAGCGCGCCGCCATCTACATGATGTGCCAGGATTTCGAGCGCGGCGGCGTGATGAACATGCAGGCCGAGCCGTGCGGCTATCCCGAGATCAACCGCACCGCCGCGGCGAAGGAGTGCTGGGACTGGTATTTCTGGGAGCGCGCGTTCGACTGGCGGCTGATGAGCTTCATCTTCTACGACTATTTCTGGAACGCGATGTGCCGCTGGCCCGAGAAATTCGATCCGGGCCACCCCAATTTCATGTTCAACGCCTTCCTGCGCGCCGGTTTCATGCGCGTGCAGATCCCCGCGGCGCCGGGGATGGACGCCGACGTCGCCCATTATCTCGAGACCGGCGAGAAATGGGGCGGGCTGGCGTCGTTGCCCTACACCAGCGCCGATCCGCGCTGGATCAGCGTGGTCGACGAGATCAAGCGCTCGCACGACTGCTATCAGAACGACCGCGAGGGGATGATGACCGGCATCCTCGACGCCAACGGCAACCGCACCAACCAGATGCTGCTCACCGGGACCGACCGCTATTGGGACCCGCTGCTCAACGCCGGCGCCGGCGGGATCGACCTCGCGGCGATCGCCGACGACGTCGACCGGCAGATCTTCATCGGCGGCCTCGCCTATCGCATCCAGGGCATCATACTCGATCCACTCTCGCCGCCCTACAGCGTCAGCGGGCCCTCGCTGATGCAGTGGATCGTCACGCTCGAACGCGTGTTCGAGGGCGCGGCGAGCATCGATCCCATCACCAATACGGTCTTCCCGCAGCACGCCCATGCGGTGGGCGCCGAATTCATCGGCGCCCCGTTCCGCTGGGAGGAGCCGACGCAATTGGTGTGGCTGGGCGACGGACAGAACAAATGCCTGCCGACCTATCCGATCAAATGTTGAGGGGGCGATGGGCGACTATGGCGATTTCGGCTACCTAAAGCCGGCCGCTCAGAAGGAGAAGGAGAAGCCGAATCCGAACGACCGCCACGACGATTATTTCGCGCTGCTCGTGCCCTCGGGAAACAGCGCGGCCCAGAAGGATTTGCAGCCGAAAGGGCCGTACCACGTCAATCACTTCGTCTGCCATTTCAAGGTCAAGGGCGCGACCTTCACCGACGTGCAGGGGCAGAAGACCGCCGCGATCCTGACCTATCATTTCCTGCGGAATTTCTGCTTCATCTTCAGCGAACACAATATCGCGCGCGCGCAATATGGCCCGCGGGGGCTGAGCGCCTTTGACGGATCGAAGACCGTCGAATTCGCCATCGGAAGCAATGTCGGGACGGCCGAGCATCGGGCGATCGGATTCTTCCATCCCGATTGGGTGGCGATGTCGAGCACGCCGCCGGTCTCGATCCAGGATCTCGACGACGTCACTGTAAAGGAGCTTTCGAGCTTCCACGGCGATACGCTTCGGCGACGCTGGGATACGGTAATAGAAAAGAACCTTATTGCCGTCTTGGGCGGCACGATCTCGTTGACCGACAGGGACACTTACGCGCTAGGATTGCTGCCTCGGCCGTTCGATATGATATTGCAATACATGAAGGCTGTTGTAGATCATCAAAAAGCCAAGAATATTCTGGAATTCAACAAGCTGCATTTCCTGGCTGGAACGCGATCATGGCGCGTGGGTTACGATACCGATCGGAAAGAGTTCATCGTGGAGACGATCACGATCGAGAGATTTTCCTGCTGGGCTTATGAAATGGCCGAGAAGCAACATAGCACCCGGGATGACATCCTGAAATTGTGGGACAATCTTCTTAACAACTTCGTGAAGACGAAGGCCATACCAGGATATCGCTTCGATCCGGTTCCGCCGCCGGACATAATGAAGGAATATGGATATGCGACATCGCCCATCCTGAAGGAAATTCGGCATAATGCGTGGAAATATCCAACGCTCAAGTCGCTCCTGGAAGCGTTCACCGCCAAACCCACGACGCCGGCTATGCCGCCGCCGGTCATAAAAGCGCTCCAGGCTCACCGGGGCTTGCATGTGCACTTAACCGCCGCAGGATGACCGAACGGTCTGCGAAGGCTTAGCCTCAGCGGCTCCGCCCGCCCTCAATCCCCCGCTGGCGGCGGGCGCGTCAGCGCGGCAGCCCCAGCGCCTTGTATGCCCCCTCCAGGGTCGGCGCGGCCAGCGCCGCCGCCTTCGCCGAGCCCTTCGCCAATATCGCCTCCAGCGCCGCCGGGTCGGCCTCGAAATCCTGGAGCCTCGCGCGGATCGGGGCGATGGTTTCGACAAGCAAATCGGCCAAAGCGGGCTTGAAGGCGCCGAAGCCCTTGCCGGCGAACTCTTCGACCACGGATTGCGCCGTGCGGTCGGTCAAGGCGGCGTAGATGGTGACCAGGTTGGTCGCCTCGGGGCGGTAGGCGAGCTGGTCGACGGAATCGGGCAGCGGCGCCGGATCGGTCTTCGCCTTCCTGATCTTCGTGGCGATGGCGTCGCTGTCGTCGTTCAAGTTGATCCGGCTCATGTCGCTCGGGTCGGACTTGGACATTTTCGCATTGCCGTCGCGCAGGGACATGATCCGGGCCGCGGTCTCGCCGATATGGGGCTCGGGGATCGTGAACAGGTCGACGTCATAGTCGGCGTTAAACTTGAGCGCGATGTCGCGCATAAGCTCGACATGCTGCTTCTGGTCCTCGCCGACGGGCACGTGGGTGGCCTGGTAGAGGAGGACGTCGGCGGCCTGGAGTATGGGGTAAGCGTAGAGGCCGACCGAAACGCCCTCGCGGTTCTTGCCGGCCTTGTCCTTGAACTGGGTCATCCGATTGAGCCAGCCCATCCGCGCCGTGCAGGAGAGGATCCAGGCCATTTCGGGATGCGCGGGCACGCGGGCGTGGTTGAAGAGGACGACCTTGTCCGGATCGATGCCGCAGGCGATCAGCGCGGCGGCCATGGCATGCACGTTGGCGCGCAGCTCGGCGGGGTCGTTATAGACGGTGATGGCGTGGAGGTCGGCGAGGAAGATCAGGCACTCCACCTCGTCCTGCAATTTCACCCAGCGCTTGATCGCGCCGAGATAATTGCCGAGGTGGAGATTGCCGGTCGGCTGGATACCGGAGACCACGCGCATCAGTCTTTCGCTCCTTTCGGTTTGCGCTTCAGCACCGCCCTCAATTCCTTCAGCGAGTAAGCGCGGGTCAGGAAGACCGCGGCGGCATAGACGAGGATGCCGCCGCCGACCAGCAAGGCGAGGCCGCCGATGCGCTGCTCGAAGCCTTGGGCGAGCAGGGGCTCGATCAAGGGCTCGGCGAAGAACAGGGCCGCGGCCATCAGCGCGGCGGCGAGCGCGAGACGAAGGATATGGCTGACGAGGACGCGGTCGAGCGCGAAATAGCCGTGGGCGGCGAGCGCGCGATAGAGCAGGGCGACGTTGACCCAGGCGGCGATGGCGGTGGCGAGCGGCGGGCCGATATGGCGCAGCGGCCAGATCAGGATCAGGTTGAGGACCAGGTTCACCGCGATCGCGACGAGCGCGTAGCGCAGCGGCGTCTTCATGTCCTGGCGGGCGTGAAAGGCCGGGGTGAGCACCTTCACCAGGATGAAGGCGGGCAGGCCGATCGAGAAAGCGGCGAGCGCGCCGGCGGTGGCCGCCGCGTCGGCGGCGTCGAACGCGCCATATTGGAGCAGCGCACGGATGATCGGCTCGGCGACGACGATCAGGGCGGCGGCGGCGGGAAGGCTCAGGAAAAGCGCCAGCCGCAGCCCCTGTTTCTGGAAAGCGCGGGCGCCGGCCTCGTCGCCGCTCGAGATCATCCGGGCGATGGTGGGCAGCAGGACGGTGCCGAGGCCGATGCCGACCAGGCCCAAGGGGAGCTGGTTCAGCCGGTCGGCATTGTCGATATAGGTGACCGAGCCGACCGGGAGCAGGCTCGCGGCGAGCATGGTGGAGACGAGCAGGTTGATCTGCATCGCGCCGGCGCCGGCGGCGGCGGGCCAGATCAGCTTCAGCAGCCGCTTCACGTCGTCGGTCAGGCGCGGCCGGACGAAGCGCGGCAGCGCGCCCGCGCGGGCGCAGGCGAGGATCAGCCAGAGCAATTGCAGCACGCCCGAAAGGGTGACCGCCCAGGCCATGGCGCGGGCCGTGTCCTCGTCGGTCGGGCCGTTGAAGAACAGCATCGAGCCGATCAGGCAGAGGTTCAGGAGGATCGGCGCGGCCGCGTTCACCCAGAATTGGCGCAGCGAATTGAGGATGCCGCCGAGCAGCGACACCACCGAGATGAAGAACAGATAGGGAAAGGTGGTGCGCGCGAGCTCGACCGCGAAGGCGAATTGCGTGGGGCTGGGATCGTTGAACCCGCCCGAGAGCAGGAGCACCGCCGGCCCGGCGAAGAGCATCATCAGCCCGGTGAACAGCAGCAGGAAGGGAAGCAAAGCGGCGAGCGCCCGGTCGGCGAAGCGCAGCGCCTTTTCGAGCGAGCCCGCCTCCTCGCTGATCTTGCTGTTGAACAAGGGCACGAAGGCCGAGGCGAAGGCGCCTTCCGCGAACAAGGCGCGGAACATGTTGGGGAGCCTGAGCGCGATCAAAAAGGCGTCGGTGGCGAAGCTGGCGCCGAGGAACCGCGCCATCAGCATCACCCGCACGAAACCGAGGAGGCGGCTGACCAGGGTCAGCGACCCGACCGAGGAGAAGGAGCGGATCAGGCTCAACGGCTATTCCCCCTCATGCACGACCCGTCCACCATCCGTTCAGCCCCGGACTTGATCCTGGGTTGTCCAAGCCCTTTCCTCACTCTTCTTGCAACACCGAAAAGAAAGGAAGGCCCTTCGACAATCATCAGCGCGAACCAAGTGCGGACCGCTTCGACGCGAACGCCGGCTCGAAGGACGCTCCGCATTAACCGGTTCCCAAGATTCTGCCTCTAGACGCCGACCCTTATCAGCGGGCCGGGTTTCATGCGTATCCTCATCCTTGCGAGCGTCGCGCTCCTTTTCGCAGTGCCGTCGGCGGCGCTTGCCGGGGCTTCCGAATCGGCCGAGCCGTTCGTCGCCAGCCGCGATCCGTCGGTGCGCGACCGCGCGCTGCTGTGCCTCACCCAGGCGATCTATTACGAAGCGCGCAGCGAATCCGAGGACGGGCAGCGGGCGGTCGCGCAGGTGGTGCTGAACCGCGTTCGCCACCCGGCCTATCCGAACAGCGTCTGCGGCGTCGTCTTCCAGGGCTCGCATCGCAGCACGGGGTGCCAGTTCAGCTTCACCTGCACCGGCGTCATGGGCCCGATCGGCGAGCCCCATGCGTGGGACCGCGCCCGGCGGATCGCGGCGGCGGCGCTCGCGGGCAACGTCTATCGCCCGGTCGGCCTCGCGCTCAACTATCACACCACCGCGATTCGGCCGTATTGGGCGCCGAGCCTGGTCCGCCAGACCGTGGTCGGCGCCCACATCTTCTATCGCCAGCCCGGCAGCGGCACCTCTCAGGCGTTCAGCCAGGCGCCGGCCGATTATGAGCCCGAGGCCGGCCTCAGGGTCGAATATGCGGTCGCGCGCACCGAAATGCCGCGGGCCGAGCGCCCCCGGCGCGAGCGCTTCGCAACGGCGAGCGAACGCTACCAGGCGGTCCAGGTCCGCGAAATCCCGGTCGCCGCGCGCCGCCTCACCTATCGCACGATCGGCCCCCGCCGCGCGGCCGCGGCAGCGCCCGCCGCGGCCTCCGCCTCCGCGCGCCGGCCCGAATCGCGCCCGGCCCAGGTCCGCCGCGGCCCCCGCGTCACCGTCCAGGGCGGCATCCGCGTCATCCGCGGCGGCGGTAGAGGCGACACCTACTAGTTGCGCGGCGCCTGTGGGTGTATCTCCAACACGCCCACTTCGGTTTGGTTAGCGACTCGCTCAGCGAAATGAGGACGGGCGCGATCGATAGTCTGGGACCTAAGTCACAGGCGACCCTATCGGTTCATCCCAAATTTGAATCCGACTGACTCTATTATGATTCAGTTCGTCGCTATTTCTCTCCCAAAGACTCGGCGTCCGGTGAGGCGTGGCGTATGAGCGGCAGATGGAGTCGAAGGACACTCGAGCATGGCTTTGACCGCACTGCTAGTGGTGACAATCGGCACGTTGCTCGCGCGCATCGTGGCAGCCTTGCCGCCTATCATCTGGGCCTTTCGTTGCCCCGCCGACAGTCCGCACTACAAATGCCCGCCACCTGCGGGGTTGTTCAGAGTTGGGAAGCCCAAGCTAAGACGTGTGGGGCTGGATCGCACTAATTCCGCGGCGCCCGCCTGCGGTAGCTGAGCGCCTCCGCGACGTGGACGCGGCCAACTGTTTCGCTTCCCGCCAGATCCGCCACCGTGCGCGCCACGCGCATCACCCGGTGATAGCCGCGGGCTGACAGCCGCATCGCTTCGGCCGCCTGGGCGAGCAGGCGGCGGCCGGGATCCTCGGGCGTGGCGACTGCGTCCAGGAGATCGCCGTCGGCTTCGGCATTGGTGCGGATGCCGTGTTTCTCGTAGCGCTTGGTCTGCACCGCGCGGGCCCTGGCGATGCGGGCGGCGACCTGTTTCGAGCCTTCGGACGGGGGCGGCAAGACGAGGTCGGCGGCGGCGACCGCTGCGACCTCGACATGGATGTCGATGCGGTCGAGCAGGGGTCCTGAGACCTTGGCCTGATAATCGGCGGCGCATCGCGGGGCCCGCGCGCAGGCCAGGGCCGGATCGCCGAGATGGCCGCAGCGGCACGGGTTCATCGCCGCCACCAGCTGCACCCGCGCCGGGAAGGTGACATGGGCGTTGGCGCGGGCGACCTGGACGATGCCGGTCTCCAGCGGCTGGCGCAGCGAATCGAGCGCCGAGCGCTGGAATTCGGGCAATTCGTCGAGGAAGAGCACGCCCAAATGGGCAAGGCTGACCTCGCCAGGCCGGACCTTCAATCCGCCGCCGACCAGGGCCGGCATCGAGGCGCTGTGGTGCGGCGCGCGATAGGGCCGGGTACGGATCAGCCGGCCGTCCTTCAATTCGCCGGCGACGCTGGCGATCATCGAGACCTCGAGCGCTTCGGACGGGGTCAGCTCGGGCAGGATCGCCGGCAGGCAGGCGGCGAGCAGCGACTTGCCGGCGCCCGGCGGCCCGGTCATCAGCAGATTGTGACCGCCCGCCGCGGCGACCTCCAGCGCGCGCTTGGCGGTCTCCTGCCCTTTCACCTGGGCGAGGTCGGGCCCGGCGCCCGGCGGATCGGCCTCGCCGGGCTTTGGCGGCGCCAGCACCGCGCTGCCGCGCAAATGGTTGAGAAGCGCGATGAGATCGGGCGCGCCGACCACTTCGAGCTCGCCGGCCCAGGCCGCCTCGGGGCCCTGGCTCGCCGGACAGATCAGGCCGAGCCCCTGCGAGACCGCGTGGATCGCCGCGAGCAGCACTCCGGGCGAAGAGGTGAGCCGCCCGTCTAGCCCCAATTCGCCGACCGCGCAATAGCCGGCCAGGGTCTCGCGGTCGATCGCGCCCATCGCGGCGAGCAGGCCCAATGCGATCGGCAGATCGTAATGCGAGCCCTCCTTGGGGAGGTCGGCGGGCGAGAGATTGACCGTGATTTGCCTGGGCGGGAGCGACAGGCCGATCGCCGCCAGCGCCGCATGGACGCGCTCGCGGCTCTCGCCCACCGCCTTGTCGGGCAGGCCGACGACGAGGAATTTGGGCAGGCCGCTGGCGACCTGCACCTGCACCTCGACCGCGCGCGCCTCCAGCCCCAGGAACGCGACCGTGGCGACGTGCGCGACCATGGCGCCCCCTTTCCTCGTTTTCCGTCCATTCCGGCGGAAACTTCCTCCATTTTGCAGGGGTCGGGCGCGGAAGTCGAGCGAAAGCCCAGGCAATTGCAGAATCGGCGCGGCCTCCCCAAATGGCAGCCATGGGCAACCCCCGACGAAAGAAGATGCCGCTGATCCGCCAGGGCCTGTTCCTGCTCGGCTGCCTGCTCATCATCATCTCGCCTTTGGTCGGCGCGGTCCCCGGGCCGGGCGGCGTCTTCGTCTTCGCGGCGGGCCTCGCGCTGGTGCTGCAGAACAGCGAATGGGCGAAGCGCCAATATGTGAAGTTCAAGCGCAAGCACCCCAATAAGGGCCGCTGGCCGATTGGGGCCTGCGCCGGTCGAGCGCCCGCCGCCGCGAGGACGTGCGCAAGCAGAGCGAGCAGGGCGAAGCGGGCAATTGACTTTGATGCGGGCTTTGCCTATCCGCGCCTCAACGAGGCCGCCCCGTTTGGCGGCCCTTTTCATTCAGACGATTTACGAGGAATGAGCGATGAAGCGCACCTTCCAGCCGAGCAATCTCGTGCGCAAGCGCCGGCACGGCTTCCGCGCGCGGATGGCGACGGTCGGCGGCCGCAAGGTCCTGACCGCGCGCCGCGCCCGCGGCCGCAAGAAGCTGTCGGCCTAACCACGACCGGTATCGGCAAGCTAAGCCGCCGCGCGGATTTCCTCGCGGCCAACGGCGGACTGCGCGCGCCGACGCCGGGCTTCGTGCTGCTGATTCGCGCGCGGAACGATGGCGATCCGGCGATGCGCCTCGGCCTCACCGTCTCGAAGAAGGTCGGCAATGCGGTGGTCCGCAACCGCATGAAGCGCCGCTTGCGCGAGCTCGCCCGCAAGGTCATCCCGCAAGCGGGCCATGCCGGCGCCGACCATGTCCTGATCGGGCGGCAAGCCGGGATCGAGCGGGAGTTCGGCCTGCTCGAGGCGGACTTGCGGCGGGCGCTCGCCAAGCTCGCCCGATGATCGCGAAGCTGCTGATCCTGGTCGCGCGCGGATGGCAATTGGGCCCCTCGCGCATCCTGCCGCCGAGCTGCCGCTATTCGCCGAGCTGCTCGGCCTATGCAATCACGGCGCTTTCCCGCTATGGCGCGCTGCGCGGCTCCTGGCTCGCGATCCGCCGTCTTAGTCGTTGCCACCCCTGGGGGGGGTCGGGCCACGATCCGGTACCATGAGGGGTAAAAGGTGAGTAACGACAATCGCAACATGATCCTGGCGATCGTCCTGTCGGCGATCGTCCTGTTCGGCTGGGGCTTTCTGACGCAGAGCCTCGTGCCGACGGCGAACCCTCCTGCGGCCAAGACCGAGAACGGCAAGCAGGCCCCGGCCGCGCAGCCCCAAAACGCGGCTGCTACCGCGCCCGCGCCCGCGCCGGCCGCGCGCCGCGCCGATCTCAACCCCGGCATTGTGGTCCGCGACGGCCGCGCGCGGGGCGAGCGCATCGAGATCCGCACCCCGCGCCTTTCCGGCACGATCAACCTGGTCGGCGCGCGGCTCGACGATCTCGTCCTGGCCGGGACCGACCCCAGGCTCGGCCATCGCGACGGCATCGGCCGCAATGCCCAGCCGATCCGCCTGTTCTCGCCGGACGGCACGCCCCGCGCCTACCATGCCAGCTTCGGCTGGAGCGGCCCCGCCGGCATCCCCGCGCCCGACACACGCTGGAGGGTGACAGGCTGCGCCCGGGACGCCCAGCGCCCTGCCGCTGCTCCACCTGCCCCTGCCGCGGCTGCACCTCCGCCCGCCGCGGCTGCCGCCCCGCCTCCCGCGCCCGCACTCGAATGCGATCCGCGCCGGGTGGCGCTGACGCCCTCGCACCCCGTGACCCTGACCCACGACAATGGCCGCGGCCAGATTTACACGATCGTGCTCCGCGTCGACGACGGCTATCTGTTCACCGCCGAGCAGAGCGTGGTCAATCGCGGCGCGCCGGTCCGGATCGGCACCGGGGCGCTCGTCAGGCGGATCAAGTCGGCCGATTACGACACCTGGACCAGCCATGTCGGGCCGATGGGCGTGTTCAACGGCAGCGCCAATTACGACAATGACTATAGCGTCGTCGCCGAGCAACGCCGAATCGTGCAGCAGACGCGGGGCGGCTGGCTCGGCTTCACCGACCAATATTGGCTGGCGGCGGTCGTTCCCGCGCAGGGCACGGCGGCGGAGGCCAATTTGCGCCACCTGGACGGCGACGTCTACGAGGCGGATTTCCAGATGCCGGCGACCGAGCTCGGGACCAACCGGACGCTGCGCTCCACCGCGCATTTGTTCGCGGGCGCCAAGGAGATCGGGCTGCTCGACCGTTATACCGACCAGCTCGGCACCGATCTCGGCCGGGCGATCGACTGGGGCTGGTTCGATTTCATCATGAAGCCGATCTTCGCGCTCTTGATGTGGCTGTTCTTCCAGGTCGGCAATTTCGGCGTGGCGATCATCTTCCTGGTGATCATCGTCAGGCTGATCCTGTTCCCGCTCGCCCAGAAGCAGTTCGCCTCGATGGCGAAGATGCGGGTGCTGCAGCCCAAGGTGAAGGTGCTGCAGGAGCGCTACAAGGAGGACAAGCCGCGGCTCCAGCAGGAGATGATGAAGCTCTACAAGGAGGAGAAGGTCAACCCGATGGCGGGCTGCCTGCCGATCTTCCTGCAGATCCCGATCTTCTACGCGCTCTACAAGGTGCTGCTGATCGCGGTCGAGATGCGGCACCAGCCGTTCGCCTTGTGGATCAAGGACCTGACCGCGCCCGATCCGCTCACCCCGATCAACCTGTTCGGCCTGCTGCCCTTCCAGCCGCCGGGCTTCATCGCGATCGGCATCCTGCCGATCCTGGTCGGCGTCACGATGTGGCTCCAGCAGAAGATGAACTCGGCGCCGATGGATCCGACTCAAGCGAAGATCTTCGCCTGGATGCCGTGGATCCTGGTGGTGATCATGGCGCCGTTCGCGGCCGGCTTTCAGGTCTATTGGGTGACCAACAACCTGCTCTCGATCCTGCAAATCTGGTTCCTCAACCGCAAGATGGACGCCGCCGCGGCGGCAGGGAGCAAGCCCGGCGTCGCGCTGGGCAAGGCCAAGGCATCGCCGCCGCCGCCGCCGCCTTCCTCGCCGTCGCCGAAGCGGCCCATGCCCCCATCCCGGCCAAAGGGACGCCAGAAATCGCGGCGGCGGTGAGCGGCGGTGAGATGATGCGCGAGGAGACGGCCCGAAAGCTCTTTTCCGGGCCGGTTTCCTTCCTCAAATCGGCGCCCGAGCTCAAGTTCCTGCCCGATCCGGGCGTGCCGGAGATCGCCTTCGCCGGCCGCTCCAACGTCGGCAAATCCTCGCTGCTCAACGCGCTGACCAACCGCAACGCGCTCGCCCGCACCTCGAACACGCCGGGGCGCACGCAGGAGCTCAACATCTTCGAGGTCGGCGATCCGGTCCGCCTTAGGCTGGTCGACATGCCCGGCTACGGCTTCGCCAAGGCGCCCAGGGACGTCGCCCGCAAGTGGCGCTATCTGGTCAACGATTACCTGCGCGGCCGCCAGGCGCTGAAGCGCACCTTGCTGCTGATCGACAGCCGCCACGGCATCAAGGAGATCGACCGCGAGGTGATGAAGATGCTCGACGACGCCGCGGTCAGCTACCGGATCGTCCTGACCAAGGCCGACAAGGTCAAGGCGAGCGACCTCGCCGACGTGACCCGCGCGACCGAAGAGGAGGCCCGCAAGCGCCCCGCAGCCCATCCCGGGATCATCGTCACCTCCGCCGGGACGGGGCTCGGCATGGACCGCCTGCGCGCCGCGGTGCTAGAGGCTGCGGAGATCTGAATCTCCGTGCCGTTTTCCCGCGAAAGCGGGAATCCAGACGGGGCTTGGAGCCGCACCACCACAGCCTGGGCTCCCGCTTTCGCGGGAGCGCGACATGGAGACCGCCTTGCTCAAGCTCATCATCGGCAACAAGGCCTATTCCTCCTGGTCGCTGCGCGGCTGGCTCGCCTGCAAGCATTCGGGAATCCTGTTCGAGGAGATCATCGTCCCGATGTTCGACGAGGCCTGGGACAAGCGCGCCGAGGGCGACGAGTTCGCGCCGTCGGCCGGCAAGGTGCCGATATTGTGGGACGACCAGACGGTGATCTGGGACAGCCTCGCGATCATCGAATGGCTGGCCGACAAGACCGACCGCGCCCGCTATTGGCCGCGCGACGACACCGCCCGCGGCATGGCCCGCTCGATGGCCGCCGAGATGCACTCCTCCTATCCCAATATGCGCCGCGAGCTTTCGATGAACGTGCGCAAGCAATTCCCGACCAGGAAGCTGGCCGAGCCGGTCAAGGCGGAGGTGCTGAGGATCATCGAACTCTGGGCCCAGGCCCGCGCCCGCCACGGCGGCGGCGGCCCATACCTGTTCGGCGATTTCGGAGCGGTCGACATCATGTTCGCCCCCGTCGTCACCCGCTTCGTTACTTATTCGGTCCCAGTCCCCCGCTTCGCCGCGGCGTATATGGAGACGATGCTCGACCATGCCTGGATGAAGGAATGGATCGAGGCGGCGCAGGAGGAGCCCTGGGTGATCGAGCAATATGAGACCCCTCAGGCGTAGCGGCTGCCGTCCTTGTGCACGAACGCGCCTTTCGCGGCGTCGAGATGCATGTCGATGTCGGGATAATGGCAGTCCGTGGCCGAAGGCTTGCCGACCGCGACGAAGACGCAAAGCGCGTCGGAGCGGTTGACGAGATGGTGGCCGTTGGCGGCACCCTTCGGGAAGGCCGCGACGTCGCCCGGCCGCATCATCGTCTCGCCCTCGTCCTCGATCAGGACCGCCTCGCCCTCCAGCATGACGACCAACTCGTCTTCTCCCTCGTGCCAGTGGCGCTGCGAGGAGATCCCGCCGGGCTCGAGCACGACATGGCTGACGCCGAAATCCTCGAGCCCCGCCGCCGGCGCGAGGCGGCGGTAGTGGCGCCTGGCCATCGGTCCGTCGTGGGGTGGCGGATAGCCGGTGCGGTTGGTGCTTTCGATCGCCTCGAGGTCGAGCTTCGGCATGGCTTTTCTCCCGTTTGCGATGCTAGGCCGAGGGCATGAGCGCCGCAATCGACCCCGTCGACCTCACCGCACGGCTGATCGCCTGCCCGAGCGTCACGCCCGCCACCGGCGCCGTGTTCGACGTGCTGGAGGAGGCGCTGACGAGCATCGGCTTCGCCGTCCACCGCTTCACCTTGGGCGAGGCGCCGGACGGGCCGGTCGAGAATCTGTTCGCAACGCGCGGGACGGGCGCCCCCCATTTCGGCTTCGCCGGCCATCTCGACGTGGTGCCGCCCGGCGAGGGCTGGTGGAGCGACCCGTTCAAGCCCGAGATACGCGGCGGCCTGCTCCATGGCCGCGGCGCGGTCGACATGAAGGGCGGCATCGCCGCCTTCGTCGCCGCATGCGCGGAGGTTGCCGAACATCCGGGGACGCTCAGCCTGATCATCACCGGCGACGAGGAGGGCCCGGCCACCTACGGCACGCCGCGAATCATGGACTGGATGGCGGAGCGGTCGATCCGCCCGGACATGATCCTGATCGGCGAGCCGACCTCGGAGGAAAGGCTCGGCGACATCGTCAAGATCGGCCGCCGCGGCTCGGTCAACGCCTGGGTGACCGTGCCGGGCGTGCAGGGCCATGTCGCCTATCCGCACCGCGCCGACAATCCGGTGCCCCGGCTCGCCAGAGTGGTCGACGCGCTGGAGGCGCTGCACCTCGATGACGGCAACGAGGCCTTCCAGCCCTCCAACCTCGAAATCACCGCGGTCGAGACGGCGACCAAGGCGACCAACGTCATCCCCGCCTGGGCCCGCGCGCAATTGAACATCCGCTTCAACAATTTGCAGCGCGGGCCGGATCTGGTCGAGCTCCTGCGCCGCACCGCGCAGGCAGCGGCGCCGGGCGCCACGGTCGAAGCGAAGATTTCGGGCGAGGCCTTCCTCACCCCGCCAGGGCCGATCTACGACATCGTCAGCGCGGCGATCGAGGCGGAAACCGGCGCCAGGCCGCGCCTCTCCACCCATGGCGGCACCTCGGACGGCCGCTTCCTGATCGCGCTGTGCCCGGTGGTCGATTTCGGCCTGCCCAACGCGACCATGCACAAATTGGACGAGGCCGCGGCGGTCGAGGACATCGAGGCGCTGACCAGGATCTACGCGCGGGTGATCAGGGCCGCTCTCGCCGCTTCCTGAGCACGATATACAGCGCCCCCGCGCCGCCGTGGCGGGGATGCGCGTTCCTGACCGCGGCGATATCGGCGGCGTGCCGCGAGGCCGCCAGCCAGTCGCCGACCGCGGCGCGGATGCGGCCGCGCTTGCCCGAAGCGTCGGCGGGCGCCTTGCCGGTGATCAGCAGCAGCAACCGCGCGCCGTCGGCGATCGCCCGTTCGAGCCGCCGGTCGAGCAGCTCCCAGGCGGTGGCGAGATCGTGGCCGTGCAGGTCGAGGCTGCGGTCGGGCGCGGCCAGGCCGCGCGACAGGCGCCGGTCCCAGGTCCCGTCGAGCGTGGTCCCGGGCGCCGCCTTCTTCGCCGGAGTCTCAGGCGGGCGCGGCTTTGCGGCAGTCGGCGGTGGCGCCTTGACCGGTTCGGCTTGCGGCGGCGCGCCGTGCAGCGGACGCACGCTTTCGACGACGCGGCGCCAGAGCGCCTGCTCCTCAGCGTCGAGCCGGCGCGGCACGGGCGCGGATCCTCTCGATCGCGCCGCGCGGCAGCAGGATCCAGGCGCGGCCGCGGGCCGCCATGGCGCCGGCGATGGTGGCGGCCTCGGCGCCGGCGCCCCAGAAGGTGTCGAAGCGGTTGGAGCCGCGGATCGCCCCGCCCGTATCCTGCGCGATCCACAGGCCGTTGGCGCGGGGATTGTCCATCTCGAACATGACGATCGGCGCGCCCAGCGGCACGAATCGGGGATCGGTGGCGACCGAGGCGTGGGGCGTGACCGGCAGGCCGAGCGCGCCGAGCGGCCCGGCGCCGGTCAGCTCGCGGAAGAAGACGTAGCTCGGATTCTCGCGCATCAATGCGCGGCCCGGTTCGGGATTGGCGGCAATCCATGCGACGATCTTCTGCATGGTGACCGGCGGCGCGATGATGCCGCGCTCGCGCAAGAGCCGGCCGATCGCGACATAGCCATGGCCGTTCTGGCTGGCATAACCGATCCGCATCACATTGCCGTCCGGCAGCCTGAGCCGCCCCGAGCCCTGGATCTGCAGGAAGAAAAGGTCGACCGGGTCGGCCGCCCAGGCGATCTCCAGCCCGCGCCCGGCGAGCGCGCCTTGTTCGATCGCGGTGCGGTCGTGATAGCTCACGAACGCGCCGCTCTCGTCGATCCGCCCCCGCCCCCGCATTCCGGTGCGCGGATTGGTTTCGAGCAGGTCGGGCGGGCGCGCGTAGACCGGCACGTCATAGCCGGGCGCCCGGGTGCGCGAGCCCCTGATCTCGGGCTCGTAATAGCCTGTGGCGAAGGCGGCGCCGTCGCCGACCTGGACCACCTCGAAGGCGCGCTCGAAGAAAGCCGCCGCCTGCGCCGGCGTCGGATCGGCGAGACCGGCTCCGCAGGCCGCGCGCCAATCCTCCGGCCGGGTCAGCTCGCTGGGGTCGCGGCGGCTGACCAGGGCCGGGCAGGAGATGCGGAAGGCGCGATAGGCCCGCGCCGCCTGCGCCGGATCGACCGCGAGTCGCGGCGGCCCGGCGCGCACTCCGACCGCGAGCGCCGTCTCGCCTGCCGGCGGCGCGGGAAGGGGTGTCGGCGGCGGGGCCGGCTGGGGAATCGGCTGGGGCGCGGGCTCGGGCGGGAGCGGCTGGGGCGCCGGCACCGGCGCGGGTCCGCGCGGCGGCGGCACGACTCGCGCGCAACCGGCAAGCGACAGGACGAGCAGGATGGCAAGACAGGGGGCGCGGAGCATCGCGCCGGTGCTCAGGCGGCTTCTTCGGTCTCGACGAGCCGCCAATTGGGATCGCGGCTCTTGAGGTCGCGCCGGAAGGTCCAGATGGCGTTGGCCGGCACCGCATCGCTCATCGAGCCGCCGACCAGGACGCCGTCCTTGTCGCGGGTGGTTGCGGCGATAAAGGCGTCGAAGCGGACCTCGATCTCGGCGATCTTGGCGCTGAGCCGGGCATCCTCGATGGCGGCGCGCTCGATCGCGACCAGCCTGTTGTCGAGCCTGTGGCCAGCGGCCTCGCGCTCGGCGATCGCGCTCTCGAAGGCCTTGAGGACCTTGTCGCCGGTGAGCAAGGCGAGCTCCTCGCGGTCGCCCTTCCAATAGGCCTCGAGCACCATCCGATAGGCGGCCTGCGCGCCCTCGATGAAGCGGGCGACGTCGAAATCGGGATCGGCGGCGATGATCGCGCGGATGCCGGTGGCGGCGCCCTGCTCGTAGGCGAGGCCGGTCGGCTCGGCCACGTTGCCGCTGGTGTCGGCGGCGAGCTGGGGCCGCGGCTTGTCGGCCGCCGGCTCGGACTGGATCACCGGCTGCTGCTCGTGGCCGGTCCGCGTGCCGAGCACGGCGTAGAGCCTGAGGCCCACGAACAAGGCGATCATGGCCAGAAGGACGATCTCGACGGTCAACCACATTCTCCCGGGAACGCAACCCGCCCTACATAGGCGCGAACCCCCTGCGATTCAAATAACCATTGTCCTTTACGAACGGCGGCGCCGGATGTTGCGCGCGCGCCACGCGCCTGCTACCCGCCCGCACGACCGGCGCCGGCACGCGCCGCCGCTTAGCTACCCCGAATCGAAAGACGACAACGCCATGGCCGAAGACGCGCCCGCCGCCGACACCCCCGATCCCGCTTCCAACGGCAACGACAGCCTGCCGCAGGTCGGCGTGCTCGCCCAATATGTGAAGGACCTCTCCTTCGAAAATCCGAACGCGCCCGCCGTCTATCAATGGCAGGGCCAGCCGCAGATGGACGTCAGGTTCAGCATCGGCACGGTGGGCGTCGCCCAGGACGTGCACGAGTCCGCGCTCAAGCTCGAGGTCGAGGCCAAGGGCAATGAAGGCGTCGCCTTCCGGGTCGAGCTTGTCTATGCGGGCCTGTTCGCGCTCCGCAACGTCCCCGCCGACCAGCTCGAGCCCTTCCTGCTCGCGGAAGCGCCGCGGCTGCTCTTCCCCTTTGCCCGCCAGATCATCGCCAACGCGACGATGGAAGGCGGCTTCCCGCCTTTCCGGCTCGAGCCGATCGATTTCGTCGGCCTCTATCTGCAGGGCGCGGGCCAGCAGCAGGGCGGCGAGCCGGGCGGCGGCCTGGTCGCGGCCGATACGGGCCAGGCCTGACCCTAGCGCGGCGCCGGCGCGCGCGCGACCGGGCTCAATTGGCCTGCTTGCCGGCCGGGGCCGCGCTCTTGCCGCGGTCGATGATGACGTCGGGCAGGTCGACCTTGACGTCGATGTCGGTCTTGCTCGCCGCGCGCTGCAGATAGCCGCC
>JBKJZJ010000093.1:0-4748 GCA_046715355.1 Allosphingosinicella sp. | reverse complement strand
GTCCACTGCTGATCATCGCCGAGGACATCGAGGGCGAGGCGCTCGCGACCCTGGTCGTCAACAAGCTGCGCGGCGGCCTCAAGGTCGCGGCGGTCAAGGCGCCGGGCTTCGGCGATCGCCGCAAGGCGATGCTCGAAGACATCGCCATCCTGACCGGCGGCGAGATGATCAGCGAGGATCTCGGCATCAAGCTCGAGAACGTCACCGTCGCCATGCTCGGCCAGGCCAAGCGAGTCACCATCGACAAGGACAATACGACGATCGTCGACGGCTCCGGCGATTCGACCGCGATCAAGGCCCGGGTCGAGGCGATCCGCGCCCAGATCGACACCACCAACTCGGACTATGACAAGGAGAAGCTCCAGGAGCGTCTCGCCAAGCTCGCCGGCGGCGTCGCCGTGATCAAGGTCGGCGGCTCCTCCGAGATCGAGGTCAAGGAGCGCAAGGACCGCGTCGACGACGCGCTCCACGCGACCCGCGCCGCGGTCGAGGAAGGCATCGTTCCGGGCGGCGGCGTCGCTCTGCTCTACGCCACCAGGGCGCTCGAGGGCATGAAGGGCGTCAATGACGACCAGACCCGCGGCGTCGACATCATCCGCCGCGCGCTGCAGGCGCCGATCCGCCAGATCGCCGAAAATGCGGGCCATGACGGCGCCGTCGTCGCCGGCAAGCTGATCGACGGCAAGGACGAGACCCTGGGCTTCAACGCGCAGACCGAGGTCTACGAGAATCTGGTCAAGGCCGGCGTGATCGATCCGACCAAGGTCGTGCGCACCGCGCTCCAGGACGCCGCCAGCGTCGCGGGCCTGCTCATCACCACCGAAGCGGCGGTGAGCGAGGCGCCCGAGGACAAGGCCTCGGGCGGCGGCGGCATGGGCGGCGGCGGCGGCATGGGCGGCATGGGCGGCATGGACTTCTAAGTCCCGCCGCTCGGCTTCCCAGGCGACAACGAACAGGGCCGGGGCGGCGACGCTCCGGCCCTTTTCTTTCGGCCATTGACTGGGCCCGGCGCCGCGCCGATCCTTCCACCAGGAGGATTTCCCATGGCTTGGCGGCTCCTGGCATTGCCCGCGGCGCTGATAGGCATGGCGTTCGCTGCTCCGGCCCTCGCCTGCTCGGTGACGCCCGGCTACATCCGTCCATCCAATTTCGAGCTGGTCCAGATCGCCGACGCGATCGTCGTCGCCACCCCCGAGGGACCGGCGGGCGCGGGCCGCGAAAATGGACTGACCTTTCGAGTCGTCACGGCGATCAAGGGCACGCCGCCGGCGCGCGTCACGCTGGGCATGGCGAATCTCGGGCGAACCACGCCGAGCGACCTCGCCGACCTTTCCGGCTCCCACCCGGAGGGATATGCCGGTCCCTGCAACCGCACCAGTTTCGCCCGGGGCGGCCGCTATCTGCTCTTCCTGGAGCAAGCGGCGGACGGCACCTGGTACCAGGCCGGCTATCCCTTCTCCCGCGTCAACGAGGATTATGCGGGCGAGGACAATGTTTGGATGCGCGCGGTCCGCCGCTATCTCCTGCTCCAGCGCGACCTGGCGCCGATGGAGCAGATCGCCGCTTTGACCCGGATGGCGGAGACCGGCCGGGACCGCGACGGCGGCACGCTCGCCGCAGCCGAGCGCGCCGACATAAGCGAGCATCTGAGCGCGATCTCGCCGTGGAAACCGACCGCCTGGCTGCTCGAACTCCATGCCCGCCTCGAGCGCGGCGAGCCGCTGCCCTTCGGGTCGCGCCCGGACGCCGCCAATGGCGAGGGCGGCGATGCCGATCGCCTCGCTTCTTTCGCCCTCGGCGAGAGCCTGCCGGCGGCCCCGACCGGCGCCGAGCGCGAGCGCATGCTGATCCTCGACGCCCTGGCCGAGGGCGATCATCCCGACGCGCTTCCCCTGTTCGAGCGCCTTTCGGCGGCGCCGGCGATCGGCCCCAGGCTAAGGGGCCTGATCCTGCGCTTCCTCGCGCGCAACGGCCATTATTCCCGCGCCTATCAATGGATCGAGACGCGGCTGATGGTGGAGCTGTCCCGGCTCGGCCAGGACGACGCCCGCCTGCTGCTCAGCGAGGTCAACCGCCTGCAATGGGGCGAGAATCGTCGGGAGGGAGACCCGCGCTGGCGCTCCGATCCGCATGCCGCCGCAACCTGGCCCGAGCTCGCGCTCGCACTCTATTGGTATCAGGTCCATGCGTTCGGCGCCGACCCGGTCCACTATCGCGATGCGGTCGGCGCGATCCCGATCACCGACTATCGCGCCCGGCCAGAGCTGACCGTCGCGCTCGCCGACGCGTTCGACACGAACGTGAAGAACTGGGCGATCGCCGAGCTGGCGCGGCCGCCCGTGGCGGTGACGGGCGAAGAGGAGGATCCGGCCCTGCTCCCGCTACGCGTGCTCGTCACCATGTGGAGCCCCGAAAATGGCGCGCAACTGACCCGCGCATTCTGCCAGGGCGGGGCGCGCCGCCGCCTGGCCGTGGTCGCGCTCGGCCAGTGGGGACATAGGCTTTATTGGGAGCTGCTCGCGGCGATGGCGGCCGTGCCTGGCCTCTCCGTGGACGAGAAATCCTGGCTGGTGAGCGCGGCCGTGGAGATGACCGCGCGCGACATCCGGGAATCGCGGCGACGGCCCTTCGTGCTGCCCGCCGACCAGCGCGAGTGGCTGCTTATCCGGCTGGTCCGAGGCGAGCCGCTGGGCGCGGCCGCGCTCTCCTGCCGGGGTTGAACGCCGTGCCGCGCGCCATCCTCGCCCTCGTCGCGGCATTGGCGGCTTTGCTCGCGGCACGCCCCGCCTCCGCCTGCGGCGCGAGCGACGATTATGTCGCACCCTCCAATTTCGAGCTGGTGCGCATGGCCGACGCGATTGGCATCTACACGGCGGTCAGCGGCAACACCGGCCCGCAATACATTTTCGGAAACGTGACCTTCCGCCGCGAGCAGGTCATCAAGGGCGCGCCGCCGGCGGAGCTGACCCTCGACATGGCTGTGCTTGGCGATCCGGATGCCGACGGCCGCATCGACTTCGACCCGGCGTTCCTCAACCCGGATTATGGCGGTGGCTGCGCCCGGGTCGGTTTCGAGCGGGGCGGCCGGTTTCTCATGATCCTGGAGCGGGGCGCCAATGGCGATTGGTATCCCATCCCCTATGTCGGGGGCGCGCGCGCCAAGGACGATTATGAGGGCGAGAGCTCGCCTTGGGCGCGGATCGTGCGCCGCTATCTCGCGCTGCAATCGCTGCGCCCGGCGGCGCAGCTGGCAGCGCTCACCCAGATGCGCGACAGCGGCCGCGACCGCGACGGCTCGCCGCTCTTGCCGGAGGAGCGGGCCGATATCGCCCACCATCTGCGCGCACCTTCGCAATGGAAGCCAACCGCCTGGCTGCTCGAACGCTACGCGCAAGCGGCGCGCGGCGAAGCCGTGGACATCGCACTTGACGGACAAGCCCAGCGGACCATGGGCGCCGATCCGGCCCGCGCGATCCTGCTGATGTCCCTCGCCAACGGACACCATCCCGGCGCGCGGCCGCTGATCGAGCGGCTGGCGGAGGCGCCGGGGACGAGCGGGCGGCAATCTGCGATGGTGCTGCGCTACCTCGACCGGCACGGCCACTATCCGCGCGCCTATCGCTGGATCGAGACCCGCCTGGCGACCCGCCTGCTGACCCTGGAGCCGGACGAGGCGCAGATCCTGCTCCGCGAAGTGGCCGAAGTGCAGCGAGGCCAGGATAGGGAATATGGGCACGAGCGCTGGCGCGCCGATCCACGCGCCGCCGCCACCTGGCCCGAGGTCGCGCTGGGGCTTTACTGGTACCAGGCCGATCGGCTGCCCAGGGAGGATATCGAGCATTTCGGCAACGCGTTCGACGCCATCCCGGTCTCGGATTATCGCGCGCGCCCGCTGCTGTCGGTCGCGCTCGCCGCGATCTCGAACGCGCCCGCGCTGGCCTGGGCCACGGCCGAGCTCGCCCGCCTGCCCGCGCCGCCCGAACGGGAGGACGATCCGGAACGCTGGCAACTGGACGAGCCGGCGCTGCTGCCCGCGCGCATGCTGGTCTCGAACTGGCGCCGGGAAGACGAGCCCAGCCTGATCCGCGCCTTCTGCCAGGGCGGCGCGCGGCGCCGGACCGTCGTGGAGGCGTTCCGCTTGTGGGGCGATCCGGATTATCACGAGCTGCTCGCCAGGATGGCGGCCTTCCCGAGCCTCACCGCGCACGAACGCGCCAGGTTGCTCCAGGCCGTGATGCAAATGAGTGCGCGCGGCCTCGGCGAACCGGACCGTGCCAGGACGCTGGGCGATGCGGACAGCCCGTGGACTTTGAGCCGCCTGCTCCGCGGCCAGCAAACGCTCCATGGCGCGCTGACCTGTCCGGGCTGAAGCAAACCTACTGCCCGTTGCCGGCGCTATTGGCCGGCGCCGCCTCGGGCGCGTTCTCCTCGACCATCTCCTCCGCGTTCACCGACCGGTCGTCGGGCGAAGTGTCGATGACCATGTCGCGCGCCTCGTTGAGCTGGCGCTCCTCGTCGGGCGTGACCCCTCCGGCCGGCTGGCGGTTGCAGGCGCCGAGCGCCGCCAGCAGCGCCGCCGCGGCCAGCAGGTTCAGGCTCTTGCTCATCGCGAAACCTCTTGTCTGACGCGGCGCTAACCTAGCCTGAACGCCGCGCAAAGAAAAAGGGGCCGCCCACCGGCTGGCCCGCGCCCCCCTTCGATCAAGCGGCCATTCGCTTAGCCGTTGGCCTCGTTGGCAACCGCCCAC
>JBKJZJ010000092.1:0-8330 GCA_046715355.1 Allosphingosinicella sp. | reverse complement strand
GCTCCTGGCCGGCGAAGCGCAGGTTCATCACCGAGCGCCAGGCTTTGTGCATCGATTCGACCGGCCGATTGAGACCCAATCGGGCGGTCGCGTCGTACCAGGTCTCGGTCGCCGAGACGACTTTCGCGCTCGTCTCGGTCGGGTGCAGCTCATAGGCCCAGCCGCGCAGCGTATGGGCGTTGAACACAAAGAGGATGAGCGTCGCCAGCACGATGATCGTGCTCGCCCATTTGAGCCCGTCATGCGGCAGCGGCTCGGCCGGCTCGGGCAGATCGACCGGCGAGGAGGTGTGGGCGAGCCCAGTCGGATCGGGCAGCGGGGCCCGCTCGGGCTCCGTCCTTTCGATCTCTTCCCTCGCTCCGACTTTCTCAGGCATCGTCCTCGTCCCCGTCAGAACTGGTAATAGATGAAGGGCGCGACGCCCTCTGGCCGCATCGCGTCGACGATCAGGATCAGCACGCCGACGCCCAGGCCCACCCAGATCGCCGGCAACGCCCGCAGCCGCATCGCCACTCGCTGGATCGTATAGGGCGGCGCATAATGGAAGCTCATCCCGACGAGGATCATGGCGAGCAAGGCCGGCGTCAGCAGAGCCGCGGCGCCGCCGGCGGTGAAGATGCCGGAGATGAAGGCGAGCGCGCTCTCGAAGCTGGTCGCGCGAAAGAAGATCCAGCCGAGCAGCACGATGTGCAGCGTGACGATCACGCCCACCACATTGGGCAGCGGCTTCCACCCCTTCGGCCGGAACTCCCGCCACAGCCGCTCGATCGCGAGCACCGAGCCGTGCAGCGCCCCCCAGATCACGAAGTTTCAGCTCGCCCCGTGCCACAGGCCGCCGAGCAGCATCGTCGTCATCAAAGCGAGGCAGAGCCGCGCCAAACCGTGCCGCGAGCCGCCCAGCGAGACGTAGAGATAGTCCCTCAGCCAGCTCGACAGGCTGATATGCCATCGCCGCCAGAAATCCTGCAGCGAGGAGGCGCGATAGGGCTGGTTGAAATTGTGCGGGAAGCGGTAGCCGAGCAAGGCCGCGAGCCCGACCGCCATGTCGCTATAGGCGGAGAAGTCGCAATAGATCTGGACCGCATAGCCGTAGACCGCGGCGATCAGGTCGATGCTGCCGTGCGCGCTGGGGTCGAAGAAGACGGTATCGACCAGCCCGGTCGCCAGCTCGTTGGCGATCACCGCTTTCTTGAACAGGCCCCAGACGATCAGCGAGAGCCCCATCGCCGCCATCCCGCGGGTGAGCTCGGGCACCTTCCTGAACTGCGGGATGAGGTGCGCCGCCCGCACGATCGGGCCCGCGACCAGATGCGGGAAGAAGCTCATCAGCAGGACCATGTCGAGCAAGCTCGCCGGCCCGGTCTTGCGCCGGTAGACGTCGATGACGTAGCTCATCCCCTGGAAGGTGAAGAAGGAGATGCCGACCGGGAGCACCACCTGCATGATGGCGAGGTCGCGCTCCCAGCCCAGGACGTGGAGCAGATCGTCGACCTGCTCCATGAAGAAGCCGTAATATTTGAAGAAGCCCAATATGGTCAGGTTGATGGCGATGCCGACGCCGAGCCAGATCTTGCGCAAGCGCGGCCGGTCCTCGGCGCTGACGATCAGCCGCGCCGCGCCCCAGTTGAGGATGCCGCTCAGGATCAGGAGGGCGACGAAGCGCGTGTCCCACCAGCCGTAGAAGACCCAGGACGCGACCAGCAGCACGATCTTGCGCCACTCGTTCGATCCCCTGAGCGCCCAGGCGAGCGCGAACACGATCAGGAAGAAAAGGCCGAAGGTGAGCGTCGGGAACAGCATCTTCTAGGGACGCCTGCGGTCGCTGACCGGCTGCGGGGCGAGGCCGGCGCCGGCGAGCGCGCGGGCGACGTCGGCATCGATCATGCCGCCGATCCGGTCGCCGCCGCTGCGCGTGAAATGGACATGGTCGCCGCGCATCTGCTCGGTCAGCCGCCATTGATGCGAGGCGCAGCGCCCGCCCATCGCCGCCCCCCAGTTCCAGAAGGCGACGCGCATCTGCCGCGCGACGCGGAGCTGGCGCTCGCGGACAAGGCTGAGCGCGCGCGGCTCGAACCAGCCGTCGCCGCAGTCCCGCGACGGATCGGCGATGCTCGCCTGGCGGGTGGCGGCGTCGGGCGGGCCGAGCAGGAGGATCGGCACGTCGGCGCCGGCGAGCCGCCGGATCCGCGCGATCTGGGCGCGCAGCACGCCTTCATAGGCGTCGCCGCCGCCGCTGGCCGAGAAGCCCTCGTTGGTGCCGAAGGCGAGCACGATCAGATCCGGGCGGTAGGCGGCGAGCTCGGCGCGGACCACGGCATCGTCGGTGCGGCCGAAATGGGTGAGCTGGGCGCCGACCACGCCGAGGTTGGAGAGGACGACGCCGCCCCTTTTGCGGAAGGTGCCGATCGAGGTGATGCTGACCGGGCCGTCATCCTCGGTGGTGACCGAGACGGAGGAGACCGGCGCGGCGCTGTCGACGGCGTGGCAGGCCGGCAGCCGGCGCGGCGCATCGAGGCTCCAGCGCCGTTCCTCCGCGCCCATCCTGAGCTGGATGGTGCCGCCGCCGGGCTGGGCGACCGCGCACAGCACGACGCGGTCGAAATATTGGTCCGGCGAATCGGCGCTGACCCCGATCGTCTGGCCGGCCGCCCTCGCCGTCTGGGTGAAACCCGAAATGCCGAGCGCCGCACCGCCTTCGCGATAGCGGCCGCCGAAGATCGCGCTGACGCTCCAGCCGCTGGTCTGCGTGGCGGTGACGCCCCAGGTGAGGTAGCCCGCATAGGGCCGGCCCGCGGCGAGCGCGCCGCGCCCGCCGACGCCGTGGCGCGCCTGCAGGCGGCTGCGCCAGCCATTGGTGATATTGTCGCCGGCGGTGTGGCTGTCGCCGATCTGGATGATGTGGACCGGCTGGCCGCTCTCGCGGCGGCTTGCCCTCAGCCGCGCAAGAAAGGGGGCGAGCGACTCTCCGTAGCAGAGCCTGGCGTTGCAGCGGACCGGGTCGGGCGCCTGCGCCACCGCGACGGCGGCGGCCGCGCCGATGAGCGACAGCATCAGCCCGGCGACCCGCCCTCGCGTCTGCCGCGGCTTGGGGTTGGAGGCGGCGCCTGGCGCTGGGCGCTCTGCCCGGCCTGGGCGCGCGCCAAAGCGACCGAGCGGCGGATGCGGTCGGTCAATGGGCGCATGATGATGATGTAGCCCGGAATGGTCATGTGGATGCCGTCATTGGTGCGCGCATTGACCCGCGCGCGGGTGCGCGGATCGACCAGATAGGGCGCATAGCGGCCATTCGTGTCGGCGCTCAGCGTCGCCGTCTCGAAATAGGGGACATTGAGCGCCTGCATGCGCGCGGCGTAGAAGGCGTTCATCCGGCGGACGTCGGCATCGAACGCCGCCTCGCGCATCTTCGGCATGCCGACCCAATAGACCTGGACGCCGCGCTGGCGGAGCAAATTGACCACGGCGGTGACCCGCTCGGTGACGATGCGCTGCCAGCCCTCGCTCATGAAGGTGTTGCCATGGCCGTCGAGGTAGATGCCCTGCGTGTCGTTGGCGCCGAACGAGACGATTGCGATCTCGAGCGGCTGGCGGTCGAGCTTGGAACGGATGTCGTCGAGCAGGTTGAGGCTGCGATAGCGGGTGAAGCCGGTCGAGCGCTCGGAGAATTGGTGGACCTCGAAACCGTCGTCGCTGCGCAGGATGTTGTAGAGTCCGGCCCAGACGCCGTCGCCGAAGCTGTCGCCGAACACGCCGATATGGATCTTGCGATTCTCGGCCACCGCCGAGGCGAGCCGCGGCGCCGGCGCGTCGGTCGCGCGGGCCTGAGCCTCGCCGACCGGCGCCGCGGCGGCCGCCGTCTGCACGGGCACCGTCGCCTGGGTCTCCGGGTTCGGCGCGCCGCCGGTGAAGAAGGAGATGCCGACGACCGCGCCCACCGCGATGCCGATGAACAGCACCAGGGTCCGGTCCAGGCCAAAAAGCACTTTGTTCATCGGGCGCGCACGTGACCCCTCGCAACCAGGCGCGGCCCGGATTCCGGGTCGAATGACCCGTGCCCCGCCGCCCGCGCGATATATGTTCGAATCGCCCGATCTTGGCAAGAGTCGCGCCGCCGCCGCGGCCCGCATTTTCCCCTTGGCGCCAAGGGCTTTAGAGCGGGACCCCGCGCATCAGGTCGTCGAACAGCATGCGGCCGATGCGGTCGCCGCCGTCGCGGGTGAAATGGATATGGTCGTCGCGCATCAGCCCGGCCGCGTGCCACGTCCGCGAAGCACAGCGCCCGCCCATCGCCGCCTCCCAGTCCCAGAAGGCCAGCCCCAGTTCGCGCGCCACCGCGCGCTGGCGCCTGCGTATCTCGCCGAGCGAGGCCGGGGTGTAATAGCCGCCGCCGCACTCCCCGCCGGCGGTCTCGGCATTGCGGCTCGCCGCGTCGGGCGCGCCGACAATGAGGATCGGCACGCTGGCGCCGGCGAGCCGCCTGAGGCGCGCGATCTGCGTCCTCAGCCCGGCCTCGTAATCGCGCGGCGAGACGCGGCGGTCGAAGCCCTCGTTGGTGCCGAAGGCGAGGATGATGAGATCGGGCCGGTAGCTGCCCAGCTCGGCGCGCAGCACCCGCTCGTCGCCGCGCCCGAAATGGGCGAGCTGCGCGCCGATCACGCCGAGATTGGAAATCACGGCGCCGCCGCGGCGGCGGAAGGCGCCGATCGAGGTGATGGAGACCGGGCCGTCATCCTCGGTGGTGACCGAGGCGGAGGCGACCGGCCTGTCGCTGTCCACCGCGTGGCATGCCGGAAGGCGTCGCGGCGCGTCGAGGCTCCAGCGCCGTTCCTCGCCGCCGATGCGCAAGGCGATGGTGCCGCCGCCGGGCTGGGCGAGCGCGCACAGCACGACGCGGTCGAATTCGTGCTCGGGCGCATCCGCGGCCAGGCCGATCGTCTCGCCCGCGGCGCTCGCGGTCTGGGTGAAGCCCGACAGGCCGAGCGGCGGCGAGCCCGCCGTGGAATTGGTCCAACTGGTGGCGGCCCAGCCGCCGCTTTGCGAGGCGGTGACGTTCCAGGTGACGTAATTCGCATAAGGCCGGCCGGCGGCGAGCGCGCCGCGCCCGCCATTGCCGAACCGGGCCTGGAGCGGGAGCCGGATGCCGTTGGAGATCGCATCGGCGCTGGTGTGGCTATCGCCGATCTGGAGGATGTGGACCGGGCGGCCGCTCCGCGCGCGTAGCCGGGCATGGAATGGCGCCAGCGCCGCCGCCCGTTGCAGGGTCGCCCCGGAAGGCGGTGGGATTGCGGGCGCCTGCGTCACCGCCAAACTCCCCGCAATCAACGCCAGGGGAAGGACCATCAGCCCCGCGAGCCGGTCCCGCCGGCGCGCGGGCTCGCCGCCTGGCGCACCTCCGGCCGGCCGGCCTGCCGGCGCGCCGCGGCGATCGAGGTGCGGATGCGCTGGGAAAGGCCCCGGGTCAGGATCTTGTAGCCGTGCATGGTCATGTGGATGCCGTCGGTGGTGCGCGCCGACATCGGCCGGCCCGTGTCGGGATGAGGCAGCGCCTGGGTGAACCGACCCTGCGCATCCTGCGTCGCCGCCACCGTGTCGATGAAGGCGACACCCCGCGCGCGCATGCGCCGAGCGAAGAAGGCGTTCATCCGCTGCGCCTTCTCGTCATAGCGCCCCGAGCGCATCCTCGGCAGCCCGATCCAATAGACCTGGACGCCGCGCGCGCGCAGCAGGGTGACGATCGCATCGACCCGCTCGCCGATGATCCGCTGCCAGGTCTCGCTCATATATTCGGTGGCGCGCCCATCGGCCATGATCCCCTGGGTATCGTTGGCGCCGAACGAGATGATCGCGATGTCGAGCGGCTGGCGGTCGAGCTTCGCCCTGATGTCGTCGAGCAGGTTGACGTTCTGATAGGAGGTGAAGCCGGTCGCGGCGCGGCTCAGGCGATGGACGCGGATGCCGTCCTCGTCGAGCTGCTGGTCGATCGCCCACCAGATGCCGTCGCCGAAGCTGTCGCCGAACACGCCGACCTGGACGACGCGCCCTTGGGACGCCGCGGCGGCGAGATTGGCTGCCACCGCGGCTGGCCGGGCGGGCCGCGCGGCGGCGGCGGGCGCGCTGGTCTGGGTCCGCGCCTGGCTGTCGTCGACCGGCGCGAACAGCGAGAAGGCCAGCCCGCCCGACGCGAGCGCGACCAGGAGCACCGCGAAGCGGTCAAGCAAGGGAACCAGGACGTTCCTTGTCAACACATCGTCCCCCGGACGCCGTCGGCCATATCATCATGCGCGCCGCCCGCGCGCGGCAAATATCTAAAGCCATTTTCCGACAAGAAACAAGCATCGCCGCCTTGGCCCCCGCCCTTTTTTCGGACAGGGACGAAGATTGTGCCTTTCCCGCAACTTAGCCAGTAATTTCTTCCGGCGTGAAGAAGAAATCGATCTCGATCGCCGCATTCTCCGCGCTGTCCGAGCCGTGGACGCTGTTCGCCTCGATCGACTCGGCATGTACCTTGCGGATCGTGCCCTCGTCGGCATTGGCCGGGTTGGTCGCGCCCATCACTTCGCGGTTCCTGGCGACCGCATTCTCGCCTTCGAGCACCTGCACGACGACCGGCCCCGAGGTCATGAAGGCGACCAGATCGTTGAAGAAGGGCCGCTCGCGGTGGACGCCGTAAAATCCTTCCGCCTGCTCCCTGGTCATGCGGATCCGCTTCGAGGCGACGACGCGAAGGCCCGCCTCCTCCAGCATCGCGGTGATCGCGCCGGTGAGGTTGCGCCGGGTGGCGTCGGGCTTGATGATCGAAAAGGTACGCTCGGCCATGGCCGCTGAAGCTCCGTCATTTGGGGATTGGGTCGGCCGGTCCCCTAACGGCGCAGCGTGACAAGAGCAAGGCTCCGACCACCCTCACCGTCACGAAAGGGCCGGCCGCCGAAAAAATGGGCCCTCGGTGGGTGACAGTTACTAGTAACTGCCCCCGTTCCTACGCTTCGTGATTGTCGGCGAGGTAGCGGTCGAGCAGGGCGACGCCGTAGCCGGTGGCGCCCTTGTCGTAGAGGTGGCCGGCCTTCTCCGACCAGACCATGCCGGCAATGTCGAGATGCGCCCATTTGACGCCCTCCTCGACGAACCGCTCGAGGAAGCAGGCCGCGGTGATCGAGCCGCCTTCGCGCGTGGCGCTGTTCTTCATGTCGGCGACGGGCGAATCCATGATCTTGTTATAGGCCTCGCCCATCGGCATCCGCCACAAAAGGTCGCCGCTCGCCTTGCCCGCCGCGACCAGCTTTTCGGCGAGGCCATCGTCGTTCGAAAACAGGCCGCCATGTTCGTGGCCAAGGCTGATGATCATCGCGCCGGTCAGGGTGGCGAGGTCGACGACGATCTCGGGCCTGAATTCGCGCTGCGCCCAGGTCAGCGCGTCGGCGAGGACGAGGCGGCCTTCGGCGTCTGTGTTGATCACCTCGATCGTCTGGCCCGACATCGAAGTGACGATGTCGCCGGGCCGCTGGGCGTTGCCGTCGGGCATGTTCTCCGCCAGCGCGCAGATGCCGACGACGTTGACCTTCGCCTCGCGGGTGGCGGCGGCCTTGATCAGGCCGGCGACGGCGGCGGCGCCGCCCATGTCCCACTTCATCGCCTCCATGCCGAGCGCGGGCTTGATCGAGATGCCGCCGGTGTCGAAGGTGATCCCCTTGCCGACGAAGACGACCGGCTTCGCGCCCGCCGTGCCCCCGTTCCAGCGCATCACCAAGAGCCGCGGCGGCCGCGCCGAGCCCTGCGCCACGCCGAGCAGGGCCCCCATGCCGAGCTTGGCCATCGCCTTCTCGTCGAGCGTTTCGATCTCGACGCCCATGCCGTCCAGCGCCGCGCGGACCCGTTCGACGAAGGTCTCGGGATAGACGATGTTGGCGGGCTCGGTGACCAGAGTGCGGGTGAGGTCGAGCCCGGCGAGCAAGGCGGCGAGCCGCGCCCATTCGGCCTCCGCGCCCTCACCGGCCCCGACGAGCACGACGGTCTCGAGCGTCGGCTTCTGCTTGCGCGGCAGCCTGGTCCGGTAGAAATCGTGGCGCCAGCTGCGCGCCGCCGCGCCGAAGGCCAGCCGGGCGGCGTCGCCGCCGGAAAGGCCGGTGCCCGTCACATCGACGACCAGGCGGGTCTCGCCGGAGGTCAGCAGCTTGCCGGTGAGCGCGCCGCCGGCCCGTTCCCAGCCGCCGTCGGCGCCGGGTTGCGCGCCGAGCCCGACGAGCAGCAGCCGGCGGACCTCGCCGGCGGTGTCGAGGAAGGTCTCGGCGATACCGCCCAGCTCGCGCTCGAAGCGCTGCGCCTCGGCGGCGCGCGCG
>JBKJZJ010000091.1:0-11791 GCA_046715355.1 Allosphingosinicella sp. | reverse complement strand
GGCTCGGGCACCACCGTGCAGGAGGTCAACCGCCTCTTGAAGATGCACCAGGAAATGGCGAGCGCGATGAAGAAGATCAAAAAGATGGGGGGGCTGGGCAAGCTCGGCGCGCTGTTCGGCGGCGGCGGCGGAATGGGCGGGCTTGGCGGCGCCGGCATGCCCGATCTTTCCAAGGGGCTCCCGCCCGGCGGCCTGCCGGGGCTCCCCGGCACCGGCCAAAGCGGCATGCCCTTCAACCATCCAAATAAATTCAAGAAATAGACGTATCTCTCAGAAAGGAATAGTAAAAATGGCAGTTGCAATCAGGTTGAGCCGGGGCGGCGCGAAGAAGCGGCCTTATTACAAGATCGTGGTCGCGGATTCGCGCAATTCGCGCGACGGCAAGTTCATCGAGCGGATCGGCAGCTACAATCCGCTGCTCGCCAAGGACAATCCCGACCGGGTGAAGCTCGACGCCGATCGCGCCAAGCATTGGCTCTCGGTCGGCGCCCAGCCGTCGGACCGCGTGCTGCGCTTCCTCGACGCCGCCGGCGTTGTCGAGCGCCACGCGCGCAACAATCCGAAGAAGGGCGAGCCGGGCGAGAAGGCCAAGGAGCGGGTCGAGGAGCGGGCCGGCAAGGAAGCCGCCGCCGCCGAAGCCGCCGCCGAGGCGGCCGCTGCCCCCGCCCCGGCCGAGGAGGCCCCGGTCGAAGAGACGGTCGCCGAGGAAGCGGCTCCCGCCGAGGAGGCTGTCGCCGAGGAGGCGCCGGTCGCTGAGGAAGCCGCCGCTGAGGAAGCTTCGGCTCCGGAAGCCGAAGCTCCGGCCGCTGAAGAGGCTGCCGCCGAGGAGGCTCCCGCCACTGAAGAGGCTCCGGCTCCGGAAGCCGAAGCCCCGCCTGAGGAAGCCGTTGCCGAGGACGCTTCGGCTCCGGAAGCCGAAGCTCCGGCCGCCGAGGAAGCTCCCGCCGCTGAGGAGGCTCCGGCTGAAGAGCCTGCCGCCGAGGCCGAGGACGCCGAAAAGGCCGAATAGGTCTTGGCCGATTCTCAGGTCACCCTCGCCGCAGTCGCCGGAGCCCATGGCCTCGGCGGCGAGGTGCGCCTGAAATTGTTCGCGGAAGGCGTCGACAGCCTGAAGCGGCACAAGGTCCTGTTCGCGGGCGACCGCGCGCTGACGCTCCAGTCGGTCAAGCCCGGCAGCGCCGGCGCGATCGCCCGTTTCGCCGGGATCGCCGACCGCGCCGCCGCCGAGGCGCTGCGCGGCAGCTTGCTGACCGTACCGCGCTCGGCGCTGCCGCCGCTCGGCGAGGGCGAATATTATCATGCCGACCTGATCGGGCTGCGTTGCGAGAGCGTCGAGGGCGCCGCGCTCGGTACGGTGGCCGGGGTCGAGAATTACGGCGCCGGCGACCTGCTCGAGATCGAGCGCCCCGACGGCAAGAAGGCGCTGATCCCCTTCAAGCCCGGCATCGCCGATCTCATGGACGGCAGGATCGTTGCGGATCCGGCTTTCCTCGCTTAGCCTCGCCCGAAAAGGGGGAGGCCCGTGCGCCGATTGCTCGCCTTGATCCTGGCCTCGATCCTCGCCGCCGCCGCGGCCGGGCCCGCGCCGGCGCAGAGCGTGCCGCTGGATCACCTGCCGGCGCTGAGAGGCGACTATTTCCGCCACGAGTCCGCGAGCGTCGGGCGCCCGTTCCACATCTATGTGCGCCTGCCGGCGGATTATTCTGCCCAGTCCGAACGCAATTACCCGGTCGTCTATCTGCTCGACGGGGATTCGCTTTTCCCCATCCTCGCCGCCAGCCACCTCTTCCTGACCTATGACGAGCAGCTGCCGGAGGCGATCGTCGTCGGGATCGCTTATGGCGGCTTCGATCCGTCGATCAACCGCCGCGACGTCGACTTCACCCTGCCCGGCGCGGCCGCTTTCCAGTCCTTCCTCAAGACCGAACTCATTCCTTTGGTCGAGCGCCGTTACCGCGCGGACCCGGCGCGCCGGATCCTGTTCGGCCAGTCGCGCGGCGGCTTCTTCATGCTCTATTCGGCCTTCACCGATCCCGACCTGTTCTGGGGCCGGATCGCGAGCAACCCCTCCTTCGATCCGGGCCGCGACCTCTTCTTCGGGCCGCCGCCCGTCGCCGAGCGCACCGACCTCAGGCTGATCATCGCGACCGGCTCTCGCGACCGTCCGCGCACGCGCGAGCTCGCGCTGCAATGGGCCAGAACCTGGGAGCGCCGCGAGGGCGCGCCCTGGGCGGTGCGCCTGGTCACCATCGAGGGCGGCACCCATAGCGCCGACAGCGCCCGCGCCTATCGCGCCGGCATGCTCTGGCTGTTCGGCCTGCCGGACCCGCTCAGCCCGCCCTGAGCAGCGGCCGCTCCTTCGCCAGATCGTTCCTGATCGTCGTCGCCGCGACCCCGCCCTCGCCCATGGCGTGGCTGATCTGGTCTAGGCCGAGGACGACGTCGCCGGCGGCATAGGCGCCGGGCACGCTGGTGCGCTGATGGGAGTCGACCAGGATGCAGCCGGTCTCGCCGTTGAGCGCCACCCCGATCTGGCCGGCCAGCTCGCTGTGCACGTCCGAGCCCAGCGCAGGATAGACGCTGTCGAACGTGTAATGGCCGCCCGGAGTGTCGACCACGATCGCGTCGTCGAGCGCCGCGACCGCTTGGCAGGGCCCGTCGACGGTGCGGATGCCGAGGTCGCGCAACCTCTCTTGGTCCGCGGCCGCGACGTCGTGCGAGTCGTGCGGCGCGATCAAGGTAATGTCGGCGGTATAGCCGCGCAGGAACACGGCTTCCGCGACGCCGTGGCCGCCGCTGCCGATCACGCCGACGCGTCTGTCGGTGACCTCATAGCCGTCGCAGATCGGGCAATAGCGGATCAGGCCCCGGGCCAGCGCCTCATCGTGCAGGCATTCGTCCATCGCCGGGCGCCGGTTGGTGACTCCGGTCGCGAGCAGCACCGTTCGCGCCGTCGCGCGGCCCGATCCCCATTCGGCGGCGAAGCCCTCGTCCGTGCGATCAAGCCGCGTCACCCGGCCGGTCTCGATCGCCGCGCCATATTTTTGCGCCTGGGCCGCCATCCGCGCGATCAGTTCCTCGCCCGATATGCCGTCGGGGAAGCCGGCATGGTTGCGCGTGCAGGGGATGAGCGAGGCGCGGCTGGAGCCGGCGTCGATCACGCGCAGCTTCAGATGGAAGCGGGCGAGATAGATGGCCGCGGTCAGCCCGGCCGGGCCGCCGCCGATGACGAGGCAATCGAAGAGGTCTTCGCTCATGACGCTCCTACATTGTCCAGGCCGCTTGGTTCCGTCTACAGGCGGGACGATCGCTGCCACGCCGGGGAGAGACAATGCGCAAGCTCCTGATCGCCGCCCTCCTGCTCGCCGCCGCCGCGCCGGCTTTGGCCCAGCCCCCGCCGGAGGCGCCGGTCACGTTCGAGCAGCTGGCGCCGCGCATCGACGAGCGTTTCCGCGCCTTCGCCGCCGAGGCGCATGTGCCCGGCATGGTCTGGGGCATCGTCCGGGACGGGCGGCTGATCCATGTCGGCAGGTTCGGGGTGCAGGATCTCGCCTCCAATCGGCCGGTCGACGCCGAGAGCCTGTTCCGCATCGCCTCGATGTCGAAGGCGTTCACCGCGCTCGCCATCCTGAAGCTGCGCGACGAGGGCCGGCTGTCGCTCGACGCGCTCGCCGAAACCTATGTGCCGGAGATGCGGCGCTGGCGCTATCCGACCGCCGACAGCGCGCGCATCCGCGTCCGCGACCTGCTCTCGCACACCGGCGGCTTCGTCACCGACGATCCCTGGGGCGACCGCCAGCAAATGCTCCCGGAAGCCGATTTCACCCGCATGCTGCGCGCGGGCGTCCCCTTCACCCGCACCCCGGGCACCGCCTTCGAATATTCCAATTTCGGCTATGCGCTGCTCGGCCGGATCGTCACCAACGTCTCGGGCCGGCCCTATAAGGACTATATCGAAGCCGAGATCATGCGCCCGCTCGGCATGTCCTCGACCGGCTACGACATCTCCGCCTCGCCGGGGCAGCGCCGCGCTATCGGCTATCGCTGGGAGGATGACGCTCATGCCCGCGAGCCGGACATGGCCCATGGCACGTTCGGCGCGATGGGCGGGGTGCAGACCAGCGCGAGCGATTATGCGCGCTGGGTCGCCTTCCTGCTCGCCGCCTGGCCGCCGCGCGACGCAGCCGAGCAGGGCCCCGCCCGCCGCGCCAGCGTGCGCGAGCTTTCCCAGGGGCTGAACTTCCCCGCGGTGGCGCGCCGCCCGGGCGGCTCGCCCGAGGATTGCCCGCAGGCGGCCGCCTACGGCATGGGCTTCAGGGTCGCGGTGGATTGCGAGCTCGGCCTCACCTTGGCGCATGGCGGCGGCTATCCGGGCTACGGCTCCTTCCTGCTGCTCCTGCCCGACCACGGGATCGGCATCTTCGCCTTCGCCAACCGCACCTATGCCGGCCCGTCCGCGCCGGTCTGGCAGGCGGCGCTGGAGCTCAGGCGCGCCGGCCTCATCGCGCCGCGCCCCGTCCCGATCAGCGACGCGCTCGCCGGCGCCTATGGCGCCGCGGCGGCGATGTGGGAGGCCGGCAATCTCGGCGCCGGCCACGGGCGGCTGGCGATGAACTTCCTGATGGATCGCGATGCCTTCCACTGGGCGGCCGAATTCGCCCGATTGAAGGCGCAGACCGGCGCCTGCCGCACCGACGCCCCGATCACCGCCACCGGCGCGCTCTCCGGCCTCTTCACCTGGACCTGCGAACGCGGCCGCCTCCAGGGCGCCCTGCTCCTCGCCCCGACCAACCCGCCCACCATCCAGGCGCTGAGGCTGCGGGTGGAGCCCGGTCAAGCGCAATGACTTGGCTGCCTTGCACTCCGTATATACAGGCTGTATATATGCTCTGGTGAGCAAGGTGACCAAGACCTTCAAGTCCGGCAACTCCGTTGCCGTCCGCCTCCCGGCATCGTTCGGCGTAAAGCCGGGCACCGAGGTGCGGGTGCGCGAGGAGCGCGGGCGCTACGTGGTGGAGCCGGTTCAGGGGAACAGGCGCAAGTTCGATATCGACAAGGTTTGGGGATGCGCCGCCGGGTCCGGCATGCAACTCATCAAGGACGAAGATCGGCTGTTCGAGCACCGACCACTTTTGTGGGAGGATCCGACCTGGCGCGAGCGCCTCGATCGCCAACCGTGAAATTTCTGCTCGATTCCAATATCGTCATCGCCGCTTCTCTCGGAATGGGTGAATCGTTGCGCCGGCGAATGGCGGCTTGCGACGAGGGAGACATGGTCACCTCGGCCGTCGCCTTTGCCGAGATTGTTTTCGGCTCGGTGCGGGGCAAGCCGCCGCCGCTTGATAGATTGCAGGTTTTTCTTGAAGAAGTGTCGGTCCTGGACTTCGATCTGGCGGCCGCCGAAGCCTATGCCTCGCTGCCGTTCAGACGCGGCAGCTTCGACCAGCTGATCGCGGCGCATGCGCTTTCGAAGGGCCTGACCCTTGTGACCGATAACGTTCGACATTTTCGCCAACTGGCGGACCTTAAGGTCGAGAACTGGATGAAGCCCTGATCTGGTCCGCCACCATCCTGACACTCTATCCGGAGATGTTCCCGGGCCCCTTGGGCGTCAGCCTGGCTGGCCGCTCCCTCGCCAAGGGCATCTGGAGCCTGAACACCGTCCAGATCCGCGATTTCGCGACCGATAAGCATCGCTCGGTGGACGATAGGCCGGCCGGCGGCGGGGCGGGGATGGTGATGCGCGCCGACGTGCTCGCCGCCGCGCTCGACAGCATCGCCGACGACCGGCCCAAGCTCGCCATGTCGCCGCGCGGCGCCCCGCTCACCCAGGCGCTGGTCCGCGGCCTCGCCGCCGGCCCCGGCGTCTCGATCCTGTGTGGCCGCTTCGAGGGCATTGACGAGCGGCTGTTCGAGGCCCGCCCCATAATCCCCGTCTCGGTCGGCGACTATGTGCTGTCGGGCGGCGAGCCCGCCGCCATCGCCCTGCTCGACGCTTGCGTTCGGCTGCTTGACGGGGTAATGGGCGCCCCTTCGAGCGGTGAGGAGGAGAGCTTCGAAAGCGGTCTTCTCGAATACCCTCAATATACCCGACCTCAAGAGTGGGAAGGGCGCGCGATCCCCGAAGTGCTGCGATCGGGGGATCACGCGAAGATCGCGGCTTGGCGGAAACGCCGGGCGGAAGACGAGACACGGCTAAGGCGGCCGGACCTGATCGAGCGTCACGGGGACGCGCGAAGGCCATCGCCCTCTGGCGCGCAGGCGAAGAAGAACAAGGACGAATGAGATGAACCTCATCCAGCAGCTCGAGGCCGAGGCCATCGAGCAGTTCAGCCAATCCAAGACCATCCCCGAATTCCGCCCGGGCGATACCTTGCGGGTCGGCGTCAAGGTCGTCGAGGGCGAGCGCACCCGCATCCAGAATTTCGAAGGCGTCTGCATCGCCCGGGCCAATCGCGGCCTCGGCAGCTCCTTCACGGTCCGCAAGATCAGCTTCGGCGAGGGGGTCGAGCGCGTCTTCCCGCTTTATTCGCCCAACGTCGATTCGATCGAGGTCGTGCGCCGCGGCGCCGTCCGCCGCGCCAAGCTCTATTATCTGCGCGGCCGCACCGGCAAGTCGGCCCGCATCGCCGAGCGCCGCGACACCCGCCACCTCGACAAGGCCAAGGCCGAAGCCGCCGCCGCCAAGGTCGAGGCGGCGAATCCCGAGACGGAAAAAGCCGAAGGCTGAGCTCAATTCCCTCTCCCCTGCGGGGAGAGGGTTAGGGTGAGGGGGTTCGGTGGTGGAGAATGTTCTCCGGCGCCCGACACCCCCTCCCAACCCTCCCCTCGAGGGGGCTTGAATCCGACGACGTTCACATCGGCGGTCGCTTCGGCGGCCGCCTTTTTCTTGTCTGGAAGAAACATAAAGATATATCTTGACTGGGCCTGGCTCAAAAGATATATCTCAACCAATCTTAGACAGGAGTTCTCCCTCATGGGCAGATTCAGAATGCATGGCTGCGGCGAGCGCGGCTTCGGCTTTCACGAGGGCCTGGTCGCGATGGCGTTCGGACGCGGCGGAGGCCGCGGCGGCTGGGGCCAGGGCTGGGGCGGCGACGAATGGGGCGGAGGCGGCTGGGGCCGCGGCCGCGGCCGCCGGCGCATGTTCGATGCCGGCGAGCTCAGGCTCGTCCTCCTGAAGCTGATCGCCGATCAGCCGCGCCACGGCTACGACCTGATCCGCGCGATCGAGGAGCTGACCCACGGCGTCTATGCGCCGAGCCCGGGCATCGTCTATCCGACGCTGACCATGCTGCAGGACATGGGCCTGATCGAGGAGGCCAAGGGCGAGGGGTCGCGCAAGGCCTTCCAGGTCACCGCCGAGGGCGAGGCCCATCTGGCGGAGAAGGCCGACGAGGTCGCGGCCTTGCTCGAGCGGCTCGAAGAGGCCGGCAGCGACCAGCGCAAGGCGGGCGGCGCGCCGATCAAGCGCGCGGTCGGCAATTTGCTTTCGGCGCTCTGGCACCGCGCCACCCGCGAGGATATGGACGAGGCCCGCCTGCACGAAATCGCCGCCATCCTCGATGAGGCGGCGCAGAAGATCGAAAGGCTGAAATGAGAAAATGGGGACAGTATATATTTATCGCAGCGATGATCGGGTGAATTTGTCCAGCCGGGCCCGATAAATATATACTGTCCCATTTAGGGCACCGGGCTCCGGCGCTGGCGGCCGCCTTCATTGTGCTGGCGGATGACGCGCAGATAGGCGTCCGCGAGCTCGCCGTTGACCGCGTCCCAGCCGTAGCGCTGGCTGGCTTCGAAACCCGCCGCGCCGGCCGCCTCGCGCGCCTCCTCGTCGGTGCAATACTGGGACAGCGCCTCGCAAAACAGGTCGCAGGCGCCGGGCCGCACCAGCCGCCCGGTGACGCCGTCGGCGACCAGGCTCTGGCTGCCGGTCGCGCTCGCCGCGACCACCGGCAGGCCCGCGGCCATCGCCTCCAGGGTGACGTTGCCGAACGTCTCGGTCACTGACGGGTTGAACAGCAGATCCATGGAGGCGACCGCGCGCCCGAGATCGGCGCCGGCCTGGAAGCCCGCGAAGACCGCGTCCGGCAGCCTTTTCTCGAACCAGTCGCGCGCCGGCCCGTCGCCGACCACCAGCACCCTGTGGCGGACCCCGCGCCGCGCCAGCCGGTCGATCGTCTCGGAGAAGACGTCGAGCCCCTTCTCCATCACCAGCCGGCCGACGAAGCCGATCGCGGGCTCGTCGTCGCCTATGCCCAGGCTCCGTCGCCAGGCGAGGTCGCGCTGGCCGGGATGGAAAATGTCCCGGTCGATGCCGCGCGACCAGATGCCGACATCGTTGTTCATCCGCTGGTCGCGGAGCAGCTGCGCCATCGAGTCCGACGGCGCGAAGATGGCGTCGCAGCGGCGGTAGAAGCGGCGCAGCGCCGCCAGCAGCACCGGCTCCAGGAACGCCATGCCGTAATAGCGCGGATAGGTCTCGAAGCGGGTGTGGACCGAGGCGATCACCGGCAAATCCCATTTGCGCGCCAGGCTGACGGCGCGATGGCCGGTAATGTCAGGGCTGCAGACATGGACGATATTGGGTTCGAATTCCTCCAGGTCGCGCTTCACGCCGGGTGGAATGGCGAGCCCGATCTTATATTCGGAGCGGCGCGGGATCGGCAGCGAGGGCAAAGAGACGAGATCGCCCTTGGGCTCGAAGGCGGGCGTGTGAGCCGTCGGCGAATAGACGCGCACCGCCGCCCCCTGGCGCAGCAGATAGTCGGCGAGCCGGTTCTGCGCCTGGTTGGCGCCGTCGCGGACATAATTGTAATTGCCGCTGAACAGGGCGACGCGCAGGTCGGAGACGTGCATGTCCGGGCCGATAGGCAGTTCGGCCGGCGATGGCAAAGCGCGGGTCCGCCTCGTCACCCCGGCGAAGGCCGGGGCCTCGGCTCGCACTCCGCGCCTGAAGGGCAGGGAGATCCCGGCCTTCGGGGTCCCCGCAAAGTCGTACTTTGCGGGGTGCCCCTTCGCCGGGATGACGCGGTTTCTCGCCATAGCCTATTCTCCCAGACAAACGCCCCGCCGGCACAAAACCGGCGGGGCTTTTGCCTTGTTCCGCCTCAGGCCTTGCCGCCTTCGGTGGTCTCGGCCTGCAGATAGTCGCCCGCATCGGCGTCGGTTCCGTGACCGCTGGTGGTCACCGCCTCGAGCGGATCCGAATGGGTCGCGGCTTCCGGACCCTGGGCCAGCTCCGCCGCATGCTCCTCCTCCGCCGAATTGGCCGCGATCAGGGCCTCCTGGATCGAGCGGTGCTGCGCCCGAAGGGCGGCGTCGCGCGAGGAGGCGGCGATCCTGAGCCGCTTCATGCCGGCGCCGGTGCCCGCCGGGATCAGCCGGCCGACGATGACATTCTCCTTGAGCCCCTCCAGGTCGTCGATCTTGCCCTGCACCGAGGCTTCGGTGAGCACGCGGGTGGTCTCCTGGAACGAGGCCGCCGAGATGAAGCTGCGGGTCTGCAGGCTCGCCTTGGTGATGCCGAGCAGCACCGGCTTGCCCTCGGCGGGCTTCTTCTTGCCGGACATCGCCTTCAGCCTGGCATTGGCCTCGTTCATCTCCTGGCGGTCGATCTGCTCGCCGACCAGGAAGGTCGAATCGCCGCTCTCGGTGATCTCCACCTTCTGCAGCATCTGGCGGACGATCACCTCGATATGCTTGTCGTTGATCTTGACGCCCTGCAGCCGGTAGACCTCCTGGATTTCGGAGACGAGATACTCCGCCAGCGCCTTGACGCCGAGCACCTCGAGGATGTCGTGCGGATCCGGGGAGCCGCCGATGAGGTTGTCGCCGCGCTTGACGAAATCGCCCTCCTGGACGTCGATCACCTTCGACTTGGGGATCAGATATTCGACCGGCTCGCCGCCCTCGTCGGGGACGATCGCGATCTTGCGCTTGGCCTTATAATCCTTGCCGAAGGCGATCCGGCCGGAGACCTTGGCGATGATCGCATTCTCCTTGGGCTTGCGCGCCTCGAACAGCTCCGCCACCCGCGGCAGGCCGCCGGTGATGTCGCGGGTCTTGGCCGCCTCGCGGGAGACGCGGGCGAGCACCTCGCCGGCCTCGACGCGCTGGCCGTCCTCGACCGAGAGCATCGCGCCCGGCGAGAGCATGTAGCGGGCCGCCTCGCCCGAATCCTCGTCCAGCAGGGTGATGCGGGGACGAAGGTCCTCCTTGCTCCGCGCCGAGGCGCGGAACTCGGTGACGACGCGCTGGGCGATACCGGTCGCCTCGTCGGTCTGCTCGGTGAGCGTCTTGCCCTCGATCATGTCCTGGAACTTCACGGTGCCGCCCTTTTCGGTGATCACCGGCATCATGAAGGGATCCCATTCCGCGATCCGGTCGCCCTTCGAAGCGATATGGCCGTCGTCGCACATCAGGTGCGCGCCATAAGGGATGCGGTGGGTCGAACGCTCGCGGCCGTCCATGTCGACGATCGCGATCTCGCCCGAGCGCGACATCGCCACCCGGCGCCCGCGGGCGTCCATGATGGTCGGCAGGTCGCGGAACTCGACATTGCCGTCCGCCACCGCTTCAAGGCTCGACGTCTCGTTGAGCTGGGCGGCGCCTCCGATGTGGAAGGTGCGCATGGTGAGCTGCGTGCCCGGCTCGCCGATCGACTGCGCTGCTATAACTCCAACGGCCTCGCCGATATTGACCGGCGTGCCGCGGGCGAGGTCGCGCCCGTAGCATTTGCCGCAGACGCCGTGCTCGCTCTCGCAGACCAGCGGCGAGCGGATGTGCACCGACTGGATGCCGATCTCGTCGATCTTGAGCGCGGCCGCCTCGTCGATCAGCTCGCCCTCCTTGACGATCGTGTCGCCGGTCTTGGCGTCGACCACGTCCTCGGCAGGCGTCCGGCCCAGGATGCGCTCGCCCAATGAGGCGATCATCGCGCCGCCCTGGACGATGGCGCGCATGTCGAGGCTGTTCTCGGTCCCGCAATCCTCCTCGACGACGACGCAATCCTGCGAAACGTCGACCAGGCGGCGGGTGAGATAGCCCGAATTGGCGGTCTTCAGCGCGGTGTCCGCGAGGCCCTTGCGGGCGCCGTGGGTGGAGTTGAAATATTCAAGGACGGTGAGGCCTTCCTTGAAGTTCGAGATGATCGGCGTCTCGATGATTTCCCCTGAAGGCTTCGCCATCAACCCCCGCATACCGGCGAGCTGCTTCATCTGCGCCTGGCTGCCGCGGGCGCCCGAATGGGCCATCATGTAGATCGAGTTGATCGGCGCCATGCGGCCGTCGGCGCCGATCGGCTGCGCCTTGATCTTCTCCATCATCGCGTTGGCGACCTGGTCGCCGCAGCGGCTCCAGGCGTCGATCACCTTGTTGTACTTCTCCTGCTGGGTGATCAGGCCGTCCTGATATTGCTGCTCGTAATCCTTGACGAGCGCGCGGGTCTCGTCGACCATCGCCACCTTCTCGTGCGGGATGATCATGTCGTCCTTGCCGAACGAGATGCCGGCCTTGAAGGCGTGGCGGAAGCCCAATCCCATGATCGCGTCGGCGAACAGCACGGTCTCCTTCTGGCCGGTATGGCGGTAGACGATGTCGATGACGTCGGCGATCTCCTTCTTGGTGAGGAGGCGGTTGACGGTCTCGAACGGCACCTTGTGGCTCTGCGGCAGCGTCTCGCCGAGCAGCATCCGGCCCGGCGTGGTCTCGACCCGCTTCATATAGGCCTTGCCGTCCTCGTCGGTCTGCGGGACGCGGCTGGTGATCTTGGTGTGCAGGGTGACCG
>JBKJZJ010000090.1:0-8708 GCA_046715355.1 Allosphingosinicella sp. | reverse complement strand
GGCCACCAGGGCGCCAGGATCGAGGTCCGGCGAGGTGCAGCGGAGCAGATCGGCGATGTGGAGCTGGAGGCCGGTCGAGGCCTGCTCGAACAGGGCCAGGCGAACCTGCTCGGGCAGATCGGCATGGTCCAGCTCGTGCCAGAGCTCCTTCATGTGGAACAGCCGCTCGGCGGCGAGGAAGGCCGCGGCGGCCTGGCCGAAGGCGGCGCCCTCCTCCTCGGTCAGCGCGAAGGGCGCGATGATGCCGAGCCGGTTGACGAAACGGTTGGCCACCTTGGTGGCGATGATCTCCTTCTTCAGGCGATGCGCGCGGATCGCGTCGCCGTGCCGCTCGCGCATCGCCGCCGGAAAGGCGTTGCACAATTCGGGGGCGAGGGTCGGATCGTCGGTGAACTTCGCCATCTCGACCGCCGCCTGCAGGCGCATCTTGGCGGTGGAGAGCAGCACCGCCAGCTCGGGCCGGGTCAGGCCGAGATTCTGCTGGGCGCGGCGGAGCAGCTCCTCGTTGCTGTCGAGCCCCTCGACCGCGCGGTTCAGCTTGCCGCTCTCCTCGAGGATCTCGATCACCCGCACCAGCTGCGGCAGCGCCCGCGCGCCGCCCCGCTCGGCGATCGACAGCGCCAGGGTCTGCAGGCGGTTGTCCTCGAGCACGAGCGCGCCGACCTCCTCGGTCATCTCGGCGAGGAGAATATTGCGTTCCTCGAGCGCGAGCCTGCCCTCGGCCATCTCCCGGTTCAGCGGGATCTTGATGTTGACCTCATTGTCCGAGCAATCGACGCCCGCGCTATTGTCGATGAAGTCGGTATTGATGCGGCCGCCATGGCGGTCGAACTCGATGCGGGCGGCCTGGGTGATGCCGAGATTGGCGCCCTCGCCGACCGCCTTGACGCGCAAGTCGGCGGCGTTGACGCGGATCGCGTCGTTGGAGGGGTCGCCGACCTCGGCGTGGCTCTCGCCCTTGGCCTTGACGTAGGTGCCGATGCCGCCGAACCACAAGAGGTCGACCTCGGCGAGCAGGATGGCGCCGATCAGCGCCGCGGGCTCGACCGCCCCGGCCTCGATGCCGAGCATCTCGCGCACCTCGGCGGAAAGCGGGATCGATTTCTGGCTGCGCGGGAAGACGCCGCCGCCCCTGGAGATCAGGCTCTTGTCGTAATCGGCCCAGGAGGAGCGGGCGAGGCCGAACATCCGCTTGCGCTCCTTCCAGCTCCTGGCCGGATCGGGATCGGGATCGAGGAAGATGTGGCGGTGGTCGAACGCGGCGACCAGCTTCAGCGCCTTCGAAAGCAGCATGCCGTTGCCGAACACGTCGCCCGACATGTCGCCGACGCCGGCGACGCGGATCGGCTGCTTCTGGACGTCGACCCCCATTTCGCGGAAATGGCGCTGGACCGAGACCCAGGCGCCCTTGGCGGTGATTCCCATCGCCTTGTGGTCGTAGCCGTTGGAGCCGCCGCTGGCGAAGGCGTCGCCGAGCCAGAAGCCGCGCGATATCGCAATCTCGTTGGCGACGTCGGAGAAGGTCGCGGTGCCCTTGTCGGCGGCGACGACGAAATAGGGGTCCTCGCCGTCGTGGATGGTGACGCCCTCGGGGTGGACCACCTTGTTGCCGAGGATATTGTCGGTGACCGAGAGCAAGGCGCGGATGAAGGTCCGGTAGCTCTCCGTCCCCTCGGCGAGCCAGGCGTCGCGATTGGCGGCGGGCGGCAATTGCTTGGGATAGAAGCCGCCCTTGGCGCCGGTCGGCACGATCACCGCATTCTTGACCACCTGCGCCTTCATCAGGCCGAGCACTTCGGTGCGGAAATCGTCGCGCCGGTCGGACCATCTGAGGCCCCCGCGCGCGATCGGGCCGCCGCGCAGGTGGATGCCCTCGATCCGGTGCGAATAGACCCAGATCTCGCGCCACGGCACCGGCGCGGGCAGGCCCGGCACGCGCGCGGATTCGAGCTTGAAGGCGAGCGCTTCGGCGCCCGACGGCGCGAACGCGTTGGTGCGCAACGTCGCCTGGATCACGCCGCGGATCAGGCGCAGGATGCGGTCCTCGTCGATCGCCGCGACGCTCGCGAGGCCCTTGTCGATCTTCTTCTCGGCCACCTTGACCGCCTCGTCGCGGGAGCCGGCGAGCGCCGGATCGTGCATCGCGTCGAAGAGCGCGATCAGGCCCTTGGTGACATCGGGCGCGCGGCGCAGCGCGTCGACCACGGTGACCAGCGAATAGGAAAGGCCGGTCTGCCGCAAATAGCGGAACCAGGCGCGGAACAGCATCACCTCGCGCGGCTCGAGCCGGGCCGAAACGATCAGCTGGTTGAACGGGTCGTTCTCGGCTTTGCCCTCGAGCACGTCGGCGAGCGCGCGTTCGACCAATGCGGCCCGCTTCAGCACAGCCGAGGCGTCGCCATCGCCCGGCATTTGCAGGTCGAAATCGTGGACATAGCCGGTGGAGCCGGCGCGGCCCACCGGAGTCGGCACCTCGTCGAGCACGCGGAAGCCGAAATTCTCGAACACCGGCACCGCCTCCGACAAGGGGATGATCGCGCCGACCCGGTAGGTCTTGAGATGGAGCCGGTCGTCGGCGTCCGTGTCGCGGCGGAACAGGCGCACGTCGCGCGCGGCCTGATCCTCGAGGCCCGACAGGCAGACCACGTCCCTCGCCGCATCCTCGGCGCCGGTGCGGATCCTGTAGCCTTCCGGGAATTGATCGAGATAGGTGAGCGCGAGCCGGGTCGCCCGCGCCGGCCCGACGATCACGCCCAGCGCCTCCTCGACGCTCGGCTCCCAGCCGCGCACCATCGCGTCGAGCCTCTTGTCGAGCGCCTTGACGTCGGGTGTCGGTCGCTTGGCGTCGATGTTGAGCGTGTAGCGGACCACGGCGAGGTCCCCGTCGCCGAGGTCGACCGACCAGTTGGTGATCTGGCCCTCGGCGGCCTGCTCGATCATCTCGCCGATCGCGACCCGGCGCCGCGTCGTCAGCTCGTCGCGCGGCAGCCAGACGAAGGCGAACAAATGACCCATCAGGATCGAGCGGACGAGGTGCAGGGTCGGCCGCGGCCGATCGGCCAGCGAGATGGCGGTGGCGGCGAGATCCTTGACCGCCTCCGGCCGCAAATTGACCAGCAGGTCGCGCGGCAGCGACGCCAGGGCGTGGCGCAGCGCCTTGCCGCTATGGCCGCTGGGCTCGAAGCCGAAGTCCTTCTCGAGCTCCGCGAGCTGGCGGCGCAGCACCGGCACCTCCTCGATCGGCACGGTCAGCGCCTGGCTGGTCCACAGGCCGGCATGAACGCCGATTCCGGTGATCTTGCCCTTCTCGCGCAGCGGAACGACGATGAGGTCGAGCGGCACCCGGCGATGGACCGGCGAGCGCAGATCGGCCTTGGCGATGAGCGGCTCCTGGCCGCCCTGCTCGAAATAGCGGATCGCGCCCTCGCTGCCGCCCTCGTCGGTCGGGTCGTCGGAGAGCCGCATGATGCCAAGGCCCCCGGACGCCGGCTCGCCGGGCCGCTCGACCTCGTAACCCAGCAGGGTCATCGCGCCGTCCGCGAGCCAGTGGAGCAGGGCCCTGCCCTCGGGATCGCGGACCAGGTCGGCCTGGGCATGCATATTGGCCTGCATGATGCGCCAGTCGGTGACCGCGGCGCGCACGTCGGCGAGGACGCGCTGCAGCTCGGCCCCCAGCGCGGCGCGGCCCTTCGCGTCGGCGCGGTCGACCTCGATATACATGAGCGATTCGCGCCGGCTCTTGTCCTCGCAGAGCGGCTCGACCTCGGTCAGGAGGCCCTTTTCGTCGCGGGTGACGCAGACCACAGGGTGCAGCAGGCGATGGATGATGAGGCCTCGCGCCGCGATCGCCTGGCCGACCGAATCGACCAGGAAAGGCATGTCGTCATTGGCGATGCCGATCCGCATCCGCCGGTGGCCGAGGCTGGTGCCGGTCGATTCGAGCCGGACGACGGCGACGCCGGCCGGGCGGCGGCTGACGCAGCCGGCCAGGAAGGCCGCGGCCGCGCGGCAATCCTCGGCGCTGAAATCCTTGAGCTCCCCAGGCAGGGCGCCGCCGCACAGCGAGGCGGCGAGTGTGTCCAGCAGGCCCTGGTGAGCGGCATCCCCCGCTACCATGCTGTCCGCTTTCATAAAGGCGCTCCCGGGATTCAGGCGTCGCGCGCCCGGCTGTGCGGGGGCCTATAGACCCGGCCCCGCGGTGGCGGCAAGGCTCGCGGAAGCCGCAGACCTACAGTCGCGATCCTGGTAGCTTCTGAGTCTGTTGGGACGCGTTAATGCGGTGTAGACTTTCGCTATGAGCCAATCATCTGTGAGCGGCGACAATGCCATCAGCGTAATCGTTGACGGCGACCGCAACATTGTAACGATCCAACGAGGCGAGGCGCGGTTGGCGTTAGCACAACGCCATCGCAGGCGTTCGGTGTGGCGGGAGTTAGACGACACCGGACGAGTGGAGCTCGACCTTCTCATTACCGAGAATCGTGCGATTGACTTGGTTGGGCGCGACCAAGAGCTGGCCCAACTAAGCAAATGGCTTGAGGCTCCCGACTGGATTTCCTTCTGGTGTGTCTCGGGGCGTGGCGGAGCGGGTAAGACTCGACTCGCAATCGATCTGTGTGAATGGGCGGAAGCGAGAGGCTGGACGTCAGGGTTCGCGTCGGACGCCGAACTCACGCGCTTTCACCAGAGCCAGAATCTCGGTGATTGGCGCTGGGAGAAGCCGACGCTCATTGTCGTGGACTATGCCGCTGCATCCCAGGGGGTTCTTCGTTCCTGGCTCGCGGAGCTCGCAGTCCTGATGTCTCGGGCGGACATCTCGCCACTTCGCCTTCTCCTGCTCGAGCGCAATGCCGAACCAGCCGCTGGCTGGTGGAACTCGCTGATCAGTGGAAACAGCATGTCCGCGCGAGGTCCAGAAACTCTGCTGAACTCGGTTGAGCCCTTACGTCTGCGACCGATTCCCCAGGACAGCCAGCGTCGCGCAATCATCAATCAGGTGATATTGCAGGCGGCCACAATCCTTGGTCGTCCCGCGGTTCTCCTCCCACCCCCGGGTGCGAACCCGGAACTAGACCGTCGCCTAAGGGGAAACGAAATTGAAAAGGAGCCCCTTTATCTTGCAATGGCCGGGCTCGTGGCGGTGCGAGAGGGCCTTGCGTCTGCCTTAGCGCTCGACCGAGGCGAGTTAGCCAAGCGTATAGTGGCAACTGAACGAAGTCGGCTCCAGCGACTTGCTCATAGTTGGGGCTTCGCGGCCGATCCGCAACTGGTCAATCACGTCGCAGCTTGCATAACCCTGCAAGGAGGTTGCGCGTTCGAGCATGCCGGAGACCTCATTCGCGCCGAGCGAATTGCGCTGGGATTTCCTTCACCCTTGGCCGACGAAGCCTTGGCGACACGCATTGGTGACGCAATACGAGCGCCAGGCGGAAGCCGCATAGATGCAATCCGACCGGATTTGATCGGTGAGATGTTCGTCTTGGCCGAACTAGAACAGCGACTATCCGAAGGAAGCCAGATGGAGACCATCGAACGCGCCTGGCGCCGCGATGGCCGTGCCGTCATTTCGACTTTAGTCCGCATCGCCCAGGATTTCGCTGGTTTCGATCCAGAACATTCCAGCTTGCGCTGGCTGCGCATGCTTGCCACCAAGATCGAAAATATCGGGCACATTGTAGAGATTATCCAGGCGCTGCCAGAGCACTCCGTTGCGCTAAGGCGGTACAGTCTGTCTATGCAGAAAATACTCGTCGGCGTATGTCGGCAGTTGTGTAAGAGAGATCCCAGTAAACTTCACCTCTTGGCGGGCGAGCTAAATAACTACAGCGCGAGACTTGTTTCTTTAGGCCTCAATCAAGAAGCTCTTGAGGCTGCCGACGAGGCAGTGGCGATTTACCGCGCTCTCCAAGTTGACGGAGATACAATTCTAGCTATGAACCTGGCTATCTCGCTGATTAACGTGGGCAACCATTTACAGAGCCTCGGGAAACTGCATCCCGCCCTTAGTGCAACAGCCGAAGCTGTGGAGATTAGCACAAAGTTGCGTCCCGGTGGAGGGGATCACGTTGGCGACTTGCATGCCATGTCTTTGAATAGCTTCGCAAATTCGCTGTCCCTCCTCGGTCGCCATGAGGAGGCATTGGAGGCCTCACGGCAAGTAGCTAACCTCTATCGTGAACTAGCGCGGAATCGCTCGGAGCATAGGCCCGACCTCGCCGGCTCCCTCGTCAACTTGGCCACGCGGCTGGCCATGTTGCGGCACGGGGCTGAGGCGCTCGCTGCGATTGCCGAAGCTATGGAGATCTATCGTGAATTCGCGGTGCTTCATCCCGATGCTTATCGGTCCGAACTGGCGATGGCCCTTATCAACTACGGGAGCGTGCTCCATGAGACGGGGAGCTACGACGCGGCGCTAGAGGCAGTTCGGGAAGCGGCTGCGTATTACGAACAACTTTGCGCACTTCACCCGGGAGCATTCGCGGGCCACCTTGCAAATACGCTCTCAACTGCGGCGGACTATTCTGAAGGCATTGGAAACACCATGGACGGTTTGAAATACGATGAAAGAGCAATTCGGGTGATTTGCGGTGCATTTGAGACATCGCCCGTTAGATTTAAATCCGTAATGGCTGCCGTTATGAACGACTATTTGCGACGATGCTTACGCAACAACTATGAGCCAGATGGAATTTTGGTGCAAGAGACTAGTCACTTACTGGGAATACAAGGAGTGGAGGCATGAGCATTGAGTTGGCAGCAGCCGCGGTCGCGGCCCTAGCTCCATACCTCGCATCGGCCGCGGACAGTGCGGCAACTACGCTGGGTGAGAAGGCTGTTGAAGGGGGCGGCCGCCTGCTGACCTGGCTCCGGGAGAAGCTCACAGGCCGCGCAAAGGACGCGCTGGGCGACCTCGAATCTGATCCACAATCAGCTGACAATCAGGCCGACCTTCGCAAGCAGATCGCGAAGCAACTCGAATCCGAGCCGGAATTGCACTCCGAGCTTCAGGATCTCGTGAGCCGCATCAAAGCTTCCGACGAGGCCATGGTACAGAATGTGTCCGGGACGGGTGCGATAGGAAATATGGTCCGGGGCAATGACAACGATGTCACCGTCCGACGCTGACTATTCCGCTGGGGCTACTCAACGGTAATCCGCCCGTTCATGCCGAACGTCGAGTGGAGCGTATGGGTGCATTTCAGCCGATAGCTTCCGCGCGCGGGCGTCAACCGGACGTCGATGCTCCGGCGCCCAGGCACCTCGACGGCGCCGCGGCGGACCGGCCCGGAGACATTGCGCGCGGCGGCGAAGAATTCGGGCGCCGAGAAATTGTGGCCGCCGCCGCCCGCATTGACCAGGCGCAGCACCACCGGCCGGCCGGCGGGAAGCGCGATCGCGCTCGGGCTGAAATCGAAATTGCTTAGGCGCACCTCGATCACGATCGGGGTATCGGCCGGCTGCGCAGGAAGGGCGGCCGGGGTCAGCAGCAGGGCAAAAAAGGCAGCACGCATGGTCGGACTCCCGTCGACTTCCCGGCGGCGGCGGTCATAGCATAAGGGACAGTTACGAGTAACTGTCCCCTTTCCAGCTAAGCGGCGCTCTTGCGGATCGCATGCGCGACCAGCTTCTGGTCGGAGACCGGCGCGACGACGGCGAAGCCGTGCGCTTCGCGGCGGGCGACGAGGAGGACGAATTCGTCCTCGCCCGCGCCCTCGAGCTCGACCCGTGCGAGCGGCGGCGCCGAGTGGAGCGCGGCGCGGATTTCGGCCCAGCGGTCGGGCCGGGCGGCGGGGCGGCGGTGCGCGCGCTCGTCGGCGACGACGCCCTTGAGCCCGCCTTCATGCGCCTCGATCAGGGCGGCGAGCGTACCGGCGGCGACGCCCTCGCGCTTCGCCCAGCTCAAGGCGGCGGCGAATTCGGTGAGGCGGGCCTTGTCGTAATGGACCCCGAAGACGAGCTTGGCGATCGGCGTCATCGGCGCGCGCGCCTGCGCCTTGAGCCCGGCATCTTCGAGCAAATCGGCATAGTCCTCCGGCGCTTCCAGCGCGGCCAGCGCGAGATCGTAGGCGAAGCCGAGCGCGCGGTAGAGCGCGGAGCGGCCGCGCGCGTCGCAGGCGGCCGCCTCGGCGGCGCTGTCGCGGGCGACGGAGAGCCGGTCGCCGAGCCCGTCGTTCGGCCACAGGTTCAGCGTCGCCTTGTCCAGCGGCTCGGCGAGATCGTCGGTCACAACCGCTTCGACAAGATTGGAATTGGGCCCGTCCGCCCAGACCGGGGACTCTTCCGCATGGGCGATGACGACCGGCGCCGGCGCGTCGGCGATGGCGCGATCGACCTCGTCGGCGATCTCGGCCTGGGTCTCGCTGTCGGCGATCTCCTTCCAGTTGATCACGCCGTAGATATAATCGATCCCCTGGCCGTCCGACGACAAAGGCATGAGGATGCCGCGATAGAGCGTATTGTACCCGCGCATGCCGACGAACTCGGCCTCGAAGCCGATCGGCGCGCGATTGGCGATGATCTGGAGATAATGGTCGGTCAGCCTGGACAGCAAGGAGCGGCCGGGCACCTCGCTGATATGGCGGATGGCGCCGTCGAGCGCGCATTCGACGCGCAAAGCGCGGCCGAGAAAGGCGATCTCCGGGTCTTCCGGATTGCGGGAGAAATCGAGCAGGACGCTGTGCGGCCCGAAATCGCCGATCGTGTGCGGA
>JBKJZJ010000089.1:0-5113 GCA_046715355.1 Allosphingosinicella sp. | reverse complement strand
GCGCCGGCCCGCTCGCGCCGCCGCTTGCCATGCCGGTCGACAGCCTGGTCGGCCGCGCCGCGGGCGAGGCGGGCTTCACCGGCGCCCGCATCGCGAGCCAGGGGCCGATTCGGGCGAGCGTCTCGATCGACGCGGCGCGGTCGCAGGCATTGTTCTCCTGGATCGTGCGGCTCGAGCAGAGCGGCGTGGTTGTCGAGCGGCTGGGTGCCCGGGTGAACAGCGACCGCACGCTCGCCGCCGAAGCCGCCTTCCGGGCGCGGAGACGCTGATGAAATTCCGCCTGCCCCTGCGCCGCACGGTCTTCTTCCTCGCCGCCCTGGCCGTCGCGCTGGTCGTGCTGCTGCCGCTGCGCACCGCGATCGGCTGGTTCGACCTCGGCGGGCGCGGCCTCGCCGCGCGCGAGGCCGAGGGCAGCTTGTGGTTCGGCACATTGCGGGAAGCGCAATTCGGGCCGGTGGCGCTCGGCGACGTCGAGGCGCGGCTCAACCTGCTGCCGCTCTTCCTCGGGCGGGCGCGGCTGTCGCTGCATCGCGACGCCGCGGCCGGCGGCCGCTTCGACGGCGCGATCACGGTCACCCGGCACAGCTTCGGGCTCGACGATCTGACCGGGCAATTGCGCACCGGCGCCTTGTTCGCGCCGCTGCCGGTGACGACGCTCGACCTTGGCGACGTCACCGTCCATTTCGACAATGGCGCCTGCGAGGCCGCGGAGGGCGAGGTCCGCGCCGGCTTTTCCGGCGACGTCGGCGGGATCATGCTTCCCTCCGGCCTGCGCGGCACGGTCCGCTGCGCCGAGGGCGCCTTGCTGATCCCCTTGGCCGGCCAGTCGGGGATGGAGCAGGTCAATATCCGGGTCGAAGCGAGCGGGCGCTGGCGCGCCGAGCTTATCGTCCGGCCGACCGATCCGGCCGCCACGGCGCGGCTGACCGCCGCCGGCTTCGCCGTCGGGCCGGGCGGCTATGTGCGGCGGATCGAGGGCAACTTCTGACGGGCCGAGCGGCGCGAAGGATAGAAAGCAGCGGCGGGCCGTTCATCAGGCACACAGTCACTGACGATGCGGCGAGGGGGCACTCGCCCGGCGGCGCGCGCATGCGCGGCCGGCACAGGCACGGAGCTAAACATGAAATCGCTTCCTCTCGCGGCCGCCGCCCTCCTGCTCGGCACCTCCGCCTTCGCAATGCCGCCCTCGACTCCGCCCGCCGCGGCGCCGGCAGTGGCCAAGCCCGCTTATTTCGCGGCCGTGCAGAGCGCGGCGGAGCTTCAGACCGCCTCCGCGGTGAACCGGGAGCCGGCAGCGGTCGCGGCCGGCAATCCCGACCTCGATCTCGCCGTCGATCCGGACGTCGAGCAGGCGAGCCTGACCGGCATGGGCGGCCCCGAAGAGCCGCTCGATCTCGCGCCGACACCGGAGGCGCTGGCTGCGGCCGGCATCGCGCCGCGCCCGGCCGCGCAGAATTATCCGCCCTGCCGTCCGGGCCCGGGCGACGACAATTGCATCCAGCTCTATGAGCCCGGCGTCCGCGTGGCGCTGGCGGGCTGGACCCAGCCGACCGGCGGCCTCGCCGGCGGCGAAGCCACCGCGATGGGCGGTCCCTACGAGCCGGTCGATGGAGCGGGCGCCGAAACCGCCATGGCCGGCGACGGCATCCTCGACACCGGCATGGGCGAAATCCCGGCCGACGAGGCGCTGGCGATCTAGCGCGCTGGCGCGGGATGGGGACAGTTACGAGTAACTGTCCCCTTACTCGGTGGGTGCCGCTCCGCCCGGATTGTCGGCGAGCCAGGCGTTGAGCTTGGCGATCGTCCGCTCGAGCGCGCCGACGATGGCGCGGACCTGCTCCGGATCCTCCTCGGCGAGCGCGATCTCCGAGAGCCAGCGCGTGTCGGACAGCCATTCCTCGCCATCCTCCCGGTCGCTGACCGAAATGCCGATATAGGCCTCCGGCGCCTCGACCCAGGCCTCGCCTTCGAGCGTGAGGCTGTGCAGGCGGATCTGGGCATTGTCTTCGATGTCGCCGATGCAGACCTCGCGCGCCGCCTCGAAGAAGGGCGCGACCACCGCCCAATCCATCTTGGTTTCGGAGAGGACCGCAAAGACCGCGTTCAGGATCTGCTTCTGGGCGATAGTGTGGAAATCGGCGGTGGTGAGCGGCGCATCGTCCGCGCGCTCGGCCTCCTCGAGCGGCGCGCCGTCGTCCTCCAGCCAGGCGGGGTCGGGCTCGGGCTTGTCGAGCGAGTCGTGCTTGTGCGGGTCCTTGTCGTCCATGGCCGAGCGCTGCCCCGCGCGGCAAGCAAGGTCAAGCCGCCTTTCGCCGATGCCGCCGGCGCCCCACCTCCAGGTCCATGATCGAATTGAGCTCGGCGCCGAGCAGCAGGATATAAGCGGTGAGATAGAGCCAGGTCAGGAAGGCGATCACCGCGCCCAGCGAGCCGTAGGTCGCGTTATAGTCGCCGAAATTCGCGACATAGGCGCCGAACGCCCCGGTCCCCGCCAGCCAGATTATGGTGGCGAGCGCCGAACCCGGCGTGATCCATCGCCAGGGCGCGTCGGGCCGGCACGGCACGTGGCGGTAGACCAAGGCGAGCAGCAGCAGGATCACCACGCCGGCGCCGAGCAGGAACAGGGCCCGGAGCAGCAATTCGGTCGCGCCGCCCAGGCCCGGGAGCAGGCTGCCCAGGAAGGTCAGCGCCGAGATGGTGGCGACCGCGAGCACGAGCACGAACACCGCGCCGGCCGTCATCAGCAGCGCGACCAGCATTTGCCTGAACGTGCTCCGGCATTCGGCGACCTCGTAGACGATGTTGAGCGCGGTCATGATCGCGCCCGCGGCCTTGCTCGCTCCATAGACGGCGATGGCAAGCGCGAGCAGCAGGGCGAATCCGGTCTTGGCGCCGCTTGCCTCCGTCATGCCGCGCAGCTGATCGGCGATTATCTCGCCCGCATCGCCGGGCAGCAGCGCGGTGAGGCTGCGCATATGATCGACCACCGTGGCGGGATCGGCGAACAGGCCGTAGCTCAGCACCAAAGCGGTCAGCAAGGGAACCAGCGCCAGGAAAGTGTAGAAAGCGACCCCCGCCGCGACCAGCGACAGATTGTCCGCGGAGGCGTCGTTCCAGGTGTCGATCGCGACATTCCGCCATTGCCTGAGCGGCGTGCGGGCGCGGCCCTTGCGGCGCTTTTTCCTGCCCGGTTCCGCTGGCGACGCCGCTGTCATGGCGCACAAAGCCCCGCGCTGCCCGCCCGGTTCCCGCGCCCGCGCGCTTTTCCCTCCCCGCCGCCGATGCTACCGCTCGGCGATGACCGCCTGGACCTTCTCGATCGACCGCGGCGGTACCTTCACCGACATCGTCGCCCGGGCTCCGGACGGCGCGACGGTGGTGCGCAAATTGCTCTCCGACAATCCCGGCTTCTACGACGACGCCGCGGTGGCGGGGATCGCCGCCATCCTCGCCGAGGCGGGAGGCGGAATGATCGGCGCGGTCAAGATGGGGACGACGGTCGCCACCAACGCCTTGCTCGAGCGCAAGGGCGAGAAGGTGGCGCTGGCGATCACTGCCGGGTTCGGCGACGCGCTCAGGATCGGCTACCAGGCACGGCCCGACATCTTCGCGCGGCAGATCGTCCTGCCGGAGCCGCTCTACGGGACGGCGATCGAGATCGACGAGCGGGTGTCCGCGGACGGCGCCGTGCTGCGCCCGCTCGACGCGGCGGCGGCACGGGCCGGGCTCCGGGCCGCGTTCGACGAAGGCTATCGCGCGCTCGCCATCGTGCTGATGCACGGCTGGCGCTGGACCGCGCACGAGGCGGCGCTGGCCGAGATGGCGCGCGAGATCGGCTTCACCCAGGTGTCGGCGAGCCACGAGGTCGAGCCCCTGATCAAGCTGATCGGGCGCGGCGACACCGCGGTGGTGGATGCCTATCTGTCGCCGGTGCTCAGGCGCTATGTGGACAAGGTCGTGGCGGGGCTGAGCGGAAAGGGCCGCCTCTTCTTCATGCAGTCGAACGGCGGGCTGACAGACGCGGGCCGCTTCCGGGGCAAGGACGCGATCCTCTCCGGGCCGGCGGGCGGGATCGTCGGCATGGCGCGGACGGCGGCGGGCGCGGGCTTCGATCACGTGATCGGCTTCGACATGGGCGGCACCTCGACCGACGTCTCGCATTTCGCCGGGACCTACGAGCGGACCAGCGAGCGCGCCGTCGCCGGGGTGCGCGTGCGCGCGCCGATGCTGGAGATCCACACGGTGGCCGCGGGCGGGGGCTCGGTCTGCGCCTTTGACGGGCAGCGCTTCCGGGTCGGGCCGGACAGCGCCGGCGCGGTGCCGGGCCCGGCCTGCTACCGGCGCGGCGGGCCGCTGACGGTGACCGATTGCAACGTCGTGCTCGGCAAGATCCGGCCGGACCGTTTCCCGTGCGTGTTCGGGCCGGGCGGCGATGAGGCCATCGACGCCGGGGCGAGCATCGCCCGCTGCAAGGAGATCGCCGACCGAGCAGGCAAGACAGTGACGGAGGTGGCGGAAGGCTTCATCCGCATCGCGGTCGACAATATGGCCAATGCGATCAAGCAGATCTCGATCGCGCGCGGCCACGACGCGACCCGCTACACGCTGCAATGCTTCGGCGGGGCGGGCGGGCAGCATGCCTGCCTGGTGGCGGATGCGCTCGGCATCGGGCGGGTGATGATCCACCCGCTCGCGGGGGTGCTCAGCGCCTATGGGATGGGGCTGGCGGACATGGTGGAGCTTCGCCAGCGTTCGGTGGCGGACGGAGAGCTGGGGGCGATCCTGGCCGAACTCGAAGCCGAAGCCCGCGCGGGGCTGGCGGGCCAGGGGGTGGAAGGCCCCGACATCCTCAGGCGGGCGGCCTTGCGCTACGAGGGGAGCGATTCCAGCCTGGAAGTGCCGGTCTCGGATCATATGCGCGAGGATTTCGAGGCGGCGCACAAGCAGCGCTTCGGCTTCACCGCGCCGGAGACGGCGGTGGTGGTGGAGACGGCGATCGTGGAGGCGATGGGGAAAGGCATCGCGCAAACAGATAGTTCGTTCGTCCCCAGCCAAGTAGAGGGGCGTCCTGAGGCCGGGCAGCGCCCCACGACATCGCTCGGGGCGAACGACA
>JBKJZJ010000088.1:0-4361 GCA_046715355.1 Allosphingosinicella sp. | reverse complement strand
CCCGCCACCGCGCGCAACTACAACACCGTCCTGAAGCTCGACGAGATGCTGCGGTCGTGACGGACCAGCTCATCCCGCGCCGGCCTCCTCGTCTGATGCGACAGGCGGTATTCGCTGCGCTGACGCTGATCGCGGCGCCCGCCGAGGCGTCCGAGCTGTTCGGCGGCCTGCTCGTCCACGATGTCGAGACGCCGCTCGGCAAAGGCGGCTTCGAGAACGGCGCCGACCTGCAGCTGGGCTGGCGCGGCGGCCGCATTCGCGGGCTCGGCTTCATCGGCGCGCCGTCGCCTTACGCCTTCGTCTCGGCGGCGACCGGCGGTAGGACTCATTTCGCCGCGGCGGGCCTCAGCTGGCGGATCGGCGGGCGGCTGTTCGCGCGGCCGGGCATCGGCATCGCTGTCCACACGCGATCGGGCCGGGGCATCCGCAACGGGTTACGCACGGATTTGGGCTCGCGCGTGCTGTTCGCGCCCGAGCTCGGCCTCGGCTTCCAGATCAGCGAGCGGGTCGCGGTCGAAGCGACCTGGGTCCATGCCAGCCACGCCCAATTGCTGAGCCGTCAGAATCCCGGCCTGGACTCGATTGGCATCCGCCTGACCTTCAAGCTGCGCTGAAGGGCGAGCGAGGAGGAGAGACCATCACTCCAGCGAAGGCTGGAATGTCCATTTTTCCAGACACCGCTGCCGCAAAGGCAAAGTGATTCCAGCTTTCGCTGGAATGACGAACGGGCGCTAGGATGGCGGAGCGAGCGGTGGCTACCGCCCCAGCATATTTTCCGGCTTCACCACCCGGTCGAACGTCGCTTCGTCGACCAGGCCGAGCGCGATGCCCGATTGCTTGAGCGTCAGGCCCTTTTCGTGCGCGTTCTTCGCGATCTTGGCGGCATTGTCATAGCCGATTTCGGGCGCGAGCGCGGTGACCAGCATCAGCGAGCGGTTCATCAGCTCGGCGATGCGGGCCTCGTCGGGTTCCATCTCGTCGAGGCAGCGCGCGGTGAAGCTCTCCATGCCGATGCTGAGCAATTCGATCGAGCGCAGCACCGCCGCCCCGATCAGCGGCTTGAACACGTTCAATTCCATATGGCCCTGGAGGCCGCCGATCGTCACCGCGACATGATTGCCCATCACCTGGGCGGCGACCATCGTCAGGCTCTCGCACTGGGTCGGATTGACCTTGCCGGGCATGATCGAGCTGCCCGGCTCGTTCTCCGGAAGCCTCAATTCGCCGAGGCCGCAGCGCGGCCCCGAGCCGAGCAGGCGGATGTCGTTGGCGATCTTGGTGAGGCTGACGGCGATGACGTTGAGCACGCCCGACAGCTCGACCAAGGTGTCGTGCGCGGCGAGCGCCTCGAACTTGTTGGGCGCGGTCTCGAACGGCAGCCGGGTGAGCTGGGCGATCTCGGCCGCGAACCGCTCGGCGAAGCCCTTGGGCGCGTTGAGGCCGGTGCCGACCGCGGTTCCGCCCTGCGCGAGCTGGTATAGCCTGGGCATCACCGCCTCGACCCGCGCGATCCCCGATTCGATCTGGAAGGCGTAGCCGGAGAATTCCTGCCCAAGGGTCAGCGGGGTCGCGTCCTGCAGATGGGTGCGGCCGATCTTGACGATCCGGTCCCAGCTCTCGGCCTGGGCGGCGAGGCGGCGGTGAATATTGTGCAGCGCCGGCACCAGCCGCTGGTTGACCGCGCGCGCCGCGGCCACGTGCATCGCGGTCGGGAAGCTGTCGTTCGAGGACTGGCCCTGGTTGACATGGTCGTTGGGATGGACCGGCGACTTGCCGCCGCGCTTGCCGGTGAGGATTTCGTTGGCGCGGCCGGCGATCACCTCGTTGGCGTTCATGTTGGACTGGGTTCCCGAGCCGGTCTGCCAGATGACGAGCGGGAACTGGTCGTCATGCTCGCCCCTGGCGACCTCGCCGGCGGCCTGCTGGATCGCCTCGCCGAGGCTGGGATCGAGATGGCCGTCGCGCGCATTGACCCGCGCCGCCGCCTGCTTGACGAAGCCGAGCGCGTGGACGATCTCGGCCGGCATCCGCTCGCGCGCTCCGAACGGGAAATTCTCGGTCGAGCGCTGGGTCTGCGCGCCCCAATAGCAGTCGCCGGGAACCTCGAGCGGCCCGAAGCTGTCGGTTTCGGTGCGCGTGCTGGCGTTCATATCATGCCGTCACTTCTTCCGGCTGAAATCGATCGAGACCACGTTGGAGCCATCCTCGACCGGGGCCGGCGCGGGCGGGTCGTTCTCCGCCCGCTCGGGCTCGTCGAGCGCGCCCTCCTCCGAGCGCGCGTGGAACTGGAGCGCGAAATCGACCGCCGGATCGACGAAGCCGGTGATCGCGGAAAAGGGGATGGCGAGCTTGGCCGGGGCCTGGTTGAAGCTCAGCCCCACCTCGAAGCCGTCGCCCCGCACCTTCAGATCCCAGAAGCGGTTCTGGATGACGATGGTCATCTCGTCCGGGAATTTCTCGGATAGGTGGCGGGGGATTTCGACGCCGGCGGCGCCGGTCTTGAAGGTGATGAAGAAATGATGCTCGCCGGGCAGCCGGCCGGTCGCCTCGACCTCGCCCAGCACCCGCCCGACGACCGCGCGCAGGGCCTCCTGCACGATCTCGTCATAGGGAATCAGACTGTCGGGCGCCTCGTCGCTCATGTTTTCAGGTGGTAGCGCTGTGGATAAAACGGTCAAGGCACTCTATCCGAAACCAGGGAGATGCCTATGCCGATCGACGCCACCTCGCCCTATGACGACAGCAACATCTTCGCCCGCATCCTGCGCGGCGAGATCCCGGCGAACCGCGTCTACGAGGACGAGCATGCGCTCGCCTTCCACGACATCAACCCGCTCGCGCCCACTCATATCCTCGTCATCCCCAAGGGCGCCTACGTCTCCTGGGACGATTTCTCGGAGCGGGCGAGCGACGCCGAGATCGCCGGCTTCGTGCGCGCCGTCGGCACGGTCGCGCGCGACCGGGGGCTGGCCGCCCCGGGCTACCGCCTGCTCGCCAATGTCGGCGGCCATGGCGGCCAGGAAGTCCCCCATCTCCACGTCCATGTTTTCGGCGGGCGGGGGCTCGGCCCGATGCTGGCGCGCTAGGGTAAGCGCGGTTCGCCGAATAGAGGCTTGCCCCGCCCGATTTAGCGGCTAGGCTCCGCGCCAAACCAAAAGCCGGCTCAAGGGGAATGTCCATGGCAGATGCCAAACCGAGGAGTTTCTTGGCGCGAATTTTCCTGCGCAAAAGCGTCGCCCAGATCCAACGCGAAACGCAAACCAGCGAGCTCAAGCGCTCGCTCGGGCCATGGAATCTCGTCTTCCTCGGCATAGGCTGCATCATCGGCGCCGGCATCTTCGTGCGCACCGGCAACGCCGCCGCGCTCCACGCCGGTCCCGCCGTGCTGCTGTCCTTCGTCGTCGCCGGCGTGGTCTGCGCCTTCGCCGGCCTGTGTTACGCCGAATTGTCCTCGACCCTGCCGGTGTCGGGCTCCGCCTACACCTACAGCTACACCACGATCGGCGAGTTCGCAGCCTGGGTGATGGGCGCGCTGCTGCTCCTCGAATACGGCCTCGCGGCGTCCGTCGTCTCGGTGGGCTGGTCGGGCTACATGGTGAGCCTGCTCGGCGACATAGGCATCATCGTGCCGCCCGAGCTGACCGGACCCGCGGGCTACCCCAAGTTGCTCGCGGACGGGACCACGATCACCACGGTCTTCAACCTGCCGGCCTTCCTGATTTGCATCATCCTGGCCGGGCTGCTGATGCTCGGCGTTTCGGAATCGGCCAAGGTCAACAACATCATCGTCGCCATCAAGGTGACCGTGCTCACCGCCTTTATCCTCGTCGGCGGCTACATCATCCTGACGAACTGGACCACGTTCGCGCCGAACTGGGATCCGTTCATCCCCGAGGCGACCGGAAAGGATGGCGAGTTCGGCTGGAGCGGCATCCTTCGAGCCGCCTCGATCGTGTTCTTCGCCTATATCGGCTTCGAGGCGGTCTCGACCGCCGCCCAGGAGGCGAAGAATCCGTCCAAGGACATGCCGTTCGGGATTATCGGCTCGCTGGTCGCCTGCACGGTCATCTACATCCTCGTGTCGATCGTGCTGACCCTGATCGTCGACTATCGCCAGCTCAACGTGCCCGATCCGGTCGCGGTCGCGGTCGACGCCTTCGGGCCGGAATGGGCGTGGTTCGCCAAGGCCATCAAGGTCGGCGCGATCATCGGCCTCACCTCGGTGATCCTGGTGCTGATGTACGGCCAGACCCGCATCTTCTACACGATGGCGCGCGACGGCCTGATGCCCAAGGTCTTCGCGCGGGTCCATCCCAAGTTCCGCACGCCCTGGATCAATACCATGGCCGTCGGCCTCGCGG
>JBKJZJ010000087.1:0-11527 GCA_046715355.1 Allosphingosinicella sp. | reverse complement strand
GTCGAAGGCCTCCACGACGCCCGAGGCGCAGCCATAGGCTATCCCGGCGATGATCGCGCCGCCAGCGAACAGCTCCGGATAGGTGGCGAGCATGACCGAGGCCATAGCGCCGCCCGCCGAGAGGCCGGTGACGAATATGCGCGCTGGATCGACATCGTGCGCCTCCTGCATCGCCGCCACCATATTGGCGATCGACGCCGCCTCGCCCAAGCCGCGCCGCGTGTCGCCGTCCTCGAACCAGTTGAAGCAGAGCAGTGGATTGTTGGCGCGGTTCTGCTCGGGGAAGAGCAGGATGAAGCCATGTCTGTCGGCCAGCGCCGACCAGCCCGAGCCCTGATCGTAGACCGCCGCATTCTGGGTGCAGCCGTGCAGCACCACGACCAGCGGCGCGGGGCCTTCCAGGGCGGCCGGCACATGGACGCGGGCGGTGAGCCCGCCCGGATTGTCGCGGATCGGGGCCAGCGCGGCCAGCCGGTCGTTGGCGGGCGCGAAGGCGCTCGTGCCCTTGCGGCTGGGTCGGAGCCGAAGGCCCGGTCGGATCGCTGGCATGCTCGTCTCCCCCCAAAGCCCGCGCGGAATTGGGCGGCGCTCGGGAGCAACCCATATAGGCGGCTCTTTGTTGCACTGCAGCATAAAAGCCGCTCTGGCCGAAAACTAGTTTCTGCCCTTATAGTCGCGCGGTCCGGTCGCCGCGCGCCGGCAGGGGAGGAGAAGCCGCAATGTCTCAGGAGAATGTCGATCTGATCCGCGCCATCTACGCCGCCTTCGCCGCCGGCGACGTACCCGGGGTGCTGTCGCGGATGAGCCCGGATATCGTCTGGAACGAGGCCGAGAATTTTCCCTATGCGGACGGCAATCCCTATGTCGGGCCGCAGGCCGTGCTCCAGGGCGTGTTCGCGCGGATCGGGGCGGAGTGGGACGGGTTCGAGGCCGCGCCGGACGAGTTGCTCGATGCCGGCGATGCGGTGGTCGCGCTCGGCCGCTATCGGGGGACCTTCAAGGCGACCGGCAAGCGGCTCGACGCCCAGCTCGCCCATGTCTGGCGGGTCGCGGACGGCAAGGCGGCGGCCTTCCAGCAATATACCGACACGCTCCAGGCAGCCCGTGTCACCGGCGGCGCCTGAGCGCTGCCTTCGGCGGCCTGGCCCGCGCAAATGCGCGAGGCTGGGAACCCAAGCCCGCCTCCGCGCTTTTTGCAGATGGACGCTGGGAGGTCTCCCGGTTTTCCGGGGCGCCTGGGCTTAGGCCCGGGCGCTCCTTTCGTGACGCGAACAAGGGGATTTTCGATATGAAGGGACTGGCGACAGCTCTTGCGGTGACGGGCCTGCTCGCGCTCGGCGCGTGCAACCGGACGCCTGCCGAGAACAATGCGCAGGGCGTCCGCGACGCGGCCGAAAACAAGGCCGAAGTCTATGAGAACAAGGCCGAAGAGGCGCGTGATTCGGGCGAAAACCAGGCCGAGGTCCACGAGAACAGGGCCGAGGCCACTCGCGACGCGGGCGAGAATCAGGCCGACTCGATCGAGGCCAACGACACGGGCCGCTGAGCGCCCCCGACCGACCTTCTTTCGGGCGCCCTTCGCGGGCGCCCGAGCTTTTTTGAGGAGCGTTGCGGGTCGGATCCGGCGACGCTTCCCCCCGCCCCGCGGCCGCGATATCATACGCATTCGGGTCATCAGGGGAACAATCATGCGCGCCACCTTCATCCTCGCCGCCTCCCTTCTCGCGCTCTCCGCTTGCGGCGGCGGGGGCGGCGGCAATGAAGGCGCCGGCAAGGCGGGGGCCGGAGCGAGCCCGCCCGCGCCGGGACCGGGCCAGCAGCCGGCCAACATCACGCTTTCCACCCCCGAAGTCCGCGCCGAGATCCGCTCGGGCGGCGCCGCGGTCGCCAACTGGCCCGAAGGCGTCCCGCCTTATCCGGGCGCCCGGACCAACCAGAGCGTCAACGTGACCGCCGCCCAGGCCGGCCAAGGAGGCCGGATCCTCGGCTTCCGCACCGCCGATACGCCACAGCAGGTGATCGCCTTCTATGCCCGGGAGATCGTCCGGGGCGGCTATTCGGTCGCCAACCAGATGGACATGGGCGCGACCGCGACCCTGACCGCCCGGCGCGGCCAGGGCGAAGCGCTCAACGTCACCGCCACCAGGATCGGCGACGCCACCCAGGTCCAGATCATCGCCGGTGGGCGCTAGGCCCTGTCGGCGCCGGCTGTGAGCGAGGCCCTTTCCCGCGCCCCCGAGATCGATTAGAACAGATGGCGAACACAAAGCAGGGTTTCGCCATGCCTGAGCCTATCCATCTCCCCGCCGATTACCGCCATTACCCGAAGGAGGCGGTGCCCCGCCCGACGCTCCGCGCGGCGGGAAGCGAGCTCAAGCTCTACCATGTGGAGAAGCCCGGCGCGCCGGTTCCCGACGCGATTGCCGGCTTGGCGCATGCCTTCCTGATCCGCGAAGGCCTGGCGGCGGCGGGGCTCGCCGGGGACGGCGGGGACGGGGACCGCGGCTTCGTCATTCTCCACCGCTGCGGCGCGGACTTCTATTTTCTGCTGCTGACGGTCTGGCGCGGCGCCAACGAGGCGTGGGAAGCGGTCTGGTATCGCGACGCGGACATGACCGATTTCGCCCGCTTCGAGCCCGCTTATCCGGGCGCGGCGCTGCTGCGGCCGACCTTCTGCGTCTGGGAATTGGGCGTGGTCGCGCACGAAGCCGCCGCCTGGAGCCGCTATCTCGCCTCGCCGCGCGCGGAGGCCGATCTCGCTTGCTGGCGCGACGACCTCTTTGCCGGGGCCGTCTGACGCCGCCCCCGAGAACCCGCATAGATGTGGTTAATGCTCGTTAACCATATTTTCTAACAATACAGTAGATTTACGTTGGCTCGTGACAGTCGGTTTCTTCGAGGAACCAATATTGAGTCAGGTTGTTTCTTGGTCACTTAGTGGAAGCATCCACCGGTCGTCTTGGAGATCGGCTGATGCGTCCCGGTAGCGTGAAGGAGAGGGATATGCTGGTCGGGCGCCAATCCAGGCTGCGGGATCATTCACCCAAGCGCCCGGTCCACCTTGGAGATCGCCGCGAGGAAAACCGCATCCACACGGTGATGCGCGTCGCGATGGTCCGCCGCGAGCATGATGTCGGGCTGTGGCGGGTCCGCAACATCTCCGACGGCGGCATGATGATGACCACCCAGGTCCAGGTCGTGCCGGGCGAGCGGCTGACGATCAACCTTTCGGACACGATCGCGATCGAGGGCCGCGCAATCTGGTGGGACGGAACGCGCTGCGGCGTCGCTTTCGACCGTCCGGTGGATTGCGCCGCCTTGCTCGAGACTCTGGTCGCCGAGCAAAAGGCGCCGCGCTATAGGCCGCCGCGCCTCCCCGTCGCCACCCGCGCCATCGCTTATTGCGACAAGGGCCTGCATACGGTGCGGATCTTCAACCTCTCCCAGCACGGAGCCGGCTTCGTCCACGACGGCTGCTTTCGCGCCGGCATGGCGGTGAAGCTCCATTTCGACAGCGGCGAGGAGCATCGCGGCGTGATCCGCTGGTCGGATGATGGCCGCGCCGGCCTCTATCTGGTCGAGCCCATCGCCTGCGCCCGCCTCGAAAGCGCCAACCGGCTTTGATCGACTCCGTCACGAGACTTGCGCCCGCCGCTGCGCCTCCAGCGCTTCGGCGAGGCGGCGGCGGCTCCGCGCCTGGATGCCGCCAATCCCCGCCACGGCCAGGCAGGCCAAAGCGAGCAGGCCGCCGACCGCCGTGGCGACATAATAAGGCTCGCGCCGGGCGAGGTCGCCGGCCTTCAGCAGATAATGCGGGCGCGCCACCCGCACGCCCCGATTTTCGAGTGTGCTCAGCGCCAGCGGCGGCACGCCATTCTCGATCAGATAGCCGGTCTGCTCGGGCAGGAAATACTGGACCGTGCGCGGCTCTTCGCGACCGTCGACGTCGCGCTCGACGAACAGGCCGAGCGGCGCGTCCCCGGCGACGCCGTCGGGGCGGAAGCCGACATAATGGACGATGCGCTCGCGCACGCCGCCGGTCTCGGTGACATTGGTGCGCGCCTCGGGCTCGAGCCGGCCGGCGATGCGGACCTTGCCGGCGGGCGCGGGCTCGCTGCCGAGCCGCGCGCCGTCGTAGAGAGCGGCCTTCTCGGTGCCGTCGGGCACGCGCTGCGAGAGCAGGAAGGCGCCGCCGCCGACCAGAGCGGCGGCCAGGCCGGCGAGCGCGCAATTGCGGGCGGTGCGGGACATGCGCCGCGCCTCGACGGCCGGCCCCGATCCTTCACGCGCCCGCACGATCGCCGCCCGCCGCCTGATGTACCAGAAAGCGGGCGCGGCGAGCAGGAAGCCGGCCACGAACGCCGTCTGCTCAGGATAATAGGCGCCCCATTGATCGAGCTGCCATGCGGACAGCCAGCGGGAGAGGCCCGCTTCGTGGATCACGCCCCAGGCCATGTAGCCGGCGACCGCCGCGATCCACAGCCAGCTCAGCGCCAGCAAGCCCTTGCTCCTGCCTTCTCCCATATGCCCTCCGCCGCGGCGCCCCGCCGGGGACGAGCTTCGGCAACGGGCGGGGCCGCGTCAAGCGGCACCGGGAAAGCTAGAAGGCGTTGCGGTAGCGCGCATTGTCGACGAAGCCGAGCCTGGTGATGCCTGCGCTCAGAATCTGGGCGAGGATCGTGTCGACCTGCTCGTAGCGCGTCTCCGCGGCGGCGTTGAGGTGGAGCTCGGGGCGGGCCGGGTCCGCGGCCATCGCCGCCAGCCGCGCGGGCAGGGCCGCTTCGGGCAGAGCGACGCCGTTCCACGCCAGGGCGCCGTTCGCGGCGATGTCGAGCCGATGCGAGGGCGGCGGCGCGGTGACGGCCGGCCCCGGCTGCGGAAGATCGAGCGGCACCTTGTGGGTCGCCGCGGGGATGATGATGATGAACATGATCAGGAGCACCAGCATCACGTCGACCAGGGGCGTGGTGTTGATCGCGACGATTGGATCGAAATCGCCCTTGGGTGGAGTGAAGCTGATCCGGGGAGATCGCGGGCCGCTGGCCGCGGCGTGGGCGGGGATTCTGCCGGAAACGGTCATCGTCTTTCCTCCCTTTCGAGCCATCCGATCCTCAATTAGCATTGCTAATGATTGTCGGGACCGAATTGTTAGGAACCTGTGGAAAACTCCGATTTCGCCTCTGATGACGGTGATAATATATCATTTCGTGAGCTTGGCCAAGCGACAATCGCGTCCGACCGGGTCGGCGGGAGGCCGAGGCCGCGGCCTTACCCCGGGGCGCTGCCTGTGCCATGATCGCGGCGGGGAGACTGGCTTATGGCGGCGATTGCGGACGAGGGTTCCGGTCACGAGGTGATTGCGCGCCCGACGGGCAAAGGCCGCTTCCAGGCCGAGATCGCGGTCCCGGGCGGAACGATTATCGCCGACGAGCCGGTCGAGGCGGGCGGCGGCGGCACCGGGCCGACGCCCTATGAGCTGCTCTGCGCGGCGCTCGCCTCCTGCACCGCCATGACGTTGAAGCTCTATGCAGAGCGCAAGGGCTGGGCGCTGCCGCCTTTCTCGGTCGCGGCCGCCCACTCCATCGTCCCTGCCGCCGCCGACGGCACGCCGCCGCGCGACCTCTTCTCCCGCCACATCGCCTTCGAAGGTCCGCTCGGGCCCGAGGAACAGGAGAAATTGCTCGCCATCGCCGACAAATGCCCGGTCCACCGCACGCTGGTGCGCGGCTTCGAGATCGTCACCGACATCGGCTCGGGTGCCGCTGCGCTGCCGGCCGAGCCCTCCACCCAGCACGAGCGCGACATGGAGGACGCCTGCCGCGATTGACTCGGGGACGGCCATGTCCGATCCGGCTGCGGTCGTTGCGTGGGGAGAATGACTAGTGCGGAAGCGTCTTCTGGCTGCCGCCGGCGCGGCTGCCGCCGGCGCGGCTGCTGACGGCACGAAGCGTTCTTCGCGGCGTTCTTGCGCGCGATGCCCTCGACCGTCATCCGCGCCGCGCGCTACGACCCCGACCGCCAGGTGCTGGACATCTTGTTCACCACTGGCCGGCGCTATCTCTACCATGACGTCCCGCTGGAGGCGGCCGACCGCTTCCGCGCCGCGTTCAGCAAGGGTCGCCATTTCAACGCCCATATCCGCGACCAATACCCGTTCACGGAGGTCGCCGGCGAAACCTAGACCGGGGATGAACCGGAGGTTGTTCTGCGTTCACGCAACCTCCCGTCGCGCGCTTCGTTCTTTCAATATTCCTGCACCATAGGAGCTATCGACATGCGTAAGATGATTCTCGCCGCCTCCGCGGCGGCCTTTGCCCTGCCCCTCGCGGCGCCCGCCGCCGCGCAAACCTACAAGCCCACCACCTATTCCCAGGGCTACGGCCAGGGCCAGAACGAGCGCCGCGAGGCGCGCGAATGCCGGCGCGAGCTGCGCAACGCCGACAGCCGCCGCGAATATCGCCAGGAGCGCCGCGAATGCGCCCGCGAGCTGAGTCAAGCCCGCGCCCGCGACTGGCGGACCTACAACCGCTACGATTATAATCGGCCCCCGGTCGGCGGCGCCTATTATGCCGACGATTATTACCGGGACGGCCGCTATTATCGCGAGCGCCGGCTGAGCGCCAACGACCGCATCTATCGCGGCCGCGACGGGCGCTATTATTGCCGCCGCAATGACGGCACCACCGGCCTCATCATCGGCGCCGGCGTTGGCGCGCTGGTCGGCAACTCGATCGACAATGGCCGCTCGAGCATCCTCGGCACCGTTCTCGGCGCCGTCGCCGGCGGCGCCATCGGCCGCGAGATCGACCGCAGTGACGGCCGCCGCGACCTGCGCTGCCGCTAGCAGCTTCGCCTGATCGCGAGGAAGAGGGCGTCCCGGCAACGGGGCGCCCTTTCTCGTTGGTCCTCGCGCGCGGCGGACGATCCTAAACCCCGGCTGAACGTCCGCTTCCCGCCCGGTTCATGCAACGGCAATTACGGTCCGTTCGTTCATTCGCACGTTGGAATGGACTGCAAGACCAAGGGAGTGACCGATTATGCGTTTCCTCATCCTTGCGGCGGCCATCGGCGCCGTCGCCATTCCCGCCACGGCCAATGCCCAATATTACGGCGGCCGCGGCGGCTACGGCTACGGCTACGGCTATGGCTATGGCTACAACAATCGCGAGGTCCGCCAGGAGCAGCGCGAATGCCGGCGCGAATTGCGGCGGGCCGACAGCCGCCGCGAATATTACCGCGAGCTGCGCGAATGCCGGCGCGAAATCGCCGCGGCGCGGCGCGGCTATCGCGACTACGACCACTACGACCGCTACGACCGCGGCCGGCGCTATCGCTACGGCTACCGCTGGTGACCTGCGACGGGCGGGGCCACGGCTCCGCCCGCTCTTTCTTGACGATTGACTCGAGCCGCAAATCCGGGCGCATCTTCTTTTGGTGAAGCCATTGGAGACCCGCGTGATGAAGCGGCAATTCCTGTCGTTCGCAAATGGGGCGCGGGTCGCGGCGCTGCTGTTCTTCTTTCTGCCCTGGGTGACCGTCTCCTGCTCTTCGATGCCGGGCGACACCGCGCTGACGCAGGTCCTGACCGTGTCGGAAAAGGTCGGCAGCGGCGCCGCGAGCGGCTTCAACCTGGCGACCGGAACGGCCGCCATCGCCATCCCGCCGGCGCTGAACCGGGCGCCGCCCGCCGCGCCCGGGCCGCGCCCGGCCGTCCTCGCCGCGATCCTGCTCATCCTGCTCGGCCTCGCCGCCGGCTTCGCTCTCGCCGGTAAGCGGGCGGCGCTGACCGCGATCGGCGCCACTGCGGCGGCGATCGGCCTGCTCGGTTATGCGATCCTCTTCGAGGTCCGGCGGCTGGCCCGCGACTGGCTCCTCGCCTGGGCCGCGAACGAGTTTCCGGCGCAGGATTCGCTGCGCGATCCGGGCCGGATGCTGGAGGTGATCCAGGTGCGGCCGCAAATCGGCTTCTGGCTGACCATCGCCGCGCTCGCCGCCGCGATCGCGCTCGACATCCTCGCGCTGAATCGCGCGCGTGGCGCGGAGCCGCCTGCTTAGGGGAGGGCACAAGTTGGGCTTCCATCTGTTGTCGCGGAGATGGCGAAGAAGCCGCTCGCAAAAGCGCATCGGGCGCTGATCAACGCCGACAAGGCGGCGCTGCGGGCGGTCGCGCCCAAGCGCAAGAGCATGGCGGTGCGCGCCATCTTCCGGGCGAGCGAGCTTGGCGACCAGCCGCAGCTGCTCACTTTGTCCGGCGGCCTGCTCGCGCTGGGGCTGGTCCGCGGTGACGGGCGCATGGCGCGCGCGGGCGCGCGCATGGTCCTGTCGCATTTGCTCGCCACCGCCGCGAAGAATTTCGTCAAGCATCGCATCGACCGGACCCGGCCGCGCAGCACGGGCCGCGGCAAGGGCCACGCCATCAAGCCCGGCCGCAGCAGGGCCAAGGAAGAGACCAGCTTCCCCTCCGGCCACAGCGCCGGCGCGGCGGCGGTCGCCCGCGCCTTCGCCCGCGACTATCCCGAGCATCGCGGCGCGGCGCTGGCCGGCGCCGGCTTCATCGCGCTCGCCCAGATCCCGCGCAGCGCCCATTACCCCACCGACGTCGCCGCCGGCCTCGCCATCGGGCTGGCGGCGGAGAAGGCCGTGGACCTGGTCTGGCCGTTCGCGGACGAATAGCCCGCCGGGGCGGAGAAGCTGGGCATCCGGCCGGCGTCGGCCCCGGCGAAGGTGACAAAGGTGACAGCTCCCATCTGCGTGTCACCCTCCCCGGAACGGAACGGGCGCGCGCTACGCTCTCCCGCACTACGCACGCGCGGCGGTCGCGGTCGTCGTCATGATCGAAGGGCTCGGCTTCAGGCGCTGCCGAGGGGCGCGTGCGGTTCCTGCTCATCGACGAGCTTAGGCCAGATGAAATCCTACATTTCAAGGCGGGGGTGCCGAGGCGGGCGCCAATCCAGATTCTTGTCTGGGAGGCTGGCCCTTAATAGAGCCTGGGCGGCCAGCTGATACGCTTCGAGCGAGCGGGTTTGGGCGCGACTTGCTTTGTCCGGCTATAGTGTATATACGATTTAAGTGGAAATCAGCTTCGATCCCGCGAAGAGCGAGCGCAATGCGGCCGAGCGGGAGCTGCCGTTCGATCTGGCGGCGGAATTCGATTTCGAAACGGCTCTGATCTGGGTCGACCGCCGGTTCAGTTATCCGGAAACGCGATGGCTGGCTGTCGGATGGCTTCGGGAACGGCTGCACGTGGTATGTTATGTTGAAGCCGAAGACGGCATTCGCGTGATCAGCTTGCGCAAGGCCAACCGGCGAGAGGTACGACGTTATGGCGAAACGCAATCCGATTGAACCGCTGACCGATGCGGATGGCGAAGTGCGCGAGCTGCGGGATGGAGATTTCGCGCTCGCAATGCGGTTTTCGGACCTTCCGAATGGCATGCAGGAAAAGCTGCGTCGCGTCCGCGGCCCGCAGAAGTCGCCGACCAAGGAAATGATCAGCCTGCGCGTCTCCCGCGATGTGCTGGGCCGTTTCCGCGAAACCGGCGAGGGCTGGCAAACGCGGATGGACGAGGCGCTGCGCGAATGGATCGAGAGGCGGCAGGCAAAGGGGAGTTAAGTCCCTTTCCCCGCCGCGGGGTGACGCGCGGCGCTTTCGTCCCTATCTGGCCCGCCATGGCCGCCCCCGTCCTCGCCTACGAAAATCTCGGCCTCGTCCAAGGCTCGGGCTGGCTGTTCCGGGGGCTCGACCTGTTCGTCGGGGAGCGCGACCGGCTGGCGTTGATCGGGCGCAACGGGGCGGGGAAGACGACTTTGCTTAAATGCCTGGCGGGGATGATCGAGACCGACGAGGGGCGGCGCACCATCCAGCCCGGGATCAAGGTGGTGCTGCTCGAGCAGGATCCGCAGGTGACCGGCTTCGCCTCGCTGCGCGATTTCGCGATGGCGGGGCGGGACGCGCCCAGGCCGCACGACCTCGAGGCGATCGCTACCCAAATCGGGCTCGACCTCGACCGCGAGGCGGCGACCGCTTCCGGGGGCGAGCGGCGGCGGGCGGCGATCGCGCGGGCTCTGGCCCTGGACCCGGACGTGCTGCTGCTCGACGAGCCGACCAACCATCTCGACCTTGCCGGCATCGAATGGCTGGAGGAATGGCTCTCTCGCTACAAGGGCGCGTTCATCGCGATCAGCCACGACCGCACCTTCCTGACCCGGCTGACGCGGTCGTCCTTGTGGCTCGACCGAGGAGCCTTGCGGCGGCACGAGGTCGGCTATGGCGGCTTCGAGGCCTGGACCGAGCAGGTCTATGCCGAGGAGGCGCGCAACGCCGACCGGCTCGACGCGAGGCTGAAGCTCGAGGCGCGCTGGCTGGAGCGCGGCGTGACCGCGCGGCGGCGGCGCAACCAGGGGCGGCTCGCCAAGCTCCACGAGATGCGCGCCGCGCGGGCGGCGATGCTCGGGCCGGCGGGGACGGCGCGGCTGGCGCTGCAGACGGACGAGGTCCGCACGAAGATGGTGATCGAGGCCGAGGGCGTCTCGAAATCCTATGCCGGCCGGCCGATCATCCGCGACTTCTCGCTGCGCATCCAGCGCGGCGACCGGATCGGCGTGGTCGGCGCCAACGGGACGGGGAAGACGACCTTGCTGCGGCTGCTGACCGGCGAGATCGAACCCGATTTGGGCAAGGTCACGCGCGCGAAGACGCTGACCGGCGTGATGATCGACCAGCAGCGCAAATTGCTCGATCCGGACAAGAGCGTCCGCGAAATCCTCGCGGACGGCGGCGACTGGATCGAAGTGCGCGGGGTCAAGAAGCACGTCCAGGGCTATTTGAAGGACTTCCTGTTCGAGCCGGGGCTGGTCGATGCGAAGATCGGCGGCCTGTCCGGCGGCGAGCGCTCGCGGCTGCTGCTGGCGCGGGAATTCGCGCGGCGCTCGAACCTCTTGGTGCTCGACGAGCCGACCAACGATCTCGACATGGAGACGCTCGACCTTCTGCAGGAGGTGATCGCCGATTATGAAGGCACCGTCCTCATCGTCAGCCACGACCGCGACTTCCTCGACCGCACGGTGACGATCACATTGGGGCTCGACGGCTCGGGCAAGGTGGATATCGTCGCGGGGGGTTATGAGGATTGGGTTCGGCAGCGTACTGCGCCCCGTGCTCCTGCGAAAGCAGGAGCCCAGACGAAGGCCGAGTCTGGGCTCCCGCCTTCGCGGGAGCACAAGGATTCGCCGAGGCGCACCAAGCTGACCTACAAGGACCAACGCGACTATGAGCGGCTCCCCGCGCGGATCGCGGAACTGGACGAGGCGATCGCGCGGGATGAGTCCCTGCTCTCCGACCACGACCTCTACCGGCGCGATCCGCGCCTGTTCGAGGCGCTGACCGACGCGGTCGCCGCCGCCAAGGCCGAGCGCGACGAAGCCGAGCATCGCTGGCTGGAGCTGGCCGAGCGGGCCGAGGCGCTGGTTAAATAGGGACAGTCCCTCTTTCCCCACCCCTCGTCATCCCGGCGAAGGCCGGGACCCA
>JBKJZJ010000086.1:0-18273 GCA_046715355.1 Allosphingosinicella sp. | reverse complement strand
GGACAAGGGCGCGCTGCTGCTCGCGCCGGCGGGCGCCGGCAAGGTGGCGCGCGCCGGCGGGGGCTGGCGGATCGAGGCCGGCGGGCCGGAGCCGGCGCGAATCACGGCGCGGCTGCTGATCGACGCGAGCGGACGCGGAGCGCGCCCGCTCAGGGCCCATGCCGGCGCGCCGATCACCACCGACCGGCTGATCTGCGCTTGGCTGCACGCGCCGCTGCGCGAGGAGGCGGCGTCGATCACCTATACCGAAAGCGCCGAGGACGGCTGGTGGTACAGCGCGCCGCTGCCGGACGGGCGCCGGCTCATCGCCTTCCACACCGACAGCGATCTCGCCAGGGGCGGCGGCGCGTCCCTCCGGCTTGGCGAGCGGGCGCTGGCCACACCCAGCCTGGCGGCGGCCGTCGCCGACGCGGACCTGTCGGCGGCGAGCCCATTGCTGCTGTGCGCGGCGCATGGCGGCCGGCTGGCCAGCGCCGCCGGGGCAGGCTGGCTGGCGGTCGGCGATGCCGCGATGAGCTTCGATCCGCTCTCCTCGCAGGGCCTGTTCCACGCCCTCTATACCGGGCTGAAGGGCGGCGAGGCGGCGGCGCGCGTCCTGGCGGGCGACGCGGAGGCCGGTGCCGCCTTCGCCGTTTCGCTCGAGCCGGTCTGGGAGGCCTATCTGTTTCACCGCGCTCTCTATTATGGGATGGAGCGCCGCTGGCCGGACGCGCCCTTCTGGCGCCGGCGCCTGGGTGCGGAAGCAATAATTGCGCGCGCCAACCGGCAGAGTGCTGCCGCGCGGGGATGACTTTTGCCGCCGTCGCGCTAGGGAGGTGTTAGGCGAGGGAGCGAGGCGAGATGCCCGATCCGGACGGCATTGCATTGTTGCTGGCGCGGCTGCAGTTCGCGTTCACCGTCTCGTTCCACTTCATCTTCCCGGCTTTCTCGATCGGGCTCGCCTCCTATCTCGCCGTGCTCGAGGGGCTCTGGCTGAAGACCGGCCAGGAGCGCTACCTCACTTTGTTCAAATATTGGCTGAAGATCTTCGCCATCGCCTTCGCGATGGGCGTCGTCTCGGGCATCGTCATGTCCTACCAGTTCGGCACCAACTGGTCGGTCTTCTCGGACAAAGCCGGGCCGATCATCGGGCCGCTCATGGCCTATGAGGTGCTGACCGCTTTCTTCCTCGAGGCGGGGTTCCTCGGAGTGATGCTGTTCGGGATGGAGAAGGTGGGGCGTAAGCTCCACTTCGCGGCGACCCTGATGGTCGCGGTCGGCACCTTCATCTCGGCCTTCTGGATCCTCTCGGTGAACAGCTGGATGCAGACCCCGACCGGCTATGCGGTCAACGAAGCCGGCCAGTTCGTGCCGGCCGGCTCCTGGCTCGCCATCATCTTCAATCCGAGCTTCCCCTACCGGCTCGTCCACACCTTGCTCGCCGCCTATCTCACCACCGCGCTCGCGGTCGGCGGGGTCGCCGCCTGGCATCTGCTCCGCGGCCGCAAGACCCCCGAGGTCCGCACCATGTTCTCGATGGCGATGTGGATGGCGGCCCTGGTCGCGCCCATACAGATCTTCGCCGGCGACCAGCACGGGCTCAACACCTACGAGCATCAGCCGGTCAAGATCATGGCGATGGAGGGCCATTTCCAGAGCCATCCGCACGGCGCCCCCCTGTACCTATTCGGCCTTCCGGACCAGGCGGCGCAGACCGTGCGTTTCCCGATCGAGCTCCCGCATCTCGGCTCGCTGCTGCTGGAGCACGATCCCGATGCGCCGATGCGGGGGCTCGACACGGTGGCGCTGGAGGATCAGCCGCCCGTCGCGATCGTCTTCTGGTCGTTCCGCATCATGGTCGCCCTGGGCTTCCTGATGTTCGCGCTCGGCCTGTGGAGCCTGGTCGCCCGGTGGCGCGGGAAGCTGCACGACTGGACCTGGCTGCACCGGATGGCGCTGGTCATGGGCCCGTCGGGCTTCGTCGCGGTGATCGCGGGCTGGGTCACCACCGAGGTCGGGCGCCAGCCCTGGGTGATTTATGGCCTGCTGCGAACGCGCGACGCGGTCTCGCCGATCGCCGCGCCCGGCGTCACCGGCTCGCTGATCGCCTTCGTCATCGTCTATTTCGCCGTGTTCGCGGCGGGGACGCTCTACATCCTGCGGCTGATGCGCCACCCGCCGGCCGCCGGCGCGCCCGCCGGGGAGGCCGGCCCGATCCGCAGCGCCGGCATCACGCCCGCCGCCTCGGTCGACCGCGGCGGGGAGGAGGGGCGCTGATGGACCTCACCATCGTCTGGGCAATCATCATCGCCTTCGCGGTCGCGATGTATGTGGTGATGGACGGGTTCGATCACGGCATCGGCATGCTCTTCCCGCGCCTGCCGGTGGGGAGCGAGCGCGACCAGGCGATGAATTCGATCGCGCCGGTCTGGGACGGCAACGAGACCTGGCTGGTGCTCGGCGGCGGCGGCCTGCTCGCCGCCTTCCCGCTCGCTTATGCGATCGTGCTGCCGGCGCTCTACGCCCCGCTGATCGCGATGCTGCTCGGGCTGATCTTCCGCGGCGTCGCCTTCGAATATCGCTGGCGCGATCCCGGCCACCGCAAGTTCTGGGACCTGGGCTTCTGCCTGGGTTCGCTGGTCGCGACTTTCGCGCAAGGGATCACATTGGGCGCCCTCCTCCAGGGCATCACCGTCGAGGGCCGGGCCTATGCCGGCGGCTGGTGGGAATGGCTGACCCCGTTCAGCCTGATGACCGGGGCGAGCCTGGTCATCGGCTATGCATTGCTCGGCGCCTGTTGGCTGATCTGGAAGACCGAAGGGCCGCTGCAAGCGCGGGCCCGCCGCCACGCGACCTTGCTGGCGCCGCTGCTGCTCGCCGCGATCGGCGCGGTCAGCCTCTATACGCCCTACGTCCTCCCGCAATATTTCCACCGCTGGTTCGAATGGCCCGGGCTGATCGTCACCATCCCGATGCCGCTCCTCGTCGCGGCGACCGCCTTCGGCCTGTGGCGCTCGCTGGCGGGCAAGCGCGACTGGCTGCCCTTCGTGCTGACCCTGGCGCTGTTCCTGCTCTCCATGGCCGGGCTCGCCATCTCGATCTGGCCCGACGTCATTCCGGGCCGCGTCAGCATCTGGGAGGCGGCGGCGCCGCATTCCAGCCAGCTCTTCATGCTGGTCGGCGCGCTCGTCCTGGTGCCGCTGATCCTCGCCTACACCGCCTGGTCCTATTGGGTGTTCCGGGGGAAGGTGGGGGAGGGCGGCTACCACTGACGAGGATCGGCGCCTCTTCAGCGGGCGAGCCACCAGGCCAGGATCATCAGCCCGCCGACGCTGGCGGTGCCGATGCAGGCGAGCAGCACGCCGCCCGCCGCCGCGTCCTTGGCGTGCTTGATCTCCTCGTGGATCTCCGGATGGACGCGGTCGATCAGATATTCGAGCGCGGCATTGACCATCTCGACCGCGAGGACGAGCGCGATGCAGAGGCCGACGATCGCCCACCAGACCAGGCTGACCTGCAGCAAGGCCGCGACCGCGATCGCCAGCAGCGCGAAGCCGCAATGTATGCGAAAGCTCTTCTCGCGCCGCCAGACCATGCGCACGCCGGCCAGGGCGTAGCCGACCCGCGCAATGAAGGAGCCGTTCTTCATCGCGCGGAGCTTAAAGGCTATGCGGGGTGAAAAGGAAAGGAGCGCAGTGGACGAGGGCGCGCAGGGATCGCTGTGGAAGCGGCTGGCCTGGTTCGTTGGCCTGTGGGCGGCCGGCGTGGCGGTCGTGGGCGCGACGGCCTACGCGCTGCGCTGGTGGCTGCATTCCTGATTCGGCGGGTCGCGACTCGCGCGCCAGCCTGTGGATGATTCGGTTGAATCGGGCCCCTTCTTTTCCGAAAAAGCCGTACTCCGTCCCAAATGGGGAGGGATTCCAGGCACTTGGCCCCGTCGACTTATCCACAGGTTCATGCTAACAATTCGAGAAGCACAATCATTAGCAATGCTAATTGGGGAGCAGCGTGGGAGAAGTCCAGACTCGGGACGTCGCGGCACGGCTCCATTCGGCGTCGATCCGGCTGCTGCGCGCGCTCCGGCGCGAGGATGACGGCAGCGGCCTTTCCGCGCCGCGCCTGTCGGCGCTCTCTTATGTCGTCGTCGAAGGGCCGCTCTCGCTGGCCGAGCTCGCCGAGGCCGAGCAGGTTCGCCCGCCGACGATGAGCCGGATCGTCGACGCGCTCGTCGGCCGCGGCCTCGTCACCCGCATCGCCGACCCGCGCGACCGGCGCAGCGTCCGCATCATGGCCACCCAGGAAGGCAGCCAGCTGCTCGTCGGCGGCGGCGAGCGCCGCGTCCACGCGCTGATCGGCCGCCTCCACAAGCTCGCCGATTCCGAGCGCCGCGCGCTCGCCCGCGGCGTCGAGATACTGGAACGCGTCGCCCGCTGATCGGCCCTGCGCCGATCCCCATCTTCCCGCTGTCCCCCATTTCCCCCGCGACGCCGCGCTTGCGCCTGCCGCCGAACAGGCAGACAAGGACCGGGCTTTCTTCGGGGGGAGAAAATCATGCACTGGATGCTGATGCCGCTGCGCCGCTACGCCGAATTTACCGGGCGTTCGCGGCGCAAGGAATATTGGATGTTCTATTTGCTCAACCTCCTGATCGGCCTGTTCGTCGGCCTGATCTTCGTGGTGGGCTATTTTGCGAACATGAGCCAAGGCGAGATGGATACCTATCTCATGCCGGTGGTGTACCTCGCCTGCCTGTACAGCCTTGCCGTGATCATTCCCGGCCTGGCGGTCGCGATCCGGCGGCTGCACGACACCGACCGGTCGGGCTGGAACCTGTTATGGGGCCTGGTGCCGCTCGTCGGCGGCTTCATCCTGCTCTATTTCTACGTCAGCGACGGCGACCCGGGGCCCAACCGCTTCGGTCCCGACCCGAAAGGGGATGACCCGGACAGCAGCGTGTTCGCCTGAGGCCCGGCTTGGGCTTCCAAAAAGCACCGCCGTCTGCTTTAGGCTCCTGCATGCCCGCCGCCCTCCTTGCCTTGCCCGCGCGGCGCGCGCGGCACGTCCGCAGGCCGGCCGGTCCGACCGGGCGCAAGCGAGCGCGTCCGTCCGCGGCACCGGCCCGGCCGGTCGACTTCGGCTTTTCGCGCCCTTGCTGCACTGCAGCATAAGCCCTATATCCCCGCCGAACCTTCTTCCTTTTTCGCGAGTTCCCGAGATGAGCCTTCGCAACGTGGCGATTATCGCCCACGTCGATCACGGCAAGACGACCCTTGTCGACCAGCTGTTCCGGCAATCCGGCACCTTCCGCGACAATCAGCGCGTGGAGGAAAGGGCTATGGATTCCAATGATTTGGAGAAAGAGCGGGGGATCACCATCCTGGCCAAGTGCACCAGCGTCGAATGGGAGCATGAGGGCATTACCACCCACATCAACATCGTCGACACCCCCGGCCACGCCGATTTCGGTGCCGAGGTCGAGCGGATCCTGTCGATGGTCGACGGCGTCATCCTGCTGGTCGACGCGGCGGAAGGGCCGATGCCGCAGACCAAGTTCGTCACCGGCAAGGCGCTCGCGCTCGGCCTCAGGCCGATCGTCGTCGTCAACAAGATCGACCGGCCCGACGCCAGGCCCGCCGAAGTGCTCGACGAGGTGTTCGAGCAGTTCCTCAGCCTCGACGCCAGCGACGAGCAGCTCGATTTCCCGACCCTCTATGCGAGCGGCCGCAACGGCTATGCGGGGCTCACCGACGACGTCCGCGCGGGCACGCTCGAGCCGATGTTCGAGACCATCGTCTCCCACATCCCGCCGCCCGATTGCGATCCGGACGGCCCCTTCAAGATGCTCGTCACCCTGCTCGACCGCGACAATTTCGTCGGCCGCGTGCTGACCGGGCGCATCTCCAGCGGCAAGCTGACCGTCAACATGCCGATCAAGTCGTTGGACGACGAGGGCAATGTCGTCGAGGAAGGGCGCGCCACCAAGATCATGGCGTTCCGCGGCCTGGACCGCGTCGCGGTCGAGGAGGCGGGAGCGGGCGACATCGTCGCCATCGCCGGCCTCACCAGGGCGACCGTCTCCAACTCGATCGTCGACCCGTCGGTCACCGAGCCGCTCCACGCGCAGAAGATCGACCCGCCGACGCTCGCGATGAGCTTTTCGGTCAACGACAGCCCCTATGCGGGCCGCGACGGCGACAAGGTGCAGAGCCGCGTCATCCGCGACCGGCTGGAGCGCGAGGCCGAGGGCAATGTCGCGATCCGGCTGACCGAGAGCCGCGAGAAGGACGCCTTCGAAGTGGCCGGGCGCGGCGAGCTCCAGTTGGGCGTGCTCATCGAGACGATGCGGCGCGAAGGCTTCGAGCTCTCGATCAGCCGCCCGCGCGTCCTCTTCCGCGACGGGCCCAAGGGCCGCGAGGAGCCCTACGAGACCTGCGTCATCGACGTCGACGACGAGCATTCGGGCACGGTCGTCGAGAAGATGGCCCAGCGCAAGGGCGAGCTCACCGACATGCGCCCGTCGGGCGGCGGCAAGACCCGGCTGACCTTCTCGGCCCCGTCGCGCGGCCTGATCGGCTATCATGGCGAGTTCCTCTCCGACACCCGCGGCACCGGCATCATGAACCGCCTGTTCGAGAAATACGGGCCCTACAAGGGCCCGATCCAGGGCCGGCAGAACGGCGTCCTGATCGCGATGGGCAATGGCGAGGCGGTCGCCTATGCGCTCAACATGATCGAGGAGCGCGGGGTGCTCTTCATCGCGCCCGGCGACCAGCTCTACGAGGGCATGATCATCGGCGAGAACGCCAAGCCGCAGGACCTCGAGGTCAACGCGCTGAAGGCGCGCCAGCTCACCAACTTCCGCGCCTCCGGCCCCAAGGAAGACAGCATCCGCCTGACCCCGCCCAAGCGGATGACGCTGGAGCAGGCGATCGCGTATATTCAGGACGATGAATTGGTCGAGGTGACGCCGAAGGTGGTGCGCATACGTAAGCGGTATCTGGATCCGCATGAGCGGAAGCGGGCGAGCCGCAAGGCGGAGGCCGCCTAATTCGGTTCGCCGGCAGGTTCAGCTGGAGGGCAGCGCCACGCGGTCAATGCGTCTCGCAATGCCCGGTACCCTTTCACGGCCTTGAACCAGTCGCTGTTCGAGTAGTGGTCAAACTCGCGGAACGGCACATCATACAAATGTTCCTGATTTCGCTTGTCCCAAAGCCATTGCAGTCTTTTGCGTGCTGACTTGTCGATCACGCCCAGCTCTAGAAGCCTATCCATTCGCCTCGAGAAGCTCTTGCCCCTGCCGAGCCCCGGCGTACCGGGGAATATGGAAATGCTCTCACAAATGGCGCCAAGCAGGCAGACAGCCTCCTTGATGAGCATCTCACGGGCCTGTCCACCGATGTCTGTTCTGAACACGAACCAGCAAAGCGTCTGATGCGTCATGAGCGCATAGCTCACGTTCCGCTTGAGCGTGTCATCTTCGATGAACGGCAGGCGCGAGCGAATGTCGGCGTTGGTCTTGAGGAAGCCTCGAGGGAACCGCACCCGACCGTGCCACTCGTGCCCAGGGTTGGCAGCGAGGTAGTCACTAATCTGTTGGATCAGCCCGCCACACTGATTCACGGCCTCCTTCAGTTGTTGCTCATTCTCGATGGCCATTTGCGGGAGGAACCACTCTGCAGCTTCTCGTACATCGAGCTGATGCGTGCTAGCGCGGCACCGTAGTCCATCTGGGTGCGCCCTTCATTCTTCCATGCGAACTGGAACGGCTCCTCGTTCGTGGCGACAAAGTGCAGGAAGATGAACTCATCGAACTCGGGAGCGGCTCGCTCGCGCAGGTGTCGCTCCGCCTCAGCGGCTTCTTGGATCGGGTGTTTGTATTTTCTCCCGTCCGTCGGCCAGAGCTTTTGGTCCTCAATGGAGCAATAGTGGTCAGCCCAGTTGATGCCGGCAATCCCAACGGTCATTGGTGTGCCGCCCTCAGACTTGAAGTGAGTAACCTGCCTGCCAAGGTCGGTGATCACCCGGTCGATCTGTTTGATCATCGCTTTGGCAAGTATCTTCACTTCGACGCCGATCTCGATGGTGGCAGTCGGACCGCGGCCAACGACGAAGCCTTCCGCGCGCGTCGGCTCGATATTCGGAACGATCTCGCCAAAGGTGCCGTCGCCTCGGCGGGCCTTGATCCCGTGACGGACATTCTTCCGATTGAGTACGGACAAGCCGCTCTCGACCCGCTCTTTGTACCGGCGTGAGCGATCTATGCCATGGAGATCCTCGAACAGGTGCATCGCGACGAGATCGCCCTGATTGGACGACCTGTGCCGGTACTGCCTGCCTTCAAAGAGCTCTCTAAACTTGGCAAGTAGCTGATAATTCAAGCTCGGCGTCGCTTCCTGACTGTCTCCATGATCAGCTCAGAGTGTATCGCGCCGGCATTGCGTTCGACAAGTGCAGCGTTCCTAATATTTCGCGCTGCCATCTCAACGTAGGAGGGCTCAATGTCGAAAGAGATCGAATTGCGGCCGGCTTCGATTGCGCCGATGGCCGTGCTGCCTGTGCCGCTGAATGGGTCGAGCACGGTGTCGCCGGCGAACGAAAACATCCGAATCAGGCGCTCCGCTAGCTTAGGCGGATAAGGCGCTGGATGGCCGGATTTGGTGGAAGCTCCGCGCACGTCCGTCCAGATGGAGCGCCACCAGCTCTGCATCTCCTGCTTCGTCAGCATCGAGAGAGCCTTCTGGAGCGGACCGACCTTCCGGTAGTCGCCGCCCTTCCGCATGAACAGAATGTACTCAATGTCATTCTTCACGACCGCGTTGGGTTGGTATGGTTTGCCGTAGAAGCCGGCGCCATTGCCTTCCGCCTCCGTCACGCCGTTGGCGATCTTATGCCAGAGAATAGGTGTCAGCACATCGAGGCCGAGCGAGCGGGTGCGCACCTGAATATCGGCGTGGAGTGGAACGACGAAGTGTTTGCCATGTCGCTTGCGTGGAACGCAGATGTCGCCAACCACGCAGCAAATTCGGCCGCCAGGGACCAGGACTCGCCAACACTCCTTCCAAGCTTTGTCGAGCTCAGTCAGAAACTGCTCATAGTCTTCAATGTCGCCGAGCTGCCCGCGACTCCCAGCGTAGTCCTTGAGTGTCCAATACGGGGGTGACGTCACGACAAGGTGCACGCTCTCTTCGGGAACCCCATCCAGGTCGCGAGCGTCACGAATGCCCAGCTTGTGTGTTGTTCTGTCGAATGGCTCGGGCCACGGCCCTTGGCGGAACCGCTCATTGGCCGCACGGTAAATCTGCAGTGCTTCGGAGCTGTTATCAGCGGAAGGAAGGGTAAATGTCTCGCCGCGAAGCCGGATCACGTTCGTCATATTTGCTTCCTTTGCGCGCTCGACCTGATCTCTCTGATCTCGCGCCGCCGCCTTGCCCGCCTCCGGCTTGCCAGTGCGCTGCCGGGGACGGTGGTCAGGGCAGTCCCTGAGCAGTTTGAGAATTGAAATCCGCCTCTGTCCTACTTTCCGGTTGGGCGGCTGCCTTTTCATAGCGCGCACCATGCCGACCCTTGCTCTGCTGGTGAAGCCACCTGACTCACACAGCTCTAAGTTTCTGTGGATAAGCAGTCAAGAACAAACTATGAACAAATCATTTTCCTACACCCCCGCTCCCGAGGGATAATGCGGCCGAATCGCCCCCGCCCCAAGGAGCCCCACCCATGCCTGTCCTGAGCCCAGTCGAAGGGCCCGTCCTGAGCAAGATCGTGTCGGAGACGATTGTAGGTCAACGGCCGACCCCAAGCCCCTCGACCCGCATACGACCGAGCGGCAAAGGCGCCACGCCGCCGCATGAAGGCGCACTTCCCCCGGACGTACCGTCAACTTTGTCAACTTCCGCCCGCATTCCGCCCCTCGGCGCGGACCCGAAGTTTTTCACCCCAGGGAAGCTGAACTTATGAACCTTCCGAACCTTCCCGGGCGGGGCGGCGTGTCTGACCCGCCGCCACGCGACCATTGTCACGTGACGTCGATCGGGTTCGGCCGGGGGCCGACCCGTCGGCCGAGCGGGCCTGCTCCGCCGCCCAGGCGCGCCGTGTCGGCGGGGCGGCCTTCGCATTGTCACGTAACGTCGATCGGGTTCGGCCTGCGGCCGACCCGTCGGGGACCCCACCAAAGTAGTACTTTCGTGGGAACCCCGGCCGGACGGGGCTGCTCCGCCGGCAAGGCGCGCCTTGCCGGCGGGGCGCCCTCGTCTACGCGCACCCCTCGATATACTGGATCGAGCCGTTGCCGGCGTGGATGACCTGCACCCGCCGGTCGGCGCCGGTTTCGAAGCGGACGCCCTTGGCGCCCACGCGGGTCCAGAAGGTCAGATATTCGCCCGGGCGGCCGATATAGGTGTGCGTCTCGGCGCGAAGGCCCCGCCCGTAGGCGCGGCGGACCTGCGCGGCGGTGGCGCCGATGCCGATTCCGCGCGGGGTTGTGATTCGGCTCCGTTCGCCGAGCGAGATGCGGCTCAGGCGGCCGTTCTCGAACATGAAGAAGAGATCGGGATGGCCCTCGGCGGCGCCCATCTCGATACAGACATTGGCATCCTCGACCGGCTCGCCTTCCAGCCGGATCGAGAGCGCCGCGGAGACCTCCGCGCGGGTCATGCCGATGCGGGCGGGGCCGTAGCCGTCGGGGGTGAGGCGCCAGGCGGGGGATTGCGCGGCGGCGGGGGTCGCGGACGCGGCGAGCGCGAGGATCAAGAGCAGCTTCCTAGGCATCGGCCATCTCCACGATCAAAGCCCATTCCTCCTCGCGCACCGGCGAGACGGAGAGGCGGGACTGACGGATCAGCTCCATCGCGGCGAGCCGGGGCTCGGCCTTGATCGCCTTGAGCGTCACCGGCTTCAGCGGCTTCACGGGCTCGACCGGGACCTTGACCCAGGCCCCGTCCTCGCCGTCGGGCTTGCCGGGCCCGGTGACCCGCATGATGCCGACCACCGCGCGCTCTTCGCCGCTATGGTAGAAGAAGGCCTCGTCGCCAGGCGCCATCGCGCGCAGGTGCAGGCGGGCGGCGTTGTTGCGGACGCCGTCCCAGTCGGTGCTTCGATCGCGGACGAGGTCGTCCCACGCATAGACGCTCGGCTCGGACTTCATCAGCCAATAGGCCATCGGATAGAAGCTCCCTTATTGCGCCGGCTGGCTTCGCGCGGCCAGCGCCTGCACCGCGGGCTCGAAGCCGGCGGCGGCGCTGCGGCGAATCCAGCGCTCCGCCTCGGCGACGTTGCGCGCGGTGCCGCGGCCGTCGGCGTGGAGCATGCCATAGACGAACATCGCCATCGGCTCCTCCAGCGCGGCCGCGCGGCCGATCAGCCGGAAGGCCTCCGCATCGTCCTGAGGGACGCCTTGCCCATTCAGATAGAGCATGCCCAGATTCTGCATCGCCAGCGGCTCGCCCGCATCGGCGCTCCTGCGGTACCAGCGCGCCGCTTCGGCCGGATCGGCGGCGACGCCCTGGCCGGTTTCGAGGAACATGCCGAGATTGACCATCGCCCGCGTCGAGCCGGCCCCGGCGGCCGCGCGCAGCCAGCGCAGCGCTTCGGGCACATTCGCCTCCGCGCCGATCCCCTGGAAATAGAACATGCCGAGATTGAGCATGCCCTGGGCGTCGCCGGCGTCGGCCGCGCGGCGGCTCCAGCGCATCGCCGCGGCCGGATCCTGCGCGACCCCGCAGCCCATCACATAGCGGCCGGCGACCTGGGCCATGGCCGGCGCGTCGCCGCCCTCGGCCTCGCGCAGGGTCGCGGCGAAACGCTGCGCGAGCGCGGGCGCCTCCGCTTGCGGGCAGGCGAACGGATCGGGCGGACCTGGCGACGCGGCGGTCGGCGTGGTGGGCAAGGCGGTGATCTGCAAGGCGACGAGCAAGATGAACATGACGGGGTCCCCTCCCGGCGGGGAGCGTCGCGCTGCTTCGTGGCGGCGTCAATAGGCCATCGGCTTCGCGCACGCTTCGGGCCTTCGCATACCGCGGCCGGTTCGTTCCGCAACTCGTCCCGTCGCCTGCCCGGCTCGCCGCCGGATCGGCCCATGGCGGTTGATTCGTTAACCCCGCCTGCGCAGGTGGGGGCGAGTGATTTGAACGAGCGGGCGCCACCGGGGAGTTTTTGCCGGTGGCCGGCGCAAGACGGAGCGGCCTTTGTCGCACCGCCAGAAGTAGCCAGATTACAATATGATGCGATTGTTTCGTGCCGCGGCCGCCGCCGCGACAGCCCTGCTTATTACCGCCCTCGCCAGCGCTCCCGCCGCCGCCGCGGGTGCCTCCTTCATCGATCATGGCGCGGCCAGTCCGCCGGTCAGCATGCTTGCCCTCAACAACGACGCGCCGCCGTCGGTCGCCGCCTTTTCGGACGCGGTCGCCGGCCACCTGACCGGGCTTGTCGGGGTGCCGGCCCCCGAGCCGCGCTCGCTCGAAGCCGAAATCGAGGCGCTGGCCGCGGTCGAGACGCGCGGGGCGGAGGAGGATTGCCTCGCCAACGCCGTCTATTTCGAGGCGCGCGGGGAATCGCTCGAGGGCCAGCTCGCGGTCGCCGAGGTGGTGCTGAACCGGGCCGCGTCCGGCCGCTATCCGCCGACCTTGTGCGGAGTCGTCGTCCAGCGCTCGCAATTCTCCTTCGTCCGCGGCGGAACCATCCCGGCCGCCGACCGCAATTCGGCCGCCTGGCGCCGCGCCGTCGCGGTCGCCCGCGTCGCCCAGGCCGGAACGACCCGGCTGCTGGCGCCCGGCGTGCTCTGGTATCACGCCAATTACGTCTCGCCCGGCTGGGGCCGCCGCCTGTCCCGCACCAACCGCATCGGCGCGCACATCTTCTACCGCTAGGCCGGCTCCACCTTCTTCATGCTCCTGAACGTGATCGCGTAGCGCAGCGCCGCGACCGGCGGGATGCTGTGCTCCCATAAGCAGCGCGCGGGGCCGCGCAGCAGGTAGAGCGAGCGCGGCTCCACGGTCAACGTGAAGCGCTCCCAGCTGGTCCCGGACCCTTCGACGTCGCTCAGGACAGGACGGCGGCGGAAGCGCAACGGCGCGGGGGCGAGCAGCGAAATCCCGGCCACTTCGTCGAACACCGGCCGGTCGCGGTGCCAGCCCAGGCCCGCGCCTTCGCCGTAGCGGATCAGCAAGGCCTGCTCGAGCGCTCCCGCGTCGAGGCCGGCGAAAGCGGCCGTGCGGTCGCGGACCGGTAGCAGCCAGTCCGGGATCGGTTCGGCCTGCGCGAGGCCGCTGCCGTCGAAGCGGTAGGACCAGCCGAACGACACGGTCTCGCGCTTGCCGAGGAAGCCCTGGAACTCGAACGGCCTGAAGGGGAGGGCGGCGATATTCAGTGCGAGCGCCCGCTCTTCCTCCGCGGACAGGAAGCCGGGCCGGTAGGCGAGGCCCTCGGGCAGGCCGGCGTCAAGGAAGCTCAATTGCGCCATCGCCTCGCCAACGCGCAACCGGAAAAATAGTGACTGTCACTCTTTTGAAGGCGGTCGCACGGGAACCTGCTGCGGTGCAGCATCGTTGTCTCGGGGACCGGAGGATTGTTCCATGCGTATCGCCCAGATTGCGCCGCTCGCCGAAGCGGTTCCCCCCAGATTATATGGCGGCACCGAGCGGGTGATCTGGTGGCTCACCGAGGCGCTGGTCGATCTCGGCCATGACGTGACCCTCTACGCCAGCGGCGATTCGAAGACCTCGGCGCGGCTCGTACGGGGCGCGGAGACCGGCCTGAGGCTTTCCGGGATCAACGATCATACGGCAAGCCTGCTCGCCATGCTCGATCGCGTGCTCAGCGACGCCGAGCGCTACGACATCCTCCATTTCCACATCGATTTCCTGCATTTCCCCACCTTTCGCCACCTCGCCGGCAAATGCCTGACGACCTTGCACGGGCGCCAGGATCTGCCCGATTTCAAGCCCGCCTTCCGCGCCTTCCGCGAGATGCAGTTGGTTTCGATCTCCGACGACCAGCGCCGGCCGATCCGGGACTCGCGCTTCGCCGGCACGGTCCATCACGGCCTGCCCGAGGATCTGATCCCGTTCGCTCCGGCGGGCGGCGACTATCTCGCCTTCATCGGCCGGATCTCGCCCGAAAAGCGGCCCGACCGCGCGATCGAGATCGCCAGGCGCGCGGGGATGAAGCTGAAGATCGCGGCCAAGGTCGACCACGCCGACCGCGCCTATTTCGCCGACGCGATCGAACCCCTGCTCGGCGATCCGGCGATCGAGTTCGTCGGCGAGATCGGCGATGCCGACAAGCCGGCTTTCCTCGGCGGCGCCCGCGCCCTGCTGTTCCCGATCGACTGGCCCGAGCCGTTCGGCCTCGTCATGATCGAGGCGATGGCGGCCGGGACGCCGGTCATCGCCTGGCCCTGCGGCTCCACCAGCGAGGTGATCGAGCCCGGCCGCAGCGGCTTCCTCGTCGAGAGCATCGACGAGGCGGTGGCGGCGGTGGAAGCGTCCGCGCGCCTGCCGCGCGCCGGTGTCCGCGCCGCGTTCGAGCAACGCTTCACCGCCGATCGCATGGCCAGGGACTATGTCGCCCTGTACGAGCGGCTGATCGCGGCGGATAAGCCCGCCATGTTCGGAAAGCTCAGCCTCGCCGGAGCGAGATGAACGAAATCGCCAAGCCCGCCGACTGGAGCGCGCAGGAGCCCGCGGCGGCGCCGGAGAGCTACCATATCGAGGCGACCAAGTCGCTCGTCGACCGGACGCTGAGGACGCTGAAGCATGACGATCTGTTCGGCGTGTTCGACAAGCAGGGCGATTGCCGCGGCGGCGAGGGCGGGCCGGACGGCCTCTATTATCAGGATACCCGCTTCCTCTCCGGCCTGGGCCTGAAGATCGGCGGGCTCGGCCCGCTGCTGCTGAGCTCGGTCGTGCTCGACGACAATGGCGCGATGGTGGTCGATCTCGCCAATGCCGATTTCCACGACGACGAGTGCCGGGTCTGGCTGCAGCGCGATTCGATCCATGCCAGCCGCGTCAAATTCCTGTGCGGCACCGTCTGTTACGAGCGGATCAGGGTGCGCAGCTTCGGCCCCGTGGGGCGGACGATCCCGCTCGACCTCGCCTTTGCCGCCGATTTCGCCGATCTGTTCGAGGTGCGCGGCGAGCGGCGGGCGCGGCGCGGGACTTTGAACGTCGCGCGGCTCGACGGGCGCAGCGTGCGCTTCTCCTATCTCGGCCTCGACGCGGTGGAGCGCACCACGACGCTCCATTTCGATCCGGCGCCTGACGACCTCACCGACCATCACGCGCGCTGGGACATGGACCTCGACGCCAATGAGCGGGTGAGCGTGGTGGTCAAGATGGTCTGCACCCTGACCGAAGCCGGCGCCGAGCCCGAGGCCGAGCCGGCGCATATGCTGAGCGCTTATCGCAAGGTCCGCCGCGCTTGCGGCGAACGGATGAAGACGCGGGCGAGCGTGACCAGCGCCAACGAATTGTTCAACACGGTGATCGACCGCGCCGCGTCGGACATCGACATGCTGCTCACGCAAACGCCGCACGGCCTTTATCCCTATGCCGGCATCCCCTGGTATTCGACCGTGTTCGGCCGCGACGGGATCATCACCGCGATGCTATTGCTGTGGGCGGCGCCGGAGATCGCCAAAGGCGTGCTCACCACCTTGGCGGCGACCCAGGCGACCGGCACGGACGAGGCCGCCGATGCCCAGCCCGGCAAGATCCTGCACGAGACGCGCGGCGGCGAGATGGCGCGATTGGGCGAGGTGCCGTTCCGCCTCTATTACGGCTCGGTCGACGCGACGCCACTCTTCGTCATGCTCGCGGGCCGCTATCTCGAGCGCACCGGCGACATCGAGACGATCCGGAGCATCTGGCCCAATGTGAAGGCCGCGCTCGCCTGGATCGACGGCGCCGGCGACCCCGACGGCGACGGCTTCGTCGAATATGCGCGGATGACCGAGAAGGGCCTCGCCAACCAGGGCTGGAAGGACAGCTTCGATTCGGTCTTCCACGCCGACGGGCGCGCCGCGGAGGGGCCGATCGCCTTGTGCGAGGTCCAGGCCTATGTGTTCGCGGCCAGGCAGGCGGCGGCGCGGATGGCGCGCGTTCTCGGCGAGGACGGGGCGGGCTATGACCGCCAGGCCGAAGCGCTGCGTCAGCGCTTCGAGGACGCCTTCTGGCTCGACGATCTGGGCTGCTACGCTTTGGCGCTGGACGGCAAGAAGCAGCCCTGCCGGGTGCTCTCCTCCAATGCCGGCCATGCCCTCTTCGCCGGCATCGCCAGCCCGGAGCGGGCGGCGCGGCTGGCCGCGCTGCTGACCGGCAAGAACTTCTTTTCGGGTTGGGGCGTGCGCACGATCGCGGCGAGCGAGGCGCGCTACAATCCGATGTCCTATCACAACGGCTCGGTCTGGCCGCACGACAATGCGCTGATCGCCCTGGGCCTGGCGCGCTACGGCCACAAGAAGGAGGTGCTCAAGATCTTCCAGGGCCTCGCCGAAGCCGCGGTCTATGACGAGTTCCGGCGGCTGCCGGAGCTGTTCTGCGGCTTCTCGCGCCGCAAGAAGCGCGGGCCGACTTCCTATCCGGTCGCCTGCTCGCCCCAGGCCTGGGCGGCGGCGGCGCCGTTCGCTTTGGTCGCGGCGGCGACCGGGCTCGAGCTCGACCATGGAAACGAGAGCGTGCGGCTGGTCCATCCGGCCCTGCCCGCCTTCCTCGACGATCTCACCTTGCGCGACATTCGCGTCGCCGGCGCCCGGCTGGACCTGCGCCTGTCGCGTTCCGGCGACGACGTCACCACCGCGATCACCAGGCGCGAGGGCAAAGCCGGGCTGACCATTGTAAAATAGGTTGACGCGACCCCGCCGTGTCTGGATGCTAGGGACGCGATGACCGACCAGGCCAACCTGTCCTGCCTCTCCCGCGCCGTTCCGGCGCCGGCGTCGCATGCCTGGCATTGGTGGACCCTTGGGGCCGACGCGGCGCGCCTGCATCGATGGTGAGGATCTGCTGATCCAGACCTGAAGACCGCAAAGGCCCGCCGCTCCCCGGCGGGCTTTTTCTTTGTCCATCGATCGCAGGAATTCCACCCATGTACATGACCAATCTGGCGGCCGCCGAAGCGGCCCGGCCCATCGCCGACCAAGCCGAGGACGCGCTGGCCCGCCTCTATGCGGGCAACGACCTTTCCGAGAACGAGACGAGGAGCCTGTTCGAGGCGCTGGTCGAGGGGCGGCTCGACGACCCTTCGATCGCCGCGTTGCTGGTCGCGCTCAAGCTCAAGGGCGAAACCACCGACGAGCTGATCGGCGCGGCCCGCGCGCTGCGCGCCGCCGACGCGGATTTCGAACCGCCGCCTTATCTGTTCGCCGACAGCTGCGGCACGGGCGGCGACGGATCGGGCACGATCAACCTGTCGACCGCGGTCGCCTTCGTCGCGGCGGCGGCGGGGCTGCCGGTCGCCAAACACGGCAACCGCTCGGTCACTTCGCGCTGCGGCTCCGCCGATGTGCTGGAGCATCTGGGCGTCAGGCTCGACGTGCCCGCGGCGACCTCGCGGCGCGCGCTCGACGAGATCGGCCTCTGCTTCCTGTTCGCGCCGGCCTACCATCCCGGCCTCAAACATGCCGGGCCGGTGCGGCGCGCGCTCAAGGTGCGCACGATCATGAACGTGCTGGGCCCCTGCGTGAACCCGGCAGAGCCGCCGGTGCAATTGCTCGGCGTCGCCGAGGCGCGGCTGCTGGAGCCGGTGGCGGCGACCCTGGCGGCGCTGGGCGTCGAGCGGGCGATAGTCGTCCATGGCGGCGGTCTCGACGAGATCGCGCTGCACGACGAGACCCAGGCGATCCGCCTCGAGGACGGCCGGTTAGAGCTGCTGACCATCAGGCCGGAAGATGTCGGCTTCGAGCGCGCGCCGCTGGCGACTTTGCAGGGCGGCGGGCCGGAGGAGAATGGCGAGCGGCTGAAGGCGCTGCTGATGGGCTGCGGGACGAGCGCCGAACGGCGGGCGGTGGCGCTGAACGCCGGCGCGCTGCTGTTCACCGCGGGCAAGGCGGAGAGCCTGAGGCAAGGCGTGGAGCGGGCCCGCGAGGCGCTCGGCTCGGGCCGGCCCTATCGTTGCCTTAAGGCTCTGGTCGAGATCACCAATGGCTGAGCCAGGCGGCATTCTCGGCGCGATCGTCGCGCGCAAGCGCATGGATGTCGCGGCGCGGCTTGGTGGTGCGGATCCGGCGGCGCGCGCGGAGCCGACCCGGCGCAGCCTCGCCGCTTCGCTCGCCCGGCCCGGCGCGCGCTTCGTCATGGAGGT
>JBKJZJ010000085.1:0-13174 GCA_046715355.1 Allosphingosinicella sp. | reverse complement strand
GGGCAAGGCCTCGAACGCCGGCGGCGTCGCAGTCTCGGGCCTCGAGATGAGCCAGAATAGCGAGCGCCGGTCGTGGAAGGAGGCCGAACTGCAGGCCCTGCTGCGCGAGATCATGGACGGCATCCACCAGCGCTGCCTCGAACATGGCGACCGCGGCGGCGGCTATATCGATTATGTGAAGGGCGCCAACATCGCCGGCTTCAAGAAAGTGGCGGACGCGATGCTGGCTTTCGGGGTGGTTTGACCGAGAGAACCTAGTTTCGCCCTCGATGCGGCTTGGGCCGTTCGCGAAACGGCTTGGCCTTGTGGCGGGGCGGCGGCGGACCGCTTCGCCGGTTCTCGCGCGCCGCGTCCCTGGGCTTTCCCTCGACCGGCTCGATCCGGATACCGCCTTCGCCGTCGGCGTCGCCGCCCGCGGTGCGCTTGAGGGCGGCGGCGAACTTGCCGGCCGCGGCGCGCGGCACTTCGAACAAGGTCTCGCCCGCCGCGATGCGGATCGCGCCGATCTCGCTCTTGGTGATGTGGCCGCGCCGGCAGAGCAGAGGCAGGATCCAGCGCGGATCGGCATTGTGCCGCCTGCCGATGTCCATGCGGAACCAGATCGTGTCCTCGAAGCCGGGGCGGGGGCCGTCGGGCCGGGTGGAGCGCGGCGCCGCGCCGGCATCGGCCAGCTCCTCGGCCGCCGGCATGCGGGCGCGGTGGACCCGAACCAGAGCGGCGGCGATCTCCTCGGGCGTCCTGTGCTCGAGCAGGCGGGCGGCGAGCTCGCGATCCTCCTCCTCGATCTCGGCGGGTTCGAGCAAGGCGGCGAGCAGCCGCTCGCGGTCGCCGCGCGCGATCTGCTCCGGGGTCGGCGGCTTGATCCATTCCGCCTCGATGCGGGCCCCGCGCAGCACCGATTCGACGCGCTTGCGGCGCGGATAGGGGACGACGAGCACCGCGATCCCCTTCTTGCCGGCGCGCCCGGTGCGCCCGGAGCGGTGCTGCAGCGTCTCGGCGTCGCGCGGCAGCTCGACGTGGACGACCAGCGAGAGGTTGGGCAGGTCGATGCCGCGCGCGGCGACGTCGGTGGCGACCAGCACGCGCGCGCGGCCATCGCGCAGCGCCTGCAGCGCCTGGTTGCGGTCGCTCTGGCTGTGCTCGCCCGACAGAGCGACGGCGTTGAAGCCGCGCTCGGTGAGGCTCGAATGGAGGCGCCGGACATTGTCGCGCGTGGCGCAGAAGAGAAGCGCGGAATCCGCCTCGTGCAACCGCAGCAGATTGACCACCGCATGCTCGATCTCGGCCGGCGCGACGGTCATGCACTGATAGGAAATATCGCCATGGCCGCGATCCTCGCCGAGCGTCGAGATGCGCAAGGCATCGCGCTGATAGCGTTTGGCGAGCGCGACGATCGGGCGGGGCATGGTCGCCGAGAAGAGCAGGGTGCGCCGCTCCGGTGGAGTCGCGTCGAGGATCTCCTCGAGATCCTCGCGAAAGCCCATGTCGAGCATCTCGTCGGCCTCGTCGAGGATCACCGCCTTGAGCTGGGAGAGGTCGAGCGCGCCGCGTTCGAGATGGTCGCGCAGGCGTCCCGGCGTGCCGACCACGATATGGGCGCCGTGCGAGAGGCTGCGGCGCTCCTTGGAGGGATCCATGCCGCCGACGCAGGTGGCGAGCCGCGCGCCCGCCTTGCCGTAGAGCCAGACCAGCTCGCGGCTGACCTGCAGCGCCAGCTCGCGGGTCGGCGCGATGACCAAAGCCTGGGGCTTGAGCGCGTAGGGGAGGCTGCCGCTTGCGTCGAGCAATTGCGGGGCGATGGCGAGGCCGAACGCCACGGTCTTGCCCGACCCGGTCTGGGCCGAGACGATCAGGTCGCGGCCCTCCGCTTCGGGCTCGAGCACGGCGGCCTGGACCGGCATGGGGGCGGCATAGCCGCGCGCGGCGAGCGCTTCGCCGAGAAGCGGGGGCAGGGTTTCGAATGTCATATCAGGTCCAGATAGGGGGCGCGGCCTGCCCCGCAAGAGTGCGCGGCTTAGAGAACCTGCCCGGCCGCCCACCCACTAGCCCAGGCCCATTGGAAATTATAGCCGCCGAGCCAGCCGGTGACGTCGACCGCCTCCCCGATCGCATAGAGGCCGGGCATGCGGCGCGCCTCCATCGTCCGCGAGGAGAGTTCGGCGGTGCTGATCCCGCCCGCGGTGACCTCGGCCTTGGCGAAGCCTTCGCTGCCATTGGGGGTGAAGCGCCAGTCGGCGAGCCGGCGCTGCGCCGCCTTGAGCTTGCCGTCGGGGAGGTTGGCGAGTTCGCTCCACAGGCCGATCCTCCTGGCCAGCGCCTCGGCGAGCCGGCCCGGCAGCATTTCGCCAAGCAAGGTGTGGAAATGCGTCTTCGGCCGCGCCCGTTTCGCCGCCAGCGCCCAGTCCGCCGGCTGGGCGGGCAGGAAATCCACGCCGATCTCCTCGCCCTCGCGCCAGTAGGAGGAGATTTGCAGGATCGCCGGCCCGGAAAGACCGCGATGGGTGAAGAGCGCGGCTTCGCGGAAGGCCGCCTTGCCCGCGCGCGCCTCGACATCGGCCGACACGCCGGAAAGGTCGCGGAACAGCCGATCCTCCTCGCTCAGCGTCAGCGGCACCAAAGCGGGGCGCGGCGCCACCAATGCGAGCCCGAATTGCCGGGCGAGATCGTAGGCGAAGCCGGTGCCGCCCATTTTCGGGATGGACGGGCCGCCGGTGGCGATCACCAAGGCCGGCGCCGTGGCCGCTTCATCGCCGTGGTCGACCGTGAACATCCCGTCGGCGTGGCGCACGTCCCTGATCGCCCTGCCCAGCGCGATCCGCACTCCGCCCTTCGCGCATTCCTCCATCAGCATATGCACGATCTGCCGCGCCGAGCCGTCGCAGAAGAGCTGGCCCAGCGTCTTTTCGTGCCAGCCGATGCGGTGGCGATCGACGAGGGCGATGAAATCCTCGGGCCGGTAGCGTCCAAGCGCCGATTTGGCGAAATGCGGGTTGGCGGAGAGGAAGCGCTCGGGCGCGCTGTGGAGGTTGGTGAAATTGCAGCGGCCGCCGCCCGAGATCAGGATCTTCTTGCCTGGCTGGGGTGCATGGTCGATCAGCAGCACCCGCCGTCCGCGCTGGCCGGCCACGGCTGCGCACATCAGCCCGGCGCCGCCCGCGCCGAGGACGATGGCATCGTAAAAAGCGGGCGCGGGGCGCGGCATCGGGAGGCCATGGCATCGCGCCCGCCGCTTGCCAATCGCCCCGACTCCCCCGTTGACAGCGCCCCTCTCAAATCCTACATGGCCCTCATCCCGCTCACCGGTATCCGGCGGCGCATCCGTGCGCGCGTCGGCTTTGCCTGTTTTCGGGGGCCACGAAGCGCTGAGATGGGCCGTTCGCCACGGCGGCCCGTGGAGCAGGAGAAAATATCCATGGCACGTATTGCGGGGGTGAATATCCCCACCAATAAGAGGGTCGAGATCGCCCTTACCTATATCCACGGCATCGGCCGGACCAAGGCCAAGCAGATCGCCGACAAGCTCGGCATCCCCGCCGAGCGCCGCGTCCAGGATTTGACCGACCAGGAGGTCCTCCAGATCCGCGAGACGATCGACGCCGACCACCAGGTCGAAGGCGACCTCAGGCGCGAGACCGCGATGAACATCAAGCGGCTGATGGACCTCGCCTGCTATCGCGGCCTCAGGCACCGCAAGGGCCTGCCGGTCCGCGGCCAGCGCACCCACACCAACGCGCGCACCCGCAAGGGCAAGGCCAAGCCGATCGCGGGGAAGAAGAAGTAAATCCGTCCAGGGGACGGATTCACCCTACACGCCTCGGCAATTGCAGAACTCAGGATCAGGTAAGGTAGTCACCCTATGGCACGCGAACCTCAGCGCATCAGACGGCGCGAGCGCAAGAACATCACGGCGGGCGTCGCCCATGTCAACGCCAGCTTCAACAACACGATGATCACCATCACCGACGCGCAGGGCAATGCGATCGCCTGGTCGTCCGCGGGGATGATGGGCTTCAAGGGGTCGCGCAAGTCGACGCCTTATGCCGCCCAGGTCGCCGCCGAGGATGCCGGCAAGAAGGCGGCCGAGCATGGCGTCCGCACGCTCGAGGTCGAGGTCAAGGGCCCGGGCTCGGGCCGCGAGAGCGCGCTCCGCGCCCTGCAGGCGGTCGGCTTCCAGATCACCTCGATCCGCGACGTCACGCCGATCCCGCATAACGGCGTCCGCCCGTCGAAGCGCAGGCGGGTGTAACCCGCGTCCGCGCCTGACGGTGCGGCCGGGCAAGAAGAGCAAGAAGTTAGAAATTCGGGAAGTCCCCTTCCCCAACCGCCAGAGGAAAATCCATGGCCGTCAACGCAAAGAACTGGCAGGAAATGAAGAAGCCCAACGCACTCGAGAAGAAGGCCGGCGGCGACAGCCGGCGCAAGGCGACCTTCGTCGCCGAGCCGCTGGAGCGCGGCTTCGGGCTGACGCTCGGCAATTCGCTGCGGCGGGTGCTCTTGTCCTCGCTGCAGGGCGCGGCGATCACCGCGATCAAGATCGAGGGCGTGCTGCACGAGTTCTCGAGCCTGGCGGGCGTCCGCGAGGACGTCACCGACATGGTGCTGAACGTGAAGCTGATCGCGCTCAGGATGGAAGGCGAGGGGCCCAAGCGCCTGCAGCTCTCGGCGACCGGCCCGGGCGAGATCACCGCCGGCCAGATCGCCACCACCGGCGACATCGAGGTGATGAACCCCGATCTCGTCATCTGCCATCTGGACGAGGGCGCGACGCTCAACATGGAGCTGACCGCCGAGACCGGCAAGGGTTATGTCCCCGCCGCCAGCAATCGCCCCGCGGACGCGCCGATCGGGCTGATCCCCGTCGACGCGCTCTACAGCCCGGTGCGGCAGGTGAGCTACAAGGTCGAGAATACCCGCGTCGGGCAGGAGCTCGACTATGACAAGCTGACCCTCACGGTGGACACGGACGGCACGATCTCGCCGGACGACGCGATCGCTTATGCGGCGCGGATCCTGCAGGACCAGCTCCAGCTCTTCGTCCACTTCGACGAGGGCATGGTCAGCGTCCCCACCATGGCCGGCATGGCCGCGCCGAGCGCCGCGGAGACGGAAGCCGACGCGAACCAGCTTAATCGCTATCTGCTGAAGAAGGTGGACGAGCTGGAGCTGAGCGTGCGCAGCGCCAACTGCCTGAAGAACGACAATATTATCTATATCGGCGATCTGGTGCAGAAGACCGAGGCGGAGATGCTGCGGACGCCGAATTTCGGGCGGAAGTCGCTCAACGAGATCAAGGAGGTTCTGGCCTCGATGGGGCTCAGGCTGGGGATGGATATTCCTGGGTGGCCGCCGGAGAATATTGAAGAGATGGCGAAGAAGCTGGAGCAGGAGCTTCTGGGCTGATCGCCTCTCTTATCGAACAAGAAAGGGTCGCCGCGAGGCGGCCCTTTTTCTTTGAGGGTGGCTGGGCTAGCTTCGGAGCCGAGGCGGGATGAAGACGACGCGATATTTCGAGGAGCAGGTGCTCCGCAAACGGCCCTACATCGAGCGGGCCTGGTGCGAGGCGGCGATCGGCGCGCCAATCCGGACAGAAACCCAGACCGATGGTCGTATCCGCTTTTGGGCCGAAGTCACTTTACCGGGCGAAGACGAGCCGCGTGTGCTAAGGGTCGTGACGCTGGACGACGGCGAGACGGTGCACAACGCTTTCCTCGACCGCGATTTCGTCAAGGAGCCGTGATGAAGCTGCATTATTATTCCGAGACCGACAGCCTCTATATCGAGCTGAAGGCCGGCCCCGGCGCGGAAACGCGGGAGGTCGCGCCCGGCGTGAACGCGGACTTCGCGGCCGACGGGACGATCGTCGGTCTCGACATAGATGGCGCGAGCAAGCTCGATTTGTCGACACTGGAGACGCTCGGCGTTCCGCTGACGGCGCTGAAGGCAGCTTGATCAGCCATGGTATCGAACGTTAAGGGAGCGACCGCATCGATCGAGGCGCTGAAAAAGGTGCTCGAACCGATTGAAGGGACGGAGGAGTTACACGTCCTGGTCGATAATCGGACTGGCGCTCGCTACTGTGAATGCCACATTCGGGCGGAAAAACTCGTTGCGTTGGGCACGACCGACGCGCCGTTGGACCCGGATGATCAACCAGAATATCGGGCTAATCGAGATCTTGTAGAGAACGCGCCCGCATTCGCTCGAATGAAAGACGATGCTCTCAATCGTAGAAGTTTCAGCGGCATCGTTGCAGAGTTTGCCGACGGTGACCCCGCTGGAAAATCCATAAAGATAATCGGCGGGCAGCATCGCTTCACCGCGATCGAGCAGGCACACCTGAGCGGAGTGAACGAGCTCCATGGCGTGAAGGTCTATATCGACCTGACGATGGATCAGCGATTCGATGCGCAGCTCATTTCCAATACCGTTATCGCGATCGGCAGTGACTTGTTTGATCGCATGCACGAGACGCGGACTGGACCTGAGTTGCGGGATTGGTGCCAGTCGACGGGCTTGTTGCCTTCGAATGAAGACTTTGGCGACCGTCGGGTGCGAGGTGAAAACATCACGGTTCGGGCCGCTCGAACCTTTATAACAAACTACTATGCAGGCACGGCAATTGACCCGGACAAATTCAACGAGGTCGATACCACACCCGTTCTGGTACCCACCGGGTCCGATGATCAAGGCTGGGCGCTGGTTAAAAAAAAGGATCCCGGGTTGTGGAGTGATCCTAAGCTGAAGGCCGCGGGTGCTGAATTTGCTAGGATGGCCAACGCGCAGAGAGCGGCCTTTACGCCAAGGAGGCCGAAGACCCCTGTGGATTTCCCGGAAAAAGCCAGCAACTTTGCAGTGTTGGCAAGCTGGGCCTTCGTGGCCGGAACGCTTCGCAGCAACGAAGTGCGTCTCAAGAAACATTTTGCCCTTGCTGACACAGCTGGGGGAGATCCGCTGAACGCGTCTGCCCTTGCGAAGGGCCGGCATAAGACTGATCCGGAGAACTACCGGGGTTTAGGCTATCGGACCGATGCCAAGGAGCGTGGCCGGATGACCGAGCTATTCTTTCTTCAAGCCGAGAAGGGCGACGGGATTACCGGTTCGCTCATCGATGTAGCGATCAAGAAATATCACGCCAAACAAGCCTTACTAGAAGTGAGGTTGGCCGAGGAAAAGGCATAGCCTTGCCTGACATAGATGAATTTGCATCTCAGTTGCTGGAGGAAGCTAAGCGCTTCCTAGAGAAGGCTGACGCCGTCGCCCAAGATGACGTAGCCCGAGAAGCATATTTGCATGCAGCGCTAATGGTAGGATTTTGCGCCCTAGAGGCTCAGGTGAATGCGGTGGCAGACGACATGATGGTAGGGCACGGACTCACTGTGCATGAGCGGGCGATACTCCAAGAAAAGGATGTGAAGCTGGAATTTGGAAGATTTTCAATGTCAAAAGGCTTGAAGATATTCAGACTCGAAGATCGCTTCCTCTTTCTTTGTTCTCGCTTTTCGGCCGCCAAATTGGATCGGACGGCTTCTTGGTGGTCATCGCTCAGAATGGCCACCGAGCTACGAAACGAACTAACGCATCCGAAGGCAGTCCCGACTATCACGGTTAAGGCAGTAGCGGATGGACTTCGAGCAATCGTAGAGGCGATCAATCAATTGTACATGGCGGTGTACAAAAGGCCTTTTCCAGCAGCGAATCGACAACTTCAATCGAAGCTGGATTTTTGAAGCGAGGCGGACTGGCCGGTCCTCAATCCAGCCGCTTCAATAACTCCGTCGGGTCCAGCCCCAGCGCCTCTGCAATGAGGATAAGATCGGCCACATCGACCCGGCCGGCTCCGCGCTCGTAGTTGGAGACGAAGCTCTGGGGGCGACCGAGCTTTGCGGCGAGGGCCTTTTGAGTGAGACCGGCGGCGCTGCGCGCGTCGATCAGCACCTCGCGCAGCCTTGCCGCTATCCGGTTTTTTTCCTCCCGCGCCATGCGCTGGGCCTAGCACGAGGCCGAAATCTTCGGAATTGGTAAAAGGGTGGAGGAAAGTCAGGCCGGTATCGGGCCCGAGGCGATCGCCGCGGTCATGTAGGCGCGCATGCGCGACGCCGCGTCATCGGAGAGGCCGAGCAGAATGACTCGGCGGTCTTCGGGATCGTCCTGGCTGGTGAAGGTCCCCTGCCGCAACATTGTCCTGGTCAGGCGGAGCGCCGTCGTTTCGGCGATGCCGGCAAGCGTGCCGAGCATGGTCTGACTGAGCCGCCGGCCTTCCAGTCTCGCAGCGAAAAGCTCGAGCATCATGCTCCAGGCGGCGTCACCGGATATGTTCGGAAAGTAATCCCGCCGCATGCGTCGAGAAACGATGACGGCGCGAACCAGCGGGGCAGTGACGAGGTCGGCGCGGCCGGGGCCACCTTCCCCAAGTGGCTCGGGCGAGGCATGCCGCTTCAGAATGTACGCCGTCTGCTCGAGAATCCTGCTGATCTCAAGCAGGCTCGCGATTGGCTTTTCGGCCGCAAAGCCACGTTCGAGGATGGAAGAATGCATGCGATGGGTGACTACCAAATGACTTGTCATTTCCGATAAATCGAATATCTGCATTTTCGATTTTCCACAAGTCCTACCTACCGGGAAAAGCAAATGAGCGACACGGTACAAGATTATGAGATTCACATTCGTCCTCTGTCCGAAGAGGATGGCGGCGGCTTCCTGGCCGAGGTGCCCGAGCTTCCCGGCTGCATGTCGGATGGCGAGACGCCGCAGGAGGCGCTCGAAAATGTGTTCGATGCGATCCGATGCTGGATCGAGGCCGCGAGGGAGATGGGCAGGCCGGCGCCGCAGCCCCGTTGGGTGGAGGCTGGAGTGAGCGACGGGGAAAGAGACACAAAGCGCCGCTTGAGTGAGGAGGACGAGCCTGTCGAATGGACCGACGAGGTATTCGCTCGTGCGCAGATCTCGGCCGGCGGCAAGATTATCCGACCGGCGACCGGAACGCTGACCAGGTCTTTTCTGCCGCCCGCGAGGGAGGAGGAGAAGTAGGCTTGATCCGACTACGAACCAAAACGGTTCATTCTCTCGCCAGCTTTTCTACCAATGTAGGATTTCTTCTGTCATCCTGATTCGCTCGGATTGAGCGAAAGGAGATCCCGGCCTGCGCCGGGATGACGTGGCATGGCAGGCAAGCGCAAAATCCCCCTCTGGCGGCAGACCTTCCTGCGCGCGCTCGCCCGCACGGGCAATGTGCGGGCTTCGGCGTTCGAGGCGGGGGTGGATAAGGTGACCGCTTACAATCATCGGCGCAAGGATGCGGCGTTCGCGGGGAAGTGGGTGGCCGCCCTTCGACGTTGCTCAGGACAGGCGGTGGCTAAGGCGAATCCGCCTTCGCGCAAGGCTTCGGCGGACAAGGGCGGGCGGAGCAAGGGCGGCGAAATGGTGCTGCGCCGCACCAGGCATGGCGACCAGCTGGTGCGGGCGGCGGCGGGGCGGTGGTCGGGGCGGGTGGAGGAGAGCTTCCTCGCGGGGCTGGAGCTTACCGGGTGCGTGCGCGGCGCGGCGGCGGCGGCGGGGATCTCGACCGCCGCGCTCTACGAGCGGCGCAAGCATTATCCCGAGTTCGCGGCGCGCTGGGACGAGGTGGCGGGGCGGGCCGGGCAGGAGTTGCCGGCGCTGCTGGGGGCGGCGGCGCGCGAGAGCCTGTCGCGGCCGCCCGAGGCGCCCGGGCGAGAAGAGGCGCGGGCGCGCGCGGCTGCCCAGGGTCGACGTCGACCAGGCGATCCGGATCAGCGCGATCGCCGCCAGGAAGGAGGCGGGCGGGGGCCGGCGGGGCATCGAGCCCCGCGTCGCGACGAACAAGGAGGTGTTCGAGGCGCTGACCAAGCGGCTCGCCGTGTTCGCCAAGCGGGTTCGCGCCGAACAGCTCGCCAAAGGCTGGAGCGAGACCGAAGACGGCCATTTGATCCCGCCGGGCTGGGTCTATGTCGGGACGCCGGGGGTCGGCGAGGACGCGCGGAATGCGGAAGTGGGGGACAGTCACGAGTGACTGTCCCCGGGTGAATGGGGACAGTTGGCGAGCAACTGTCCCCGTGCCCGGCGCCTAGGCGTCGGCGGTTTCCATGCGGTGCTTGAGCGCGCTGGCGGTGTCGTGGCCAGCGCGGACCGACCGATAGGCGTTGCTGATCGCGTCGCGGGCGATTTCGGAGAGCTCGGTGTCGGCGAGCGCCTCGTCATACTTGCCCTTGAGATAATCCTCGCCGCGCTCGACCTCCGCGATGATCGCGCGGTCGCCGCCGTCGCCCGACAAAGCGGCGCGCAGATCGACCCAGCGCCGGTGCAGATCGGCCTTGAGCGAGCCGTCGTCCTCGGGCGTGCCGCCGAGCGAGCGCACGGTGCTCTGGAGGTCGCCGACCACCCGGCGGCGCTCGCCGGCGAAGTCGCGGAACATCGCCGCGAAGGTGCCGGCCTTGGCGTCGTCGGCCGAGCGCTCGAAGCCCAGGGCGCTGTCGATGGTGGTGGTGATGAGGCTGTTGAGGACTTTGATATCGTGGTCGCTGCCCATGGGGGACTCCTTGTTTTTGAGGGACTTGGGGCTGAACGAGCGGCAGCGGCGATGGTTCAGCGCGGCGGCGGCGGCTGGTCCCGCGCCAGCCCTCGGTCCAGCGTGGACCGGGAGTCAAGATTAGGGCTGGCGCACCGCGGTGGGCCCGGAGTCAAAATTAGGGCCGGCCCACCGCGGTGGGCCGGCCCCTGCCCGGCGCGCGCGTTGCCTAGGCCGTGGCGCCCTGCACTGATCGCGGGGGGAGAACGCGCCTCGCGCGACTTTTCTCCCGACTGAAAAGCGCGCTAGCCCGCCCGTCGCACCAGGCCGATCAGCAGCAGCAGCACGACGGCGCCGATGGTGGCGTAGCAGATCGCGGTGACGATCGGACTGCCGACCGAGAAGACCAGGCCGACCTTCGGCAGCAGCCAGGTGGCGAGAAAGGCCCCGATCACGCCGACGATGAGGTTGCCGACCAGGCCGAAGCCGTAGCCCCTGACGAGGGTGCCGGCCAGCCAGCCGGCGACGACGCCGACGACGATCAGAATCAGAATCGATTGCGTGTCCAAGTTCATATTGCTCTCCTCTGCCCCCTGGCGTCCATGAATCGGATCGCTTGGCGGCGCCAGCCATAGCAGGGCGGAGCCGGGAGGGCGCGAGTCTTTTTTGCGGTCCCGGAATGAGGGGGTGGGGATTGGGGACTAGGGGTTGGGGACTAGCGACTGGGGTTGGGGGATTGGGCGCTCTGATCTCCAATTCCCAGTCCCTAGTCCCCAACCCCCCACTTCCCCCGGCGGCTTGACTTTTCCGGGCCGATCCGCTTTGGGGACGCCACGCGGCGGGCCGATGGTCCGCCTTTGCTTTTGGGGTTTGGGCGATCCCCCGTAAGACCGCCTGGCCGGACGTACCTGAAACGGCGTCCGGACGAACGAAGGAAGAAGACATGCGCCATCGCGTCGGCGGCCGCAAGCTCGGCCGCACCTCCTCCCACCGCACCGCCATGTTCCGCAACATGGCCGCCGCGCTGATCAAGCACGAGCAGATCACCACCACGCTTCCCAAGGCGAAGGAGCTTCGGCCCTATGTCGAGAAGCTGATCACGCTCGCCAAGAAAGGCGGGCTTTCCAACCGCCGGCTCGCGCATGCGCGGCTGCTCGACGATTCGCAGCTGGTGAAATTGTTCGACGTGCTCGCCAAGCGCTACCAGGAGCGGGAGGGGGGCTATACGCGGGTGATCAAGGCCGGCCTACGCGTCTCGGACGCGGCGCCGATGGGGATCATCGAGCTGGTCGACCGCGACCCCGCCGCCAAGGGCCTGGATTCGGGCCGGGTCGAGGGCCGGGACGAGGACGAGCTCGAAGCCGCTGCGGCCTGAGCCGGAATGGGGACAGTTGCGAGCAACTGTCCCCGCGCGCGCGGGGGATGATCATGGCGGAGCGGTTCGAGCGGCATCGGCAGGCCTGGACCAGCGACGAGGTCCAGAAGCTGCACCTGCTCGCCGGCAAGGGGATGTCGCTGAAGGCGATCTCCAAAGCGATGACGCGCTCGGAGGAGTCGATCCGCGACCGCGCCAAGGCGGACGGGCTGAAGGTCTCGAAATTGCGCTGAGGGCGGGATTCGTGCTCCTGCGAAAGCAGGAGCCCAGGGTATCGGCGGCCGCAGCTGGGCTCCTGCTTTCGCAGGAGCACAGGCAATGTTTCAATCCAATCACGACAGACGCTAGCCCTCGGCCTCGTGGACGAGCAGGTCGCCGGGCTGGCAGTCGAGGAACTGGCAGATCTTCTCGAGCGTCTCGAATCTTATGCCCTTGACCCGGCCCGACTTGAGCAGGGACAGGTTGGTCTCGGTGATGCCGACGAACTGGGCGAGGTCCTTCGACTTGGCCTTCCTGAGCGCCAGCATGACGTCGAGGCGGACGATGATCGCCATAAAGCGGCCCCCTCAGACGATCTGGCTATGGTCGTCGGCGAGGCGCTGGGCCTCGTCGAGCAGCCGCGCCACGAAGAAGAGCAGGCCGGTGACGAGCAGCATCAGGAAGGTGCCGCCGCCGAGCGAGACGCCGACTCTGGGCGCGCCCATCACGGCCTGGATCAAGGGCGGCGCCAGCATCGTGGCGAGCACCGCCAGGAACAAATAGCGGGCGAAGCCGCGCAGGCCCGCGGCCGCGAACGGCGCGCCGCCCTCGATCCGGCGCAGCATCGCCGCCAGCTTGAGCAGGGCCATGCCGAGGAAAAGGCCGAACAGCAGCAGGGTCAAGGCGGCCGGCCAGGGCGGCAGGCCGTCGGTGTGAATCCTGAGCGCCGGGAAATCGGCGGCGCGGCCCTCGATCAACACCCAGGCGGTGAACAGGATGAAGAGCTCGGCAAGGGCGGTGCCGAACAGGGTGACGAGGCGCAGCCGGCGCGCGGCGCGGGCTATTTTGGGGGGCGTTTCGCTCATCGCTTGACAGCCATTTCTTATCGTTATACGTAAAGAGATATTCGCGTGGCGATGGTATCGGCTTCCGCCCGCGCCGGCAAGAGGCTTATCGGAAAGGGTTTGGAGGATGCGAAGATTGACGATGTGCGCGGCCTTGCTCCTGGGCGCGGCGCCGCTGCTCGCGGGACCGGGCGCGCAGGCTCAGAACGCCCCGGCGGCGGCGCCCGTCCAGGC
>JBKJZJ010000084.1:0-10296 GCA_046715355.1 Allosphingosinicella sp. | reverse complement strand
CCGGTCCCTGCTGCTCACCGGCGCCGTGATTTCGATCACAGCGGGCGTACCCGCGGTAATCGTGCAGCAAGGCGCGGCGGTGACCGCCGCGGGCTGCGGCGGCGCCGCAGCCGCGATGGCGCTCAGCGCGAGCGCCATCGCTGCCAAGGCGAGCCCCCTAGTCGTCGTCGCCTTCCGCCACGTAAGGCGGCAGCAGATCGAGGCCGCCGCCGCGCCGGTCGAAATCCTCGCGGCTCTGCGGCGACAGATTGGGCCGGCCGAGGCCGATGCCCATGCCGATCGCGCAGCGCACATATTGCGTCTCGCCTTCCTCGACCTCGACGCGGAGCAGATCGCGCGCCTCGCTGCGCACGGTATATTCGTGCGCGCCGGGCGTGGTGACGTGGATGAAATATTTGCCCGGCGGCAACCGGTTGACGACCTGCTCGCCCTCCTTGACCCGGCAGCTGATCGCCCAGCCCATGCGCGATGAGCGGTAGAAGACGACCTGGCCCATGCCCGCGGGCGGCGGCGGGATGGCCGGCGCCGCCTCGCGCGCCAAAGCCGCGCCGCCGGCTCCGGCGAACTGCATCGGAACGGCGGCGCCGCAAAGCGCGCCGATCAGCATCAATGTCTTGAAACGCATGTCTTTCCTTTCCCAGATGAAATCTTCAGTCGATCGGCGCGAGCTGGATTTCCGCCGCGGTCTGCGCCTCGGCGAAGGTCCCGGCCGGGACGTTCACCTCGCCGCCCGAAATCCCGATCGCCACCAGCGACAGCACCGGCACGGTCGCCGCGGCGACCACGTTCATCGTGGTCAGCGCGCCGCTATTGTCGCGGCCCTGCCGGCGCCCGACGCGCAGGGTGCGCAACGGGATGCGGGTCTCGCCGAGCTGCAGGTAGCGCGCGGCGAGGATCAGTTCGCCGGCCTTGCCCATGGCGCGGGCGCGGGCGGCATGGACGACCTCGCCGACGCCCGGCGTCCCCGCCGGCGCGACCACCCGCCCGTCGACCACGAGCGGTTCCGCCAGCCGGAAGGCGAAGGCGTCGCGGCTGTTGTTGGCCTTGCTGTTGAGCGTGTCGGTGATCTCGATCGCGACCGGCGTGCGTGCCGGGACGGTGCAGCAGGGCGCGGGCGCCGGCTCCGGCGCCGCGATCGGCGGCGCGTCCTCCTGCGCCGAGGCCGTGCTTGCGCCAAAGATCATCGCCGCCGCCATGGCGCGCGCAAAGCGCTGATATAGCATTGATAATCCCCTCCCGAAGCACCAACGATTAACCGCGCGTCGATTTGGGTCAAGCCCGAATCGCGGCGCAAGGCGGCCACTGGCGAAGCGAGCGCCGTCCCATTAGGGAGGCGTCAAGAGGGATGGGGTAAAGACGGGCCATGTGCGGAATCATCGGAATCGTCGGAACGGCCGAAGCGGCGTCGCGGCTCATGGACGGGCTCAGGCGGCTGGAATATCGCGGCTATGATTCGGCGGGCCTGTGCACGATCGTCGATGGCCGGCTCGAGCGCCGCCGCGCCGAGGGCAAGCTCGACAATCTCGCCGCCAGGCTGGAAGCGGAGCCGCTGCCGGGCCAGGTCGGCATCGCCCATACCCGCTGGGCGACCCACGGCGCGCCCACCGTCGGCAACGCCCACCCGCATGTCGCCGGTGGCGTCGCCGTCGTCCACAACGGCATCATCGAGAATTTCAGGCCGTTGCGCGAGGAGATGCAGGCGAAGGGCCGGAGCTTCGCCAGCGAGACCGATTCGGAGGTCGTCGCCCATCTCGTCGCCGACCAGCTCGAGCAGGGGAAGGACCCGCGCGAGGCGGTCGCCGCCGTGCTGCCGCGCCTGCACGGCGCCTTCGCGCTGGCGATCCTGTTCCGCGACCATCCCGGGATGATCGTCGGCGCCCGGCTGGGCGCGCCGCTCACCGTCGGTTACGGCACGCACGAAAACTATCTCGGCTCGGACGCGCTCGCGCTCGCCGCTTTGACCCGCCGCATCGCCTATCTGGACGAGGGCGACTGGGCGGTGCTCACCCGTGGCAAGGTCGAGATATTCGACCGCGACAACAAGCCGGTTTCGCGCGAGACGGTCGAATCCGGGGCCAGCGCGGCGCGGATCGAAAAGGGCAATCACCGCCATTTCATGCAGAAGGAGATTTTCGAGCAGCCCCTGGTCGTCGCTCAGACCCTGGGCTCCTACATCCGGCCGCTCGAGCAGAAAGTGGCGCTGCCCGACATGGACTTCTCCTTCGCCGGCGTGCCGCGCATCACCATCGTCGCCTGCGGCACCTCTTATTATGCCGGCATGGTCGCCAAATATTGGCTGGAGCGCTTCGCCCGCGTGCCCTGCGAGCTCGATATCGCCTCCGAGTTCCGCTACCGCGACCCGGTGCTGGAGGAAGGCGGGTTGGCGCTGTTCATCAGCCAGTCGGGCGAGACCGCCGACACCCTGGCCGCGCTCCGCCATGCCCGCGCCAAGGGCCAGAAGATCGCGGTGGTGGTCAACGTGCCGACCAGCTCGATGGCGCGCGAGGCGGACCTTCTGCTCCCCACCCATGCCGGCCCCGAAATCGGCGTCGCCTCGACCAAGGCCTTCACCTGCCAGCTCGCCGTGCTCGCCGCTCTGGCCGCCAAGCTCGCCCGCGACAAGGGCGCGATGACCGAGGAGGAGGAGCGCGAGATCGTGCTCCATCTGACCGAGGCCCCGGCCGCGATGAATGCCGCTCTGGCGCATGACGAGGATATCGAGGCGATGGCGCCGCTGATCGCCCGGGCCCAGGACGTCCTCTACATGGCGCGCGGCCAGGATTATCCGCTGGCGCTGGAGGGCGCGCTGAAATTGAAGGAGATCAGCTACATCCACGCCGAAGGCTATGCCGCGGGCGAGATGAAACATGGCCCGATCGCCCTGATCGACGACAATGTCCCGATCATCGTGCTCGCGCCGTCCGGCCCGCTGTTCGAGAAGACGGTCTCGAACATGCAGGAGGTGCAGGCGCGCGGCGGCAAGGTGGTGCTGATCTCGGACGCGGAAGGGATCGCCCAAGCCGGCGAAAACACCATCGCCACCATCGAAATGCCCAAGGTCCACCCGCTGATCGCGCCGCTGGTCTACGCGGTGCCGGTGCAGCTGCTCGCTTATCACGTGGCGGTGGCGCGGGGGACGGATGTCGACCAGCCGCGCAACCTGGCCAAGTCGGTGACCGTGGAATGATCCCGATCCTCGCCGCGATCCTGGCGGCATTCATCCTCATCGGACTGATCGTGTGGTGGACCGTCCGCGGGGCCGAGCGGTGTGACATAGCGCGGTTGAGTTCGGGGGGCGCAATTGGGCGGCGAGCCGGACGTGGCGCTCGGCCTGACCTATGGCGATTCGGGGCGCATCCGCTGGCAGTTGCGAATCGCCGGGAAGCGATCGCGGGGGCGGAGGTTGCGACTGACCAGTGGCGCTATTTCACGGGTAGGCCCACACTGAGGTGGCGAGGCTGGCGAGCTTCTCGCCTCGCGCGGTAATCGATGTCTCGTCCCACTCATCGCTTTCTGCGATGGCGGAATTGAGCGCCAATAGCGAATTGCCGAGGCGCTCCCGCTTTTTTGCGAAGCCCTGATTCTGCATTGAAGAATTGAGAGGTGAAGTCACGAGCGTCAGATTGCCAATCCTGTGTCGATGGGCGTCACGTTGCCGAATGGCCTTAGACATCTCCTCATCCAGCGCCACACGAGTAGCAGATACCATCCGACCATCGGGCAAGGGCCAGTGGGCCATCCAAGTTTGCGGCAATACATGTTCGATTGAGAGATAATCCGGGCGGCGGTCGTCGACCTGAAATTTCGACCGGGCAGCTTTCTCCAGCTCCCAGAATATGTCGATCAGCCGTTCGGCTCGCAGAATCGTCTCGTAGATCGGTTGCTCCAAGAACGCACTTGTGAGCTCGGCATCATCAGGAAATCGTACGGTCGGGCCGACTTGACCCACAAACGACGCGCGGAAGGTCTCTAGCGACGCGCCTCTATCGTGAAACATGGCCACAATGCGGGTGAAGTTCTTGTTCATGTTCTTCGCGGTTAGTCCGCAAATCGCTCGGCGCACGATATAGGAATAGATCAGCTGATAGATGGTCTTTTTGTCAGACTCGGCCATCGCCGCAGTGGCGGTTGCGAACACCAGAGGGTAGACGGTCGCCACCTCCCATGTAGCCAGTTTTCTCCCCAACCAAGCAACATCGGGATCACCCGAACCCTGCTCCAAGGCCTCATAGACGGGGTTAAACTGCAGCAGCGCGTCGAGTTCCCGACCGACTGTCTCGAAACGAGGCTTGCCCTTCGGGCGGGCGAAGGCGCGATACTCCGCGTAGAGTTCGCGCAGGGATGTCTCCTGTCCCGTCTGTGCGGTAAGGGCGTGGCTCAGAAAATGATCGATCCTCGGGCGCTTCGGCTTTGCGCGCGGGGCATCCTCCTTCCAGAACAAGGCATCGAACGGTTTCCATCGCGTGTCGAAGAGTTGTTCGGCCGCTTCTCCCTGTGCCTCCGCGCGATGAAAAATATTGTTCCGAACCAGATCCATGGCCAGCAATGGCTCGCCGCGGCTATTCAGCGTTTCGAAGATAACCTGTGCATCGTCACCCTCTTCCAGGGTGATGATGACCAGCTTGAACTGAATCAGCAGTGCGTCAGCCAGCGCCTGAAGACGTTGCCCGGCAAGGCCGTCCGAAGGATCATCTTTCAGAAGCGCCTCGATCCATTGGTCTTCGTCGGGATCAACGCTGCCCCAATCGGCGTAGTGTGTGATCTTGTCGCGGAAATAGAGGAATGCCAGCAGGGCCCGCGGGGCATAGCCCTTGATGATGTTTCCGTTCTTGTAGAAGAATTGGGAATGCCGTAGCCGAACCGTCTCGAACGTCTCAGTCATCAAGTCACGGAAAATAGATCGATCGGCTGGTGTGGGCATAAGCTTTAGACGATCCGCTAGACTAGCGTTGGATTGAGCGCTGCGTTCATCATTAAAGATGTAGACATCGAGCGCCTTCACGATTCCATCTTCGCCTTTCTCGGTGGCTACGACGCGGAGCGCGGCCAGGAAGAGCTGAAATGTGGTCAATCGCTGTTGTCCGTCGACTACCTGCACGCTGGAGATTCGGCCTACGCTATAGCCGTCTGCGCCCGGTGCGAGAATTAGTGCTCCCATATAATGCTGGAACTTGGGAGGCCCTTCCATAAGTTCATCGGCTTTAGAGACTAAGTCATCCCAGAACGGGAGTAGCCGATCCTCACGCCACGCAAACTGACGCTGATAGATCGGCACCGTAAACCGACGACTGTCCTGTATGACGCGCCCCACCTCGATCGAATCAGTTTTCATTAGTCAAATGGCCTCCAGCGTTGCGCAGGCTAGAGATTTGATCACTGTCGAGCGCCTATTGTGCCTCCGGTGCACCAAGAAAAAAGCCGCTCCAGCCCGATCGGGGCTGGAGCGGCAGGACCCTCAGGCGGGAAGATGCCGAGGGCAGGGAGAGAGGCTCAGGCGGCGCGCGCGATGCGCGACGGGCCAAAGTCGCGGCCCCGGTAGAGTCTCGGCATTGGCGGGCCGTCTTTGGTGTCGCGGGCCTCCTCGGCGAAGCCGCGGGCGAGCCCCGCCATGCGCTCGAACAGGGTCGGCGGTGCGACCGGCGCGATCTCGGCGCCGCGCCTGTCGGCGATGTGCGCTTCGCAGGCGAAGGGATCCACCATCACCATCTCGCCCGCGCCCTCGGGCGGGACCAGGATCAGCTGGCGCTCGACGGTGAGCAGCAGTTCCTTGTCGCTGATATCAGCTTCGCGCGCCACCAGCGGCAGCGGCACCTGTTCGGGCGCCTTGAAGATGGGCGCGACGACCTCGGCGCGGACCGGCACGGCCGCGAACGCCGGCTGCGCGGCCGGCTCGGCCTCCGCCGCATCCCGCGCGGCGTCGATGCCGGTGGCGACCACGGAGACGCGGATCCGCCCCGCGAGCGCCGGATCGAAGGCCGAGCCCCAGATGATGTCGGCGTCGGGATCGACCTGCGCCTTGATGTGGCTCGCCACCTCGTCGACCTCCATCAGCAGCATGTCCTCGCCCCCGGTGATCGAGATGATGAGGCCGCTCGCGCCCTTCAGCGCCTCGTCGAGCAGCGGATTGGCGATCGCCTGCTGGGCGGCGCGGAGCGCGCGGTCGTCGCCCGCCGCCTCGCCGGTGCCCATCATCGCCTTGCCCGGATTGGCCATGATCGTGCGCACGTCGGCGAAGTCGAGATTGATGAGGCCGGGCAGGACCATGAGATCGGTGATCCCGCGCACGCCCTGCTGCAGCACCTCGTCGGCGAGGTCGAACGCCGCCTTGAAGGTGGTCGCCGGGCTCGAGACGCGGAACAGATTCTGGTTGGGAATGACGATCAGCGTGTCGACATGCTTTTGCAGCTCCTCGAGGCCGGCTTCGGCGATCGCGGCGCGGCGGCGGCCCTCGAAGGCGAAGGGCTTGGTGGCGACGCCGACCGTCAGGATGCCCTTGGCGCGCGCCGCTCTGGCGATAACGGGCGCGGCGCCGGTGCCGGTGCCGCCGCCCATCCCTGCCGCGACGAAGCACATATGGGCGCCGTCCAGCATCGCCTCGATCTCGGGCAGCGATTCCTCGGCGGCGGCGCGGCCGATATCGGCGCGCGATCCCGCGCCCAGCCCGTCGGTGGTGTGGCGGCCAAGCTGCAGGATGCGGTCCACCGGCGAGGCCTGGAGCGCCTGCGCGTCGGTATTGGCAACGACGAAGGTCACGCCCTTGACGCCGTTCATCATCATGTTCGCGACCGCATTGCCGCCGGCGCCGCCGACGCCGATCACGCTGATCCGGGGATGCAATTCCTCCAGTCCGCTCGCCAGTTCGATCATGCCCTCGCCCTCCCGTTCCAGCCCGCAAATGATTCGGGCGCTGTCGAACCGCGGTGTTAAGAGCCGGCCGGCAAGGGCCGCTATTGAGTGAAAATACAGTATCGCTGCGAAATGTTTAAGATAAGACCAAGTACAATTACGGTGCGGTATTAATACGCCCTCGCCCCGGTCCGCGCCGATGCGCTAACAAATTGGTTAACGACCGATCCTCCGGTCGGAGAAGGCCAAGCACACATGACCGACCATCCATTCATCGGAAATGCTTATTGCGCCGTCGACGGGGCCGGCCGGCTGAGTCTGCCGCCCTTCGTGCGCGGTGCGCTGTCGCGCCGCAGCGATGCCAGGCTGATCTTCGTCGGCTGCCACGACAGCGATCCCTGCCTGATCGGCTATGACCGCTCGTTCGCCCGTACGCTCGCAGTCGATTGCCGCAGGCGGCGCCTGCGCTCGGAGATGGACGCCGAGGGCCAGTGGAACGCTCGGATCCGCCGCGCCTTCGGCTTCGTCGAGCTGATCGAGCTCGACATGCGCGGCAAGGTGACGCTGCCGCCGATGATGCTGCGCCGCGCCGGCATCGGCAGCGGCGCGCTCGTCATCGGCACGGGCGGCGCGTTCGAGATCTGGAACCCGCAGCAGGCGCTCGACGCCGGCGACCCGGACCTCAGCGAGCTCGCCGCCTTCCACCTCGATTTCCGCAACGCAGCCTGAGGAGCCGGACGATGCGCCTATCCTGTCCCGACCGCAAACATGTCGCTTTGCCGCGGCCGATCCGCAACCAGGGGTTCGACTTCGGCCGCTGCCGCAGATGTGGCCGCGACATGGTCCGCTCCAGGCGCGCCTGGCGCGCGGTGCCGGAGGGCTTCCAGGTCGTCTGGCGGCGCGAGCCGCCCGGCAAAATGGAAGCGAGCGCGGCGCAACTGAAGCTGAACCTCGAGGAGCACCGCCTGTCGCCAGCGTCGCCGGCTTCCTTCGGGCGCGGTCGGCGCCGACTCGCGACGGCGGCTGAGCTCTTCGTGCTTGGCCTGCGCGGCCTGGCCTCGGTGGTGGCCGAGCGGGCGCGGCTCTGGCTGCGGACGCGGCCCGCGCGGCGGATCGCGATCGCGGGCGCGCTGGGTCCGCCTGCGCGCTAGTCGGCCGGACCCGAAAGGCGGAAGCAGGTGGCGACGGCGCGGCCGCCGCTAGCCTATTCATACGACTAGTGGGACTACTGTATTGGTTCCGTTCCCGTTTCACCGCATCGCCCGATTCGAGATGCCGAGATCGGGAGACGGGAAATGGCGCTGAACGGCCCTCAGCCGCGCCCGTTTGCGGCGCCGAGGCGGTCGCCGGCTTTGAGGAACGCGTTTCGGTCCGCTGCCGTTGGTATTCCAATGGCGGGGACACGCAGGTGACCGCCTGGTATCTCGGGGTCGCTCTGCCGGCCGCTGCTCTGGCCGCGCTGGTCGTCACCCTGGTGTTCGGGCGCCGCGCCCTCGCCACATCCGCGGAGACCGCCCGGGCCAGCCGCCGCTTCGAATCCACGTTCGAACAAGCGGCCGTGGGCATCGCCCATCTCGACCCCGAAGGGCGGTGGCTGCGCGTCAACAACCGCTTTTGCGAGATAGCGGGCCACAAATGCGCCGACCTCCTGCAGCAGCCGCTTCAGAACATCACCCACCCTGACGACATTCCTCTCGACGTCGCGCTGAGCGAGGCGCTGCTTTCGGGCCGAATGAACCACGCCTCCATCGAGAAGCGCTATCTCAGCAAGGATGGCCGCGTCGTCTGGATCAACGAGACGCGCTCGCTCGTCCGCGACCCCGACGGCCAGCCGGACTTTTTCATTTCCATTGTCGAGGACATCAGGTCCCACAAGGAAGCCGAAGCGCAGGTCGTGACCGGCGAAGCGCAATACAGGGCCATCTTCCACAGCGCGGTCGAAGCGATGGTCGTGATCGACGCCCGGGGCACGATCCAGTCCCTGAACCCGGCGGTCACGCGGCTGTTCCTCTACCCGGCCGCGGAACTCATCGGGCAGAATATGAAGAAGCTGATGCCCGAAATCATCGGATCCCACCTCAATTCCTATCGGGGCTATCAGGATACCGGGCAGCGCTCGATCATCGGCATCGGGCGCGAAGTGGTCGGCCGGCGCCAGGACGGCAGCGTCTTTCCGCTCGACCTTTCCGTCACCGAGTGGATGCGCGGCAGCGACACCTTCTTCACGGGCGTGATGAGGGATGCGAGCGTCCGCAAGGATGCGGAGGCGGCGCTGCGGGCGAGCGAAGAGCAGCTGCGGCTGCTCCAGAACGAGTTCGCCCACATGGCTCGGGTCAACGACCTGGGCGAGATGGCGGCCGCGATTTCGCATGAAATCAACCAGCCCCTTACCGCCATCGTCAACTATCTGAATACGGCGCTGTTCGTCACCGTCGACGGCTATAGCGAAGACGGTTTCGCCGAGGCCGAGCAGATGGTGCGGCTGGCGTCGGCGCAGGCCATGCGCGCCGGTGACATCGTCCGCCGGCTGCGCGAGTTCGTTGGCCAGGGCAATGGCATCCGCACGGTGGAGCGGGCCGAGCGGCTCGTCGATTCGGCGATGGCGCTGGCGCTGCTCGATGCCCGGTCCAGGGGGATCGCGATCGACCGCGAGGCCAGGGCCGGCGATGCCGAAGTCGAGGTGGACGTCGTCCAGATCCAGCAGGTGCTGGTCAATCTTCTGCGCAACGCGGTCGATGCCTTGAGCGGCGTGGCCATGGGGAACGGGCCCAGGCTGACGGTTTCGACCGGCGTCGAGCCCGACGGGTCGGTGGAGTTCACGGTGGCGGACAACGGCCCCGGTGTCGCGCCCGAGCTGGCCGAGCGCTTGTTTGAACCGTTCGTGACCACCAAGGCGAACGGCATGGGCATGGGGCTGTCGGTCTGCCGCCGGCTGATCGAAGCGCATGGCGGCGCGATCGAGGCGGGCAGCACTCCTGGCGTCGGCGCGACATTTCGCTTCCGATTGCCCCGATTCGGATCAGATTCCGGCCTAGTATAGACCCCAGATTGTTAACCCTTGCCGTGGCTTATATTCTGGCAAGTCGAAGGGCGCACAATATGTCCGACAACTTTGTGATCGCAATCGTCGACGACGACGAAGCCGTCCGGCATTCAACCGCGGGCCTGTTGAAGCGCGCCGGTCATCGGGTGGAATCCTTCACCGCCGGCTCGGAATTTCTTGCCTCGGTCTTGCCCAAGGACTTCGACTGTCTTCTGCTCGACATGCGCATGCCCGGCCTGGACGGTCTCGGGGTCATGCGCGCGCTCCGCGAACGTGGCCTGTCGCTGCCGATCCTGGTGCTGACCGGCCATGGCGATGTGCCGATGGCGGTCGACGCCATGCGCGATGGCGCCTATGACTTCCTCGAAAAACCCTTCAGCCCCGAAACCCTGCTCGGCAGTCTGCGC
>JBKJZJ010000083.1:0-4175 GCA_046715355.1 Allosphingosinicella sp. | reverse complement strand
GACCTCGCCTGCGCCCGCCTCGGCGAGCCCCTTGACCGCGCGCGCGGCCGCGGCGACTCCGGCGATCGGCCCGTCGGCATCGGCCGCCGAGGCGAAAGCGGCCACGGCCGGCCCGGATTTTTCGCTTCCCAACATGCGTGTCCTTACGCAAGGAACGTCTCAACCCTTGTCATTCTTCAGAAAGGAGGCCGGATCATGGCAATGGCGAACGCCGCCGACATTCGGCCCCAGACCCGCCCGCGCGAGCTGCAGGACCCGCTCAACCATTTCTTCTACCATCCGTTGGCGGCGCGGCTCGCGCGGCTGCTGAGGCCGACCGGCATCTCGCCCAACATGGTGTCGGTGATCGGCCTGCTGGCGCTGATCGCCGCGGCGCTCGCCTTCAGCCGCCTCGCCTGGCCGGCCAACGCCCTGACCGGCCTCGCCTTCATGCTCGCCTGGCACATCGTCGACGGCGCCGACGGCGACCTCGCCCGGATGACTGGCCGCGCGTCCGCGACCGGCGAGCTGGTCGACGGCGTCTGCGACTATGCCGGCAACGTCATCCTCTATTTCGCCTTCACCTTCATCCTCGACGACTGGATCGGCGTCTGGGCCTACATTCTGGCAATGCTGGCGGGAGCCAGCCATGTCGTCCAGACCAACCATGCCGAGACTCAGAGGCGGCTCTATCTGTGGCGGGCCTATGGCGTGCCCTGGCTCAGGAACGCCGCGGAGTCGGGCGACGCGGTGTTCCGCAGGGAGAATTGGTTCACCCGCTATTTCGGCTTCTGGGCGGTCGGCTATGTCTGGCTGTCCAACCGTATGACGCCGAGCGCCAACCCGATCGACGCGGCCTTGGCCCGGGCCGAGGGCGATCCGCAGGAGACCGAGCGCATCCGCCAGCTGGTCCGCCGCGCCTTCGGCCCCGGCCTCTTCCTGCCCAAGGCGCTCGGCGCCAATCCCAAGACCTTGCTGATCGCCGGCAGCATGTTGCTCGGCAGCCCGCTTTACTATTTCCTGGCAATGATCTTCGGCGTGAACCTCGTCCTGCTCGCCTCGATCCTCCACCACCGCAGAATCGCCGCGCGGCTCGCCGCCGCGCTCGGCCAGGGTCAGTCGTCCTCGTCCTCATAGCCGACCAGGTTCAGCTCGCGCGCCTTGATCTGGCGGGTCATGCACCAATGCTTGAGCGCGTCCTCGCGGCCATGGGTGATCCAGACTTCGCGGGGGCTGAGCTCCTGGATGGTCCGGGTCAGTTCGTCCCAATCGGCATGGTCGGAGACGATCAAGGGCATTTCAACGAGCCGCTGACGGGCGCGCTGGCGGATCCGCATCCACCCGGACGCCATGGCCGTGATCGGATCGGGCAGCCGCCGCGACCAGCGGTCGTTGAGCGCGCCCGGCGGAGCGATCACGATATGCCCCTTCAGCTCGTCCTTCGGGACCCCGGTCGCCGGGCGCAGCTCGCCGAGCGGCACGCCGAACTCCGCATAGAGATCGCAGAGCCGCTGCAGCGCGCCGTGAATGTAGATCGGCTCGTGATGGCCGCGGCACCTCAGCTCCGCGATCAGCCGCTGCGCCTTGCCGAGCGCATAGGCGCCGACCAGGATGCAGCGCTCGGGATTGTCGTGCAGGCGCCCGAGCAGCCGGTCGACCTCGCCCGCCGTCGCTGGATGGCGGAAGACGGGCAGGCCGAAGGTCGCCTCGGTGACGAAGACGTCGCATGGCACCGGCTCGAACGGGGCGCAGGTCGGATCGGGACGGCGCTTGTAATCGCCCGAGACGACGATCTTCTCGCCGTTGTGCTCTAGGACGATCTGCGCCGAACCCAGCACGTGGCCGGCGGGGACGAAGCTGACGTCCACCTCGCCCAGGCGGACCGTCCCGCCATAAGCGACCGGGTTGCCGGCCTGCGGCCCGTAGCGGCAGTCCATGATCGCCAGCGTCTCGGGCGTCGCCCACACAGCCTCGTGGCCCCCGCGCGCATGATCGGCGTGGCCGTGGGTGACGAGCGCGCGCGCCTTGGGCCGCGAGGGATCGATCCAGGCATCGGCCGGCTTCACGTAAATGCCCTCGGGGAAGGGCTTCACCCAGGAACCGAGACGCGCCATTGAGCCTATATGGCTGTGCCGCCGCCGCTTTCCGAGTCCCCCGTGCTCGTGGCTCTCTCCCAGGGGCGCGGCAAGAGAAACGGCGCCGTCCTGCCGTCGCTCCGCGCACGGGCCCGTCAATTCTCCCTTATAAGGGAACGGTCCCTTATAAGGGAAGAGGGGTGAAGCCGGTGCTTCCCGGGCCTCCCGGTTCTCAGAAGCGCTCCGGGCTTGCAGGTCTCTCCGAGCTCCCCGAGCCGCTTGCCCATTGGTTTGCCGGCAAGGGGTGGGCGCCGCGGCGGCATCAAATGGAGATGCTCGAGGCGGCGCGGGCCGGGCGCAGCGCCCTGCTCGTGGCGCCGACCGGGGCGGGCAAGACGCTTGCAGGGTTCCTGCCGACGTTGGCCGAATTGATCGAGGCCTCTCCTCCCGTTCGTCCTGAGCCTGTCGAAGGACTGCCTTCGCCTTTCGGCGCAGAAGGAAGGGCAGGGCTTCGACAAGCTCAGCCCGAACGGTTGGAAATCGCGGAAGGGCTGCACACGCTCTATATCTCGCCGTTGAAGGCGCTCGCTGTCGACGTGCAGCGTAACCTCCTGACCCCGGTCGCGGAGATGGACCTGCCGATCCGCATCGAGACCAGGACCGGCGACACCCCGGCCGACCGCAAGGCCCGCCAGCGCGTGCGCCCGCCGCACATCTTGCTGACGACGCCCGAATCGCTGAGCTTGCTGCTCTCCCACGAGGACAGCCTGCTGTTGTTCCAGGGCCTGAGGACCGTCGTCGTCGACGAAATCCACGCCTTCGCCACCGGCAAGCGCGGCGACCTCCTGGCGCTGTCGCTGGCCCGGCTGCAGGCGATCGCGCCGGCGCTGCGTCGCGTCGGCCTCTCCGCCACGGTCGCCGACCCCGAAGCCTATCAGGGCTGGCTCGCCCCCCATGGCGATGTCGAGATGGTGGACATCGTCCAGGGCGACCCGGGCGCCGAGGCCGAAATCTCGATCATGCTGCCCGAGGACGAGAAAATCCCCTGGTCGGGCCATTCGGGGCGCTGGGCGGCGGCGAACGTGATGCGCGAGATCGAGCGGCACAAGACGACGCTCGTCTTCTGCAACACGCGCAGCCTTGCCGAGCTGATCTTCCAGGATTTGTGGGCGGTCAACGACCAGAATTTGCCGATCGGCATCCATCACGGCTCGCTGTCGATCGAGGCGCGCAGGAAGGTCGAGGCGGCGGTGGCGTCGGGAAGGCTGCGCGGCCTGGTCTGCACGGCCAGCCTCGATCTCGGCGTCGACTGGGGCGACGTCGACCTCGTCGTCCAGATGGGCGCGCCCAAGGGCTCCTCGCGGCTGCTCCAGCGGATCGGCCGCGCCAACCACCGGCTCGACGAGCCCTCCGAAGCGATCCTCGTCCCGGGCAACCGCTTCGAATATCTCGAGGCCCGCGCCGCTTTGGACGCGATCGGCGAGGGTGAGCTCGATCCCGAAATCTTCCGCCCGGGCGCGCTCGACGTACTCGCCCAGCATCTGATGGCCTGCGCCTGCGCCGCTCCCTTCCGCGAGGAAGAGATGCTCGCCGAGGTGCGCGGCGCCGCGCCTTATGCGGGCCTGCCGGCGGAGACGTTCGCCGAAATCCTCTCGTTCATCGAGAGCGGCGGCTATTCCCTGCGCGCCTATGACAAGTTCAAGCGGCTGACGCGCGACGGCGAGGGTATATGGCGGGTCTCGCATCCCCGCTTCATTCAGCAGCACCGGATGAACGCCGGCATCATCGTCGACGCGCCGCTTTACCATGTCCGCTTCAGGAACGGCCGGTTGCTCGGCACGGTAGAGGACAATTTCGCCGAGACGCTGAGCCCCGGCGACACCTTCTTCTTCTCGGGGCTGGTGCTGGAGGTCGACCGGATCGACGGCATCGACCTGATCGTCCATGCGACCAGCAAATCGGCCCGCATCCCCACTTACATGGGCGCGCGGATCGCGATCAGCACCAACCTCGCCGACCGGGTCCGCGCCTTCCTCCACGACCGCGACCAATGGCCGCGCTTCCCTGATCCGGTGCGCGAATGGCTCAGGGTGCAGGACTATCGCTCGGTCATCCCGGCGC
>JBKJZJ010000082.1:0-4725 GCA_046715355.1 Allosphingosinicella sp. | reverse complement strand
TTCATGGGTCCCGGCCTTCGCCGGGATGACTCTCTCTATCTCTACTCTGAACTACGACCGGGCCGGGACCAGGTCTTCGTCCTCCTGCGCCTCTCCCGGCGCTTCGCTCCACCAATAAGCGGGGATGAAGGCGAGCGAGAGCAGGGTCAGCGGCAGCGCCGCCCAGACCGGCGCGCCGGCGAGCCAGGGCATTGCCGCGTTGAGCAAGGCGAGGAAGAGCAGCACCCGTAGCCCCTCGCGGCGCGGCGCCGCCGCCGCCGGTTGCTCGCGATGCGCGATCACCTCGTGCAGGCGCCGCACGGTGCGGCTCCCGGTCTCGGTGAACCAGGCCGGGACGAGGCCGTGCAGGATGCAGGCGAGGCCGCCTTTCACCATCGCCCAGCCGAAGCCGAGGGCGAAGCGCCGGTGCTGGCGATAATCCTCGCCGGCCGCGTCGAGATGCGCGCGGGACCGCGCCGCCAGCGAATCTTTGCCCATCGCTCCACTCCATGCGAATCGGTCGCGCCGACCCTAACTCGACTCGCGCGGCAGACAAAGGATGCGCATCTTGGCGCTTGTCCCCGCGCGTTCGTTTCGCCACTGTCCGGGGATGACCGAGCAGCCCGGATCGGCCCTTTCGCCCGAGGAGGATTTCGAGGACGCGACCGTCGCCGATTTGATGGCGCCGGCGCTCGGCGTGTTCCGGCCGGAGATGACGGTCGCGCAGACGGTCGAGGAATTGCGCGAGCTGACCCGCTCGGCGATCATCACTTATTGCTACGTGACGGACGAGGAGGGGAAGCTGGTCGGCGTCGTCGTGATGCGCGACATGCTGCTCGCCGATCCCGATACCCGCCTCGACGCGCTGATGATCAAGGACGTCTTCGCCTTCGACGAGGATCTCGCGCTCGAGGAGGCCTTGAAATCGGCGGTCGCCAGGCATTTCCCGGTCTATCCGGTGTGCGACGCAGGGGGCGTGCTCAAGGGGCTGATCCGCGGCGAGGAACTGTTCCGCAACCAGGCGATCGAGATCAGCGCCCAATCCGGCAAGATGGTCGGCGTCGACAAGGAAGAGAGGCTGGCGACGCCCTTGTCGCGCAGCCTCAAGCTCAGGCATCCCTGGCTGCAGCTCAACCTCGTCACCGCCTTCGTCGCCGCGGCCGTGGTCGGCGTGTTCGAGAATACGCTGCAGCAGCTCGTCATCCTCGCCGTCTTCCTGCCGGTGATGGCGGGGCAGACGGGCAATACCGGCTGCCAGGCGCTCGCGGTTACTTTGCGTGGCATGACCCTTGGCGAATTGAAGCCCGAGCTCGTCCGCCGGCTGATCGCCAAGGAGGGCCTGCTCGGCTTCTGCAACGGCCTCCTCGTCGGCATCACCGGCGGCATCGGCATGGGGGTCTATGCGACCATGCAAGGCGAAGCCCAGCCGATCGTCATGGGCCTGTGCGTGACCATGGCGATGACGGTGAGCTGCACCATCGCCGGCATCGCCGGGGCGATGATCCCCTTGACCCTGAAGCGCCTGGGCGCCGACCCGGCGACCGCGTCCAGCATCTTCCTCACCACCGCCAGCGACGTGGCGAGCATGGGAATCTTCCTGTCGCTGTCGACGATCCTGCTGCTGTAGATTTATTCCCCGGCGGAGGCCGGGGAACAAGCGCCCGGAAGTACACAAAATGCCCGCATTTCGCGCGAGGAATCCCTTATTTTTCAGTAATCCCATGGATCGCGCTCCGTCCGCGGCCAGCGCCTGCCGCCGGGACGCTGCCGCTCCATGAAGTTGAGCACGGCGATGGTGAGGCCGTCATTGTGGCGGACATGCTCGCCGCACTTGCGGCCCCGGTAGAAGACCGGGCGGACCTCGCCGGCGACCGAGCGCTCGATCGCCCGGTCGAGCTGGGCGCTCTGCCCCATCGCCCGCGCCCGATCCCAGGCGGCGGCGAAGCCCTCCGCCCCCACCCGCTCGCGCAGATTGTAGGCGCTCCTGCGCGTCATCCCGACCGCCCGCGCCGCCGTCGCCACCGACCCGCACAGAGCCAGGCGATGGATGAAGGCGATCTGCCGCGCCGGCGTCCAGCCGTCGTGACGGGCGCGGACGGGGACGGGCGCGAAGGCGAGCTCGGCGAGCGGGAGGGTTTCTAGGATCGCCTGGAGGCGGGGCGGGAGGGGGTAGGAGTCGGCCACCCTAAGCATATGCCTGATTCGGGGTGGTGTAGGAAAATGACTTTTTGACCCGTCGTCGACCGCCGTGCATTTTGCGGCATGGCAAGTGCGTCTACAGCGCCTCGCAAGCCCTGGCCGGTCGAGTTCCCCGATGTGGTGATCCACACCGACTTGCAGACGCGCGACACCCATGTCGGCCATGCTGCGGCAAAGAGTGGCGACGCGGATTGGGCGCTCGGACTCGCGCTCGACTTGGCTCAAGGGATGGCGGCTGTGCGCGCCCTCGCGGAGCTGATCGGCGACCTCGAGGCATTTCTGCTCCCCGTCGTGGCCGACGAAACCTCGGGCTTTAACGCTATCCCCGATGCCATGGCACAGGTCTTGGCGTTCAATCTGCGTGCCCGCCACGGGCTGCGTGTAGAAGCCGTCTCCGGCAAGGTCGTCCAGGTCAACAAGGTTGGACATACCAAGGCGCTGTCCTTCCAACGGCTGGTAACGCCGGCAGTCTTCGAGGGGCCTGTTCAGCGTGGTCGGCACTATGTGCTCGTGGACGATCATGTTGGGCTTGGAGGCACGCTGGCGAACCTCCGAGGCTATGTGGAGGCCAAAGGTGGCACAGTCGTTGCCATGACCACCCTCACGGAAAGCCGCGAGGCGCGCCGAATTGCGTTACGCGCCGAAACTCTAAACATGCTAAGGGAGCGCCATGGAACGGATCTCGACCTCCTCTGGCGAACACAGTTCGGATACGGAATCGACTGCCTCACGGAAGTCGAAGCCGGCATCCTATGTCGTCAGCCATCAGTTGCCGCCATCGAGGATTTCCTGGCTCAGGCGGCAATCGAAGCACGTAGCCGAGGTCTCAAAACGGCGGTTGACCAAAATCTCTGACGGCTAAAGTCTTCATCAACTCCGGCAAAACTTGACTTTTTGCACTGCAGCATGCATATGCCCTGCCAGCGAGGCGTCATGCAGCGTGAATGGGCTTAGGCCCGGCTCCGCTTCGTATTTTCCCCAAGGTTTCCCTTTTCACGCGGGTTGCCAAGAACCCGCCGCGTATCCGCGCGCCATTTCGGCTGCGCGCTGCGCCGCACTTTTTGTGAGTCATTTCCAATGTCATTCCAATCGCTCGGGCTGTCGCAGCCCATCCTGCAGGCGCTCGCGCTCAAGGATTATAGCCATGCGACCCCGATCCAGCAGCAGGCCATCCCGACCCTCTTGAAGGGCCGCGACCTGCTCGGCATCGCCCAGACCGGCACCGGCAAGACTGCGGCCTTCATGCTGCCCTCGATCGACCGGCTGCGCGCCACCGACAAGCGCGCCGGGCCCCGCGCCTGCCGCATGCTCGTGCTCGCCCCGACCCGCGAGCTCGCCAGCCAGATCGCCGAGAGCGCGCGCAGCTATTCGCAATTCTCGCAGATCCGCGTCGCCACCGTGTTCGGCGGCACCTCGGTCGGCAAGAACCGCCAGGATCTGGCGCGCGGCGTCGACGTGCTCGTCGCCACGCCGGGCCGGCTGATCGACCTGATCGAGCAGCGCTATCTGACCCTGGCCGAGGTCGAGATCCTCGTTCTCGACGAGGCCGACCAGATGCTCGATCTCGGCTTCATCCACGCACTCAAGCAGATCGTCCGGCTGCTGCCCGTCAAGCGCCAGACCCTGTTCTTCTCGGCGACCATGCCCAAGACAATCAAGGATCTCGCCGACAAGTTCCTCACCGATCCGGCCCAGGTCTCGGTCGCGCCCGCGGCCACCACCGTCGAGCGGGTCGACCAGTACGTCACCTTCGTCCAGCAGGCGGAGAAGCAGGCTTTGCTGACGATGATGCTGCGCCACGGCTTCTCCGAGCGCGGCAATATGGACCGCGTCCTCATCTTCACCCGCACCAAGCATGGCGCCGACCGCGTCGTGAAATTGCTCGCCGGCAACGGCATCGCCGCCAACGCCATCCACGGCAATAAGAGCCAGCCGCAGCGCGAGCGCGCTTTGGCCGAGTTCAAGGGCGGCAAGGCCAAGATCCTGATCGCGACCGACATCGCCGCGCGGGGCATCGACGTCTCGGGCGTTTCCCACGTCATCAATTTCGAGCTGCCCAACGTCGCCGAGCAATATGTCCACCGCATCGGGCGGACGGCGCGCGCGGGCGCCGCTGGCGTCGCCATCGCCTTTTGCGCCGACGACGAGAAGCCTTATCTCAAGGACATCGAGAAGCTGACCCGGACCCGGATCGCGGTCGAGCCGCTGCCGGCCAATTTCGTCGCCGAGGCGCACCGGATCAAGACCACACGGACCGCGCCGCCGCCGCCGTCGCGCGAGGATCGGCGCGAGGAGGAGCATGCCCGGCGCCGCTTCCCGCCGCAGCGCGCCCAGCGCGGCCGCGGGCGCTACGCCTCGTCGGTCAAGCCGACCGGCGGGGGCGGCAGACGGGCCGCCAGCCGCTGAGGCGCTTGCCAGCATGGGCCTCTGCTGCTAGTGGCACGCCCCTGCGCCGCGGGCTAGCCTCGCGGCGAATCCATTTCATGCGGCGCATAAGAACAGGAAGAGTGACGAGCTTTTATGCAAATCATCGTTCGCGATAACAAT
>JBKJZJ010000081.1:0-5726 GCA_046715355.1 Allosphingosinicella sp. | reverse complement strand
CCGACGGCGGCAATTGCGAACCCGTACCCCGCGAGCCACGGGCCCATCTTCTGGTGGACGCGTGACCGCCCCGTCATGATCAGCATCGCTTGTGAGATGTAGAGAAGCAACCAGACCGTGAACAATGCGGCGTGCAGATGGATCAACCAAAACTGCGTAGTCGCCTGCGGAGTTCGACCTGTGACCGCGCTAAAATATTGGGGCCAGAAGCCGGCAAGCGCGAGTGCCAGCATCATGAGGCCGAGGATGGTAAAGAATGGCGACTTGCGAAGCCGCCTGCGCACGCTCTTCGATGCTCCGATTGGTGCTGCGGCCGTGCTCATCAGCCCTCCCGTGCGGACTGGATAACACGATGGGCAAACCAGACCTAGCGACCATCGCAGGTGTGCTTTCCACCCGTCGCCAATTATTTCCTCGACTCGCTAGAGGCCGATTCGTGCCAGTTGTCTCTCTGGCGCTCCCAGGTTTCGGAGTCGCAGCAGCTCCTCAGGGTCGAACTCCGATCCGAACAAGGGGGGCTGCATCGCCTCTGCCATTTCCGGCGTGTCCATGAACGCGGCGCACTCCGCCTTGGAGGGGAAGTTGTCGCAGGTGATCTCTACTTCATTCCCATCGGGATCCCGGTAGTAGAGCGAGGACGTGAAATGGTGGTTCACGCAGAGTGTGGGCCGGATGCCGGCCTCCTTCAGGCGTTGATACTCGTCGGCGAGCGCGGCCGGTCCCGCGCAGCCAAACCCGATGTGATCGACGCCACCCGCGGATTCCCATTTCTCGGTAGTTTCCCCATCGTCCCAAAGCACAAAGCGATGATGCTCGTCGTCAAAGCTCATGAAGGCGGCGAGCTCGTTCTGAAACCGCACGCGCGCAGCGAAGGCCCTTCCGTACCAGTCGATCGCCGCAGGAAGGTTTCGAGTCCGTAAGCCGAAGTGAGCGATGTGGAGTTGGGGTCCCACTGGACATCTCCTGTGCTTTTGCGCTGCTGTCAGGGTAGCGAAGTAGCTCGGCGGAGGGAACGTCCGCTTTCCACCCTTAGCGGACGCTCAGGATCGAAACCCGGGCGGGGGTGCGGGCAGGGGAATAGATAGATGCCGCACATGGTCGTTACATTCCTTACGAGTGTAACACCCGCTCGTGCGAAAGTGGCTGTTTTCCGGGATTTTCGAGCCGTTACACCGGCTTAGAAAAGATGGTGGAGCCGAGGGGGATCGAACCCCTGACCTCTGCAATGCCATTGCAGCGCTCTCCCAGCTGAGCTACGGCCCCGAACCTTTTTTCCTACCCGGCCTGGTCCCGGGCGAGCGCCGCATTTAGGCAAGGCGGTGGCGCCACGCAAGGGCGTTGCACTCCGCTTTCGCAATCCGCCGCGATCCACCGCCTTCCGCCGCAATCCGCCGCGATCCGCCGCGATCCGCCGCGATCCGCCGCGATCTGCCGCAACCCGCCGCGATCCGCCGCGATCCGCCGCAATCCGCCGCGATCCGCCGCGATCCGCGTCGCCGTCGAGCGGCCCCTTTCGCCCGACACACGAAGGCCCATCCTGCCCCTGGCCGGCCATTCCCTTATAAGGGAGCTCCCTTATGAGGGAATGCGGTTTCGGCGACGCGGCCAAGGGCTGCGCTATCACGCTGTCGCGGGTCACGCTCGTCGTTGCGCCGTCGCGGGTCACGCTCGTCGTTGCGCTGTCGCGGGTCACGATCGTCGTTGCGCTGTCGCGGGTCACGCTCGTCGTTGTGCTGTCGCGGGTCACGCTCGTCGTTGCGCTGTCGCTGTCACGCGGCCGTCGTCGCCGGAGCTGGATCCGCGTTCGGCATTCGGCATCGGCCGGGGCGCCGGCTTGGCTTGCCGCCTAGACCTCTTCCTCGTCGCCCGCCGCGCCGGGCACGCCGATATCGTCGTCGCCGCCCAGATCGACCTCGTCGTCGGGATTCTCCTCGGCATCCTCATCGACCTCGAGATCGAGATCGGGCGCCGCCAGGTCGGCATCCTCCTTCTCGGCCTCGACCTCGGGCTTGGCCGCCTCGAACGGCAGCGGCTGCTTCGATTTGAGCACCGGCTCGGGATGCCAGTTGATCCCGCAGGCGATGCAGGTGATCGGGTCGTCCTTGCCGAGGTCGTAGAAGCGGGTCGCGCATTTGGGGCAGGTCCGCTTGGTGCCCCATTCCGGTTTCACCATGGGTGAACAGTCTCCGTTCATGAATGAAAAAGCAGGCGCGCCCTGACGGGCCACCAGTCGGCGGGCGCCTTGCCACACGGGGTGCGCGCTGTCAAAGCCAGCGCTTATGCACCTCTTTTCGCCGCGCGGACCGCTCACCGGAACGGCCCGGATTCCCGGCGACAAGAGCATCTCCCACCGGGCGCTGATGCTGGCCGCATTGGCGGTGGGGCGCAGCCGGATCGAGGGGCTGAACGCGGGCGGCGACCTCGCCTCGACGCGCGCGGCGCTCGAGGCGATGGGGGCGCGGATCGCGACCGAGGCGGACGGCGCCTGCACGGTCGACGGGGTCGGCGTCGGCGGCCTGCTGCAGCCATGCGCGCCTTTCCATTGCGGCAATTCGGGGACGTCGGCGCGCCTGCTCATGGGCCTCGCCGCCAGCCATCGGATCCGCGCGGAATTCACCGGCGACGGCTCGCTCATGCGGCGGCCGATGGGCCGGGTGGCGGCGCCGCTGAGAAGGATCGGCGCGCGCATCGATCGCGACAGCCTGCCGCTGACCGTCGAGGGGCTCTGCCCCGCCATCGCCACCCGCCACGCGCTCGCAATCCCCTCCGCGCAGGTCAAATCGGCGCTGCTGCTGGCGGGGCTCAACACGCCCGGCCTGACCGAGATCGTCGAGGCGGCGCCGACCCGCGACCATCTCGAGCGGCTGCTCTTCCAGTTCGGCGCCGGGATCGAGAGCCGCGACGGCCGCATCCTGCTGCGCGGCGAGGCGGAGCTCGAGCCCCAGCATCTCTTCATCGCCGGCGATGCCTCGGCGGCCGCCTTCCTCGCCGTCGCCGCCCTGATCGTGCCGGGCTCGGACATCCTGATCCCCGGCGTCGGCGTCAACCCAACCCGGATGGGCCTCTACGACATGCTGCGCGAGATGGGCGCCGATATCACGCTGGTGAACCAGCGCGAGCATTCGAGCGAGCCGGTCGCCGACCTGATCGTCCGGCACGGCGCGCTGGACGGCATCGAGGTGCCGCCTGAGATCGCGCCGCGCATGATCGACGAATATCCGATATTGTTCGTCGCCGCCGCTTTCGCCCGCGGGATCACCCGCGCTTATGGCCTCGCCGAGCTCAGGCTCAAGGAATCGGACCGGATCGCGGGGATGGCGGCGGGGCTGCGCGCGATCGGCGTCCGAGTCGAGGAGGAGGGCGACGCGCTTGTTGTGCACGGCCAAAGCGGCGGCCCCGTCCCCGGCGGCCGCACCATGATCGACCCGGGGCTCGACCATAGAGTGGCGATGAGCTTCGCGGTGGCTGGCCTTCACGCCCGCTTGCCCATAGGGGTCGCCAACATGGCCGTCGTCGACACCAGCTTTCCCGGCTTCCTTTCCGCGCTCGGCGCGTTGGCCCCGGAATGACGAGGCCAGAATGACGGGGGGCGCATGATCATCGCCGTCGACGGACCCGCCGCGAGCGGCAAGGGCACGATCGCCCGCGCGCTCGCGCACGCCTTCGGTCTGCCGCACATGGACACCGGCCTGCTCTACCGCGCCACCGCGCTGAACCTGCTCGGGCTCGGCGGCGACCCCGAGAGCGAGTTCGCGGCGGCGCGCGCCACCGACCTCTCGCAGATCGACTTCGGCGACCCGGAGCTGAAGAGCGAGACGGTGGGCGGCATCGCCTCGCGCATCTCCACCTACCCGCTGGTCCGCGACGCCCTGCTCGAGCGGCAGCGGCGCTTCGCCGGGCAGAGCGGCGGCGCCGTCCTCGACGGCCGCGACATCGGCACGGTGATCGCCCCGGAGGCCCAGGCCAAGCTCTTCGTCACCGCCCGCCCCGAGGTCCGCGCCCGGCGCCGCCATGCCGAGCTGAAGGCCCGCGGGCTCGACGTCCATTTCGCAGACGTGCTCGCCGACATCCACGCCCGCGACGAGCGCGACATCGGCCGCGCCGCCGCGCCGCTCGCCATGGCCGCCGACGCCATCCTCATCGACACCAGCGAGATGAGCGCCGCCGAAGCGATCGCCGCCGCCATCGCCGCGGTCGAGGAGTGCCGGGGCTAGAACCCGCGCACACAGGGCTCGGCCGGCGCCGGCGCCAGCGCGCTCATCGCCCAGACCATCGCATCCGCGCGGTCCGGAGAGCGCCCCGCCTCGCCCCCGGGCTCATAGCCGCCCCCCAAGGTCAGCCCCGCCAGCTCGTCCTCCAGCTCGGGAAACCGCCCCGCGAGCTTCGCCCGTCCGCTCTCGAACCGCGCCGCCACCGGCTCGGCCCGCGCGACCTTGCCCCGGCTCGCGCTGACCAGCCTGACCGGCAGCCCCGCATCGACGCCGCGCAGCACGCTCTCGACCATGTCGCCGCCCTGGTTCTTCTCGGCGATCACCCGGTCCGCGCCCCAGGCGCCGGCCGCCTCCGCCACCGCCCGCGCCCACCCTTCCGGCCGCAATCCCGCCACGCTGCAATCGGCAAGCACATAGGCGACGCCGTCCCGCCCCAGCCCGCACACCACGATCCCGCAGGCATCGCCCGCCGCGCTCGCCGGCGGATCGACGCCGACGACGACGCGCCGGAAGTCGCCGGGCAGCCGCACCAGCGCCCGTCCCTCGTGCCGCTTGAGGAAAGGCGGGCGCGGCGACACCGGCCCGGCCCGCTCCGCCATCGGCGGCGCGAACCCGGCCACCCGCGCCTTCTCCAGCACCTCGCGCGGGAACAGCGCCCCCTCCGGCTCCTCGAATAGCACGCCATCGAGCTCCTGCCGCCCGAGCCGCGTGCCGCCATAGGTCTCGATCGCCCAGTCCCGAAACGCGTCCGACAGATGCACATTCTCCTCAGTCCGCCCCCGCGTCTCGACCAGTCCCGAAAGCCCCCTGATCCGCCGCACGATCGCCACAGCCCGGGGCGTCGTCGTCACGATCGTGCGCGGCCGCGCGCCCCGCCGCATCCCCATCATCAGATTGTCCCAGGCCGCGTCCGCCCGGCCCTGTCCCGAGCTTGTCGAGGCGGCCCATTTGGCGAGCTCGTCGCACCAGGCGAAATCATGCTCGGGCCCGCGCAACGCCTCCGGCGCCGCGGCCGAATAGACGAAGGCCTGCGCGCCCGAAGCGAACGTCACCACGCCCCGAGTCGGCATCCACACCATGTCCTCGTCCGCCCGCGCCACCGCGAGCAGCCCGCTCGGCCCCTCGATCATCACCTTGGCGACCTCGTCCCGGCTCCCCCCGACCAGGGCGATCCGCGCCCCCGGAGTCTCCCGCGCCCGCGCCGACACCCAATGCGCCCCGGCCAATGTCTTCCCGAACCCCCGCCCCGCCATCAGCAGCCACACGGCCCACCGCGCCTCCGGCCCACCGGGCTCTCCCTGCCCCTCGTGCGCCTGCCAGGCGAAGAATTCGTCGTGCAGCCGCCTGAGCACAGGCGGCGGCAGCGCCCTGAAGAACCAGTCCCAATCCTCCGGCGCCTCGATCTCCGCCCCCGCCCGCCGCATCAGGTCGCCGAAATCGGCGATGTCCAGCGCCGTCATTTTTCCTCGCCCGCCGCCTTACGCGTTCCCCGGCGAAGGCCGGGGTCCAGTTCGC
>JBKJZJ010000080.1:0-5080 GCA_046715355.1 Allosphingosinicella sp. | reverse complement strand
GGGGGGGGCGCCCCGCCGGGCTATGTTTTAATGGCGCCGGGGGGGGGCCGGGGCCGGCCGCATCTTTCCGGCGCCGGCCAAGGCGGCGCGAAGCAGGATAGGAATTGAGCTATGTCAATGCAGGTCGGCGAAAGCGGCGGTGAAGACGACACACCGATGTCCGACATCAACACGACGCCGCTCGTGGACGTGATGCTCGTGCTGCTGATCATCTTCCTTATCGCCGTTCCGATCGTGCTGCAGTCGATTCCCGTGCGCCTGCCCAAGACCAGCTATCGGATCACCGACACCAAGCCCGAGAACGTCAACCTGTCGGTCCGCCAGGTGAACGGCCAATGCGAGGTCTATTGGGATGTGACGCGGCTGAACACGCAGGAGCTGCTCGATCGCGCGCGGGGCTATTACAACCAGCAGTTCCAGCAGCTCACCGGAATGACTCCCGAACAATTCGGCCGCGCCCGCCGGACGCTGACCCCCGACCAGGACGAGAATTTGCCGGAGGCGCATATCCGCGCCGACATCGACACGCCCTATCGGTGCGTCGGCGGCGCGATCTTCACCATGCAGCGCGCGGGCTATGCCCGCATCGGCTTCATTTCCGAGCCGCCGCCCACCGGCGGTCAGCGGCTGTAGCCGGATCGATTCAGGAGCGATTTAAATGAGTGCAACGGTCCTAAATCCCGAATCATCCGAACCGATGATGGAGATCAACACGACGCCGCTCATCGACGTCATGCTGGTGCTTCTGATCATGTTCATCATCACCATCCCGGTGCAGACCCACGCGGTGAAGCTCGATCTGCCGCAAGCCACGGACGCGCCGCCGCCGCTGGTGGACCCGGTCAAGAACGTGGTCGTCGTCCTGCCCGACGATACCATTTTGTGGAACGGCGGTCCGGTCACCCTGGAGATTCTTCGCCAGTATCTCGACGCCAGCAAGCTGCAGCCCACCCAGCCCGAGCTGCACCTCCAGCCGCATGCGAACGCGCGCTATGAGATCGTCGACGAGGTGCTGGCCCAGACCAAGCTCGCGCAGATCGAGACGATGGGCTTCGTCGGCAACGAATATTATGCGGACGTCTTCCAGCGTCCGTAAGTCTCTGGCTCCTGAGGGGCGGCGGGCGACCGTCGCCCTTTTTCCCTGCACCGCATGATTGTCCGCCAGGCGGCATGCCGCTGCGGCGGGGCCGGCATCCTGAGCCGCTCCCTCACCCTCCCACCCGCCTGCGGCGGGCCATTGCGTCAGCAATGGGACGGTGAGGGATCTAGGCCGCGATCCCCTCGAACTGCAGCCGCGCCAGCCTCGAATAGAGGCCGCCGGCGGCGCTGAGCGCGTCGTGCGTCCCCTGCTCGACGATCCGGCCATGGTCGAGGACGATGATCCTGTCGGCGGCGCGTACCGTGGCGAGGCGATGGGCGATGACGATCGTGGTCCGCCCCTCGACAAGCCGCTCGAGCGAGCCCTGCACCGCCCGCTCGGATTCGGCGTCGAGCGCCGAGGTCGCCTCGTCGAGCAGCAGCAAAGGCGAATCGCGCAGCAAGGCGCGGGCGATGGCGATGCGCTGGCGCTGCCCGCCGGAGAGGCGCGCGCCGCCCTCGCCCAGGTAGGTGTCGAGCCCGTCGGGCAGCCGGCGCAGGAAATCGGCGGCGTTGGCGGCCTCGGCGGCCGCCCATAGCTCTTCGTCCTCCGCTTCCCAGCGGCCGTAGCGGAGGTTGTCGCGTGCCGAGGCGGCGAAGATCATTGTTTCCTGCGGCACGACCGCGATGCGCGCGCGGATCGCCGCGGGATCGGCCTCGCGCAGCTCGACGCCGTCGAGGCGGATGCTGCCCTCGCCCGGATCGTAGAAGCGCTGGGCGAGCTGGAAGATGGTGGATTTGCCCGCGCCCGACGGGCCCACCAAGGCCAATGTCTCGCCGGGCGCGACCGCAAAGCTCAAGGCGTCGAGCGCGGCGACCTCGGGCCGGGTCGGATAGCGGAAAGTGACCGCGTCGAACGCGATCGCCCCCCGCGCGGGCTCGGACAGGGGCACGGGGCAGGCGGGCGCCTGGATCTGCGGCACCTGCGCCATCAATTCGGCGATCCGCGCGGTCGCGCCGGCGCCGCGCAGCAGGTCGCCATAGACTTCGGTCAGCGCCCCGAAGGCGCCGGCGACGATCGCGCCGGTGATGACGAAGGCGGCGACCGTGCCGCCGCTCAACGAGCCCTGCGAGACGTCGATCGCCGCCTCGCGCATCAGCATGGTGACCGATCCGAACAACATGGTGATGACGATCGCGGTCAGGATGGCGCGGAGCGCGATCCGCCGCCGGGCGGTGGCGAAGGCGCGCATCACCGCTTCGCGGAAGCGGCCGCTCTCGCGCTTCTCCTGGCCGAACGCCTGCACGACCTTCATCGCGCCCAGCGTCTCGGCGACGATCGTGCCGAGATCGGCGATCCGGTCCTGGCTGTGGCGGGAGACCGTCCGCACGCGGCGGCCGAGCAGCACCACGGGCACGATGACGAGCGGGATGCCGAGCAGGAGGCCGGCGGTGAGCATCGGCGCCAGCGTGAACAGATAGATCACGCCGCCAATGCCGAGCACGAGGTTGCGCAAGGCCACCGAGACGGTCGAGCCGACCACGATCTCGATCACCGCCGTGTCGGAGGTGACGCGCGAGGCGATTTCGGACGGCCTGTTTTCCTCGAAGAAGCGGGGCTCGAGCCTCAGCAGATTGTCGTGCACCGCGCCGCGTATGTCGGCGATCACCCGCTCGCCGAGCATCGACACGAAATAGAAGCGCAAGGCGGTGGCGATCGCGAGCACCACCACCATCACGAACAGATAGTTGAAATGCGGTCCGATCGCGCCGTCGCCGGCGTCGGTGAAGCCTTTGTCGATGACGCGGCGGAAGCCGTCCGGAATAGCGAGCGTGGCGCCGGCCGCGACCAGCAAGGCGAGGCCCGCGCCCGCGATCGTGCCCTTGTAGCGGATCGCGTAGCGCCAGATCATGATCAGGTTGCCGATCTTCCCCTTCGGCCCTTCGTCGATCCTGCCCCTTGCCATGGAGCGGGGCGTAGCAGGGGGGGCGGCGAGGCTCAATGGCAGCCCAATGACGGAGCGGCGCGGAACCTTTGACCGGCCGGTCGGTCATAACCGTATGGACCAATGCCTTCCCCTACCCCATAAGGCGCGCGAAGCGAGGGGCGGGGACTGAATGTTATACGACGCGTATGAAATGCAGCGCTCGCTGCTCGCCGGCGCGAGCACCCTCGCCAATCTCGGCGCCGACTGGCTGAACAATCCCGCCAATCCTATGAGCTATTCGCAAATGGGGCCGATCATGGCCTCGGCGCTCGACGTCTTCGCCCACGCCTCGGCGCTGCGTGGCAAGCCCGAATTCGGGATCGAGACCACGACCGTCGAGGGCCGGCAGGTCGCGGTCACCGAAGAGATCGTGCTCAGGAAGCCGTTCGGCCAGCTGAAGCGCTTCCGCCGCGAGGGGATAGAAAGCGGCCCCCGGCTGCTCATCGTCGCGCCGATGTCGGGCCATTATGCGACCCTGCTGCGCGGCACGGTCGAGCGCATGCTGCCCGGCCACGACGTCTACATCACCGACTGGCGCGACGCCAAGCTGGTTCCGCTTTCCGACGGCAAGTTCGACCTCGACGATTATGTCGACTATCTGATCGAGTTCCTCGAGCATATCGGCCCCGGCGCGCACATGCTGGCGGTCTGCCAGCCCGCGGTGCCGGCTTATGGGGCGGCGGCCCTGATGAGTGCCGACAAGAATCCCTGCCGGCCCAGGACGCTGACCATGATGGGCGGCCCGATCGACACCAGGAAGGCGCCGACCGAAGTCAACACGGTGGCGACCCAGCGCCCCCATGCCTGGTTCAAGAGCAACGTCATCGTCACCGTGCCCTATCTCTATCCGGGCGCCGGGCGGAGGGTCTATCCGGGCTTCCTGCAGCTCGCCGGCTTCATGGCGATGAACTTCGGAAACCATATGGTCAGCCATTGGGGCATGTTCCGCCACCTCGTCGCCGGCGACGGCGAGGGCGCCGACGCCACCAAGGACTTTTACGACGAATATCGCGCGGTCTGCGACATGACCGAGGAATTCTACCTGCAGACGATCGACGTCGTCTTCCAGCGCCACGCGCTCCCCGAAGGCGAGATGATGCATCGCGGGCGCCGCGTCGATCCGGCGGCGATCACCGACATCGCCTTGCTCGCCATCGAGGGCGAGCGCGACGACATATCCGGGATCGGCCAGACCCGCGCCGCCCTCGACATCTCGACCGGCCTGGACGCGAAGCGGAAGCGCTACCACCTTGCCAAGGGCGTCGGCCATTACGGCATCTTCAACGGCTCCAAGTGGCGCAACAAGATCGCTCCGATCGTGGAGCAGTGGATCGGCAGATTTGGCTGAGCGATCCTTCTCCGCCGGCGGGAATTGCTGGCGGGTAGAGCGGGCCGACCGCGCCGCCCTGGTCGTCGACGCGGCCGATTATTTCCACCATGCCCGCCGCGCGATGCTCCAGGCGAAGCACCGGATCATGCTGATCGGCTGGGATTTCGACGCCCGCATCCGCATCGGCGACGCGGCCGGGGACGGCGGCCCGGATACCATCGGCCGCTTCATCCTCTGGCTCGCCAAACGCCGCCCGGCGCTCGAAATCTACCTGCTGCGCTGGGACATGGGCGCGCTCAAGTCGCTCTTCCGGGGCATCACGCCGCTCGTCGCGCTGCGCTGGAAGCTGCACAGGCGCATTCACGTCAGGCTCGACGGCGCGCATCCGTTCGGCGCGTCGCATCACCAGAAGATCGTCGTGGTCGACGATTGCTTCGCCTTTTGCGGCGGCATCGACATGACCGCCGGGCGCTGGGACCGGCGCGCGCATCGCGACGACGACCCCGAGCGGGTCGGGCCGAACGGCAAGCCGCACAAGCCCTGGCACGACGCCACGATGGCGCTGGAGGGGCCGGCGGCCGCGGCGCTCGGCGATCTCGCGCGCGACCGCTGGGCGCGGGCGGGCGGCGGCGACCTTCCGCCTGTGCATGGCGGCGCCGATTGCTGGCCCGACGCGCTCCCGACC
>JBKJZJ010000079.1:0-23995 GCA_046715355.1 Allosphingosinicella sp. | reverse complement strand
CGGCGCCTCGCCGCGGGCGGGCGGGGTGCGGTCGACCTCCTCGCGGGTCGGAGCGACGGGCTGGCCGGGCGGGAGCTGGGCGAGAGCCGGGCCGGTCGCGACGATCGCGGCAACCGCCAGACCGGTGCACAGCGCCCGGGGGCGCGCTGGTCCGTTCGGCAGAAGCTCACCCATGCCCGGACCACCCCTGATCTTCTCGGCAAAGCGGGAGCATAGCAGAATGCGATGCACCGCCAATGGCGAATCAGCCGGGCGGCGCGGGCTCCGGCGCGGCCGGCCGCTCGAGCTGCGGATTGAGCCGGCGCAGGCCCTGGAAGAAGGAACGCGGCCGCTTCGAAAGACGCTGCGTGATCTCGACGCGCAGCCCGATCGCAGCCGCGACCTCGGAGACGAACCAGACGCAATTGGCGCGATTGAGATTATAGGAGGGCTGCGGCAGGGCGCGCCAGCGCTCGACCACCGCCATCACCGCGCGATATTGATCGTCGGAGAGGGTGAGCGCGAACTGCCGGTCGCTGCGCGCGATCTGCCGTTCGCCCTCGACCACGACCTCGCCGCGCACCGAGCCGAGCAGGATCGCCGGCGTCACCGAATGGGCGGTGAAGCCAAGGCTGGTGTCGATAACCTCGCCGGTCGCGTCGAGCCTGCCGCGCAGCACGACGAAGGCGTGCGGGAAATTATTGGCGCCAAGCTCGCGCGAATAGAAGGCGATCTCGACCTCGGCGATCGCCGGCGCCGGCGCGAGGGCGAGCAGCAGCAGCGCGAGCAGGCATCGGAGCCGGCGGGCGGCCGCCTTTCTCACCCGCGGGTCAGGCGGCGCGGCCGGACCGGCGGCCGGGCAGGATTGGGCCGGGGCCCCTTGCGCCGCCGGGCGACAGCGCTTTGCCGGCGACGCCGGATCATGGCGACGACTTCGGCGATGCCAAAAATCGCAAAAGGGGCGGCGAAGAGCAGGGCCGCCCAAATCCATTCATTACGCAACAGGTGAATTCCTTGGCCTTGAGCTTCGTGCGGCTCGAATAGAGGCCTCGACCCGCCCGATCAAGGTGGCGGCCGCCCCCCGGCGCGATTGAAGTCGTCTCGTGCACGCCCTATCTGCTGCCACCTCCCCTGCTTTGGATCGCCCGCGAGAATCATGCCGGTAAAGTCGCTGCTCAATCTCGTCTCGAGGAGGCCTCCCAGCCCGCATGGCGTGCCGGACGGCATCCGCGTCTATGCGATCGGCGATATTCACGGCCGCCTCGACCTGCTCGACGCCCTGCTCGCCTCGATCGAGGCCGACGATCGCGCCCGCGGCGCCGGCGCGCGCACCCGCTACGTCTTCCTTGGCGACCTGATCGACCGCGGCCCCGATTCGCGCGGCGTCGTCGAGCGGCTGATGCAGCTGGCCGCGGACAAGCTCGACGCCCGTTTCCTGATGGGCAATCACGAGCAGGTGTTCCTGCGCGCGCTCGAGGGCGACGTTCGCGCCTTGCGCTTCCTGGTCCGCATCGGCGGCCGCGAGACGCTGCTCAGCTACGGGATCAGCGAGGAGGATTATCGCAGCCTCGATTTCGACGAGCTCGCAAGCCTCGCCGCCGAAAAGGTGCCCGCCGCGCATCGCGCCTTCCTCGCCGGCTTCGAAAAATGGATCGCGCTCGGCGATTATCTGTTCGTCCATGCCGGGATCAGGCCGGGCGTCGCCATCGAGGACCAGGCGGCCAGCGATCTTTATTGGATCCGCGACGATTTCCTGCGCCACCGCGACAGTTTCGGCAAGATGGTCGTGCACGGCCATTCGATCACCGAGGAGATCGATGTGCGCGCCAACCGGATCGGCATCGACACCGGCGCCTTCGCCAGCGGCAAGCTGACCGCGATCGGCCTCGAGGGCGAGGAGCGCTGGTTCCTGTCGACCTAGATCCGCGGTAACCGGACGAAGGCCGGCACCGGCGCCTGCCCCGCCGCGCGGGCGCGGCGAATCGCGGCGATCTCGGTTTCGAACGACTGGATCCTCGCTCGCCAATTGGGATGGGTCGGGCTGCCCAGGAAGTTGAGCCCGCGCCGGCCGAAGCGCGTCCAGAAGCGCGCCGCCGCCGCGGGGTCGTAGCCCGCTCGCTCCATCAGATAGACGCTGAGGCGGTCCGCCTCGATCTCGGTCTCGCGGATCCGCCGCGCATTGGCGCCGAAATTGCCCAGGAAGCCGCGCCGCACCCCCGCCTGGTCGAGCCGGACGCGGTGACCGAGCACGTTATGCGCGAATTCGTGCGCGAGAATCGCCGCCAGCTCATCGTCGTTGGCCACGTATTCCGCTATCCTGGTGCTGAGCTGGACGTAATGGCCGTCGGCACGAGCGTTGAGGCTGCGGCCGGGGACGAGCTGGAAGCGGGTCGCGCATCCCCGCTCCGCCTCGACCATGATAGCGCGCCGCTCGGCGCCTCGCCTGACCTCGATCGTCGCGCGCCCGTCGGCGAACGCCTCGTCGAGGGCGGCGAGAATGAGCTCCATCTGCGCGAAGGAGCGGTCGCGGCCGGGCGCGGCACGCGGCGGCGCCCGGCCGTCCAAAGCGAGCAATATGTCGTCGGCGCGCAGGCCCGCGCGCTCCGCCGGGCCGCCGGCGGCGAGCGCGAGCACGGCCGGGCCGGCGTCGAGCCCGAAGGCGCGGATCGCGGGCGGGCGGAACTCAGGCCCATATTGCGAGAGATCGTGCAGCGCGAGGCCCGGCAGCCAGGCGCGGTCCGCGCACCACCCCAGATTGGCGCGCCCGAGCCGGTGCCCGATCGTCGCCACCCTCTCGTCGAGCGCGCGCATCGCCACCAGTGACTCCTCGGCGGGCGGACGCGGCGCCGGCGCGGCGGGGGCGGCGGGCGCGGCCGAGAGAGCGGCCCAAACGAGCAGGATCGGAATGAGGCGTCGCATCGGACCTTTCCCGGCCATCGGGCCGTTCCGTTGAACAGTGGCGCCGGCATGGCCGGGCATCCGCGCCGAGCGGGGCTTAACGCCTCGTTAATGGCCGGCAGTGCATTCGGGCAACACCTCGTGAACAGGTCGGAACCATTACCAATTTTAGGGTTGTCAACCCACTACCACTGTGGCAGTGCCAAAACCGAACAGCTCAACAGGGAGTTCAAAATGAGTTTGAAGAAGGCATCCGTGGCTGCGGCTCTCGCTGTGTCCATGGTCAGCGCGCCGGTTCTGGCGCAGTCCGCTGCTCCGCTCTCCGTTGCAGCGCGCAGCGGTGCGGCCACCAGCGAATCGAACGAGCTTCGTGGGGGCTTCATCATTCCCTTGATCGCGATCGTCGCGATCATTCTCGGCATCGTGGCCGCGACCGGCGGCGGCGAACGTCCGTCGAGCCCCTGAGCGAGGCGACACCGAAAAAGGATAGCGGCCTCCGGGCCGCTATTTTTTTGCCCGCGATCCGGCCGGAATGCTAACGGGGGTTTTACGCCTTGGGGCTATTGACCGCCGCCATGCAGCTGACGAACGACCCTCGGATCGTAGTGGTGGGCCTGGGTTATGTGGGACTGCCGCTGGCGGTCGCACTGGCCGGCCATTTCGACGTCACCGGCTTCGATATCGACGCCACGCGCGTGGCGGAGATTCGCCAGGGTCGCGACCGCACCAAGGAGGTCGACAAGGAGCGCCTCGATGGCTCGTCGCTGGTCCTCACCGACAGCGCCGAGGACGCGCGCGGCGCGGACCTCTACATCGTCACCGTCCCGACTCCGGTGGACGACGCGAATCGGCCCGACCTTACGCCCCTGCTCGCCGCGACCGAGGCCGTCGGCCGCATGATCGACGGTGGCCGGCCGACCACCATCGTCTATGAAAGCACCGTCTATCCGGGCGTCACCGAGGACATCTGCGGGCCGCTCATCGAGCGGGTCTCGGGCCTCGTCCGCGGCATTCATTTCTATCTGGGCTATTCGCCCGAGCGGGTGAATCCCGGCGACCGCGAGCATAGCATCGACCGAATCGTGAAGGTGGTCGCTGGCGAGAACGCAGCCGTGTCCGAGCAATTGGCGCATGTCTACGGCCAAATGACCGCGGGCGGGACCTTCCAGGCCCGCTCGATCAAGACCGCGGAGGCCGCCAAGGTGATCGAAAATGCCCAGCGCGACATCAATATCGCGTTCATGAACGAGATCACCCAGATCTTCGCCAAGCTCGGCCTGTCGACCGGCGACGTGCTCGCTGCCGCGCAGACGAAGTGGAACTTCCTGGGTTTCCATCCCGGCCTCGTCGGCGTCCACTGCATCGGCGTCGATCCTTACTATCTGAGCCACTGCGCCCAGAGCCTCGGCCACTTGCCGCGCGTCATCCTGGCGGGGCGGGCGATCAACGACGGCATGGGCACCTGGATCGCCGACACCATCCACACCCGCCGCGGCAGCCGCACCGGCAGCGTGCTGATGCTCGGCCTGGCCTTCAAGCCGGACGTGCCCGACGTGCGCAACTCCAAGGTCGTGGACGTCGTGCGCCGGCTCGCCTGGCTCGGGCACGTCATCACCATCCACGATCCCCTGGTCGATCCGGCGACGGCGCTGCGCGAATATGGCCTCAGCCTCGACGCCGACGCGATGGACCGGCAATATGACGTGGTCGTCGCTGCGGTCCCGCACCGGTGCTACCGTGAGATGGATGCTGCCGCCGCCGCCGCGCTCAGCCGCGAGAGCGGGCTGGTCGCCGATCTCCACGGCATCTGGCGCGACGGCGGTTTCCCCGAGACGATCGACCGCTGGTCGCTCTAGTAGGACAGCATGACCATCCTCGTCACCGGCGCCGCCGGATTCATCGGCTACCACGTCGCCCGCGCTTTGCTCGGCCGCGGCGAGCGCGTGATCGGGATCGACAATCTCAACCCTTATTACGATCCCAGGCTGAAAGAGGATCGCCTCGCCGATCTCGAAAAGCTCAACGCCGGCGATTTCCGGTTCGTGCGGTGCGACTTTTCCGACCACGAGGCGCTCGACCGCGCCCTGGACGGCGAGGCGCCCGGCCGGATCGTCCATCTCGGCGCGCAGGCCGGGGTTCGCCATTCGATCGAGAATCCCCGCGCCTATGTCTCGGCGAATCTCGCCGGGCACCTCAACATCCTCGAACTGGCGCGCGAGCGCCGGGTGCGCCACCTCGTCTATGCCTCCTCTTCCTCGGTCTATGGCGGCAACAAGACCCTGCCCTTCCGCGTCGAGGACCGGGTCGATCACCCGATTTCGCTTTATGCCGCGACCAAGAAGGCGGACGAATTGATGAGCGAATCCTACGCCCATCTCTACCGCATCCCCGCGACCGGCCTGCGCTTCTTTACAGTCTACGGCCCCTGGGGACGGCCCGACATGGCGATGTGGATCTTCACCCGAAAGATCCTCGCCGGCGAGCCGATCCAGCTGTTCAACCATGGCCGGATGCGGCGGGATTTCACCTATATCGACGATATCGTCGCCGGCGTGATCGCCGCGCTCGACAATCCGCCCGCCGACGACGGCGCCCTCAAGCCGGGCGGAAGTCATGCCCCGCACCGGCTGTACAATCTCGGCAACAACCGCTCCGAGGAGCTGATGCGCTTGGTCTCGCTGCTCGAGGAGGCCTGCGGGCGCAAGGCCGCGCTGGAACTGCTCCCGATGCAGCCGGGCGACGTGGCGGCGACCTATGCCGAGATCGCCGATGCCGCGCGCGATCTCGGCTATCGCCCGGCGACGACCATCGACAGCGGCGTGCCCCGCTTCGTCGACTGGTTCATGTCCTACGGCCGGCGCTAGCGACGGCCCCGCGCGTCGCCGTCAGGCCGACGAAGCCTTTGCCCTTTCGGCCGCATCGTCTAGGAAGGCGGCCGCGGAGAGGAGGGCGATTTGCCGACACGGACGGACGGACGCGGAGGCAGGCGGGCACCGGTCCGCGCCGCCTCCAGCCCCTTCACGGGCGTGCCCTGGGAGAGCGCCCGCTTCTTCCTGCTGCTCGGCTTCCTGCTGCTCTGCCTGCTCGGTGGCGGCGCGGCGCGCGCCGACGTGGAGTCGCTGCTTTACCTTCGCCCCGCCGCGATCGTCTGCCTTGTCGCGCTCCTGCTGAGCCCGGGCGAATGGGAGTTCCGCAGGTTCAGGACGCTGTTCATCCTGCTCGCCCTGTTCGCCGCGACCATGCTGGTCCAACTCATCCCGCTGCCGCCCGGCCTCTGGGCGAGCCTGCCAGGGTTCGCGCCCTACACCGAAGCGGCCGCCGCCGCGGGCGTCGCCGAACCCTGGCGCCCGATCTCGCTCGCGCCCGATCTCACGCTCAACAGCCTGCTCGCGCTGCTTCCGTGCCTCGTCGTGCTCGTCGGTTTCGCCGGCATTCGCGAAGGTCAGCGCCGGCTGCTGCTGCCGGTGCTGATCGGCTTCGTCGCGGTCGATGCCTTGCTCAGCGTCGCCCAGTTCGCCGGCGGGCCGGAGAGCCGGGCCTATCTCTATGCGATCACCAATACGGAAGCGCCGGTCGGCCTCTTCTCCAACCGCAATCACAATGCCGTATGTCTGGCGATGGCCTTTCCGATGCTCGCCATCTGGGTCGGCATGCCTGCGCCGAACCGGCAATATCAGCGCTCGCGCAGCTGGATCGCGCTCGCCTTCGGCCTGCTCCTGGTCCCGATGATCCTCGCCACCGGCTCGCGGGCCGGCGCCGTCGCCGGCGCGATTGGGCTCGCCATCGCCCTGTGGCTGGCGCCATCCTTCACCTCTAGCTGGGAGCGGCGCTGGCGCATCGCCTCCCGGATCGCCATGGCACTGATCCCGATCCTGCTGGTCGTCCTCACCATCTACACCAATCGCGCGCTCTCCTTTTTCCGCATGACCGATGCGAACGCCCTCGGCGGTGATCTGCGATTCGAGGCGCTGCCGGTGCTTGGCGACATGCTGCGGACGTTCAGCCCGCAGGGCATTGGCTTTGGCGCCTTCGATCCGGTGTATCGCGGCTTCGAGCCGGATACGCTCCTGACGACGGAATATTTCAATCACGCCCATAATGACCTGATCGAATTGCTGCTCACCGGCGGCGTCCTCGCTTTGCTTCTCCTGCTTGTCTTCGTCGCCTGGTGGGGGCGACGGATGGTCCGCTCCCTCATCGCCGGCGACCGGCAGCGTATCTCGGGGAAGCTCGCCCAGCTCGGCGGGGTGATGATCCTGATCCTGCTTGGCGCCAGCCTCGTCGATTATCCGCTGCGCACGCCCCTGCTCGCCGCGATCTTCACCATCGCCTGCTGCTGGCTCGCCACGCCAAGCGCGGCCGAAACGGCGGACGATGGCGCGGCCCCCGGCGAAGCCCGCCCCCTGCCGCGACCCCGGTCCCGGCCCGGACTCGTCCGGATCGCCGTCCTGGTCGTTGCCGCCGCCGGAGTCGGCTGGCTCACCCTCGGCGTGACGTCCGCGGCGATCTTCGGCCGCACGCGGCCCTCGCTCGTCGCCTGGTGGCCGCTCGATGCGACGGCGCATGCGACCCGGGCCGCGCGTGTCGTGGAAAGCGGCCCGCGGCCGGCGCGGGTGGCGATCGCCGCCGCCGTCGCCGATGCGCGCGCGGCGCTGCTGCGCGAGCCGGTCAACGCCGTCGCGGCGAGAACGCTTGGCCTGCTGATGGCGATGCAGGGCAATGAGGTGCGGGCGAACCGGCTGATGCGCTATGCCGAGGCGCTGTCGCGCCGCGACACGATCACCCAGCTTTGGATGATCGAGAGCGATGTCCGGCGGAATGACATCGTCGGCGCCCTTCGCCATTACGATCGGGCGCTGCGCACCTCGGACAATGCAAGGGAGCTGCTCTTCCCGATCCTGATCCAGGCGGCGGCGAGCGAGGGCGTGACCCAGCCGCTCGCCCGGCTCGTCGCGACGCGGCCGCGCTGGTGGCAGGGTTTTGTGACCCGGCTCGTCACCGAGGGCCGGTCAGCCGCGGCGATCGAGGCTATCGTCGTCGCCCTCCGGCTTGATCCCGGCGTGCCCGCGGAGCGCTCGCTGCTCGTGGGTGCGATCCGCCGTCTTGTCGAGATCGGCGACTACCGGCGGGCGCTCGACCTCTATCGGCGAACGGGCGGCCCGGCCGATGGCTTTGTCCGCAACGGCGATTTCGAGGCAGAGAACCGCTTCGCACCGCTGGATTGGGTGCTGGGCGATGGAGGCGGCGCGGGCGGAATTATGCAACCGCGCATCGCCGGCGGCGGCCGAGCGCTGCTGATGGTCGTCGAGGCGGGCTCCGCAGGCGGAACGGTCGCGCGGCAATTGCTCATTCTGCCGGCAGGTTCCTACCGGTTCAGCGCGGTGGCGGGGCGGATTTCCGGCCCTCCCCAGGAACGGCCGCGGGTCACCATCTCCTGCGTCCGCACCAATGCGAGCCTGCTCGATCTGCGCCTTCCCGCCGCCGCCGCTGGCGGCCAACCGGTCACCCAGGACTTCACCGTGGGAGGCGCCTGCCCCGCGCAATGGCTGATCGTAGCCGCGCCGCGTCCAACCGGCGAGGACGGGCCCTGGATCGATCGGATCGTGGTCCAGCCGCGGCGTTAGCCTGGCGGCGGAGCGGGATTACTGGCGGGGCGCGGGCGCGGCCGGCGGGGGAGGAGAGCCCGGGCCGCCGGCGATCATGCCGACGGTGGCCGGGCAGGCGGTCCGCCCCGGCAGGTTGAAGGTCCAGCGGCTGCCCCATTGTTCGTAGACGCAGATTCGCCCATCTGGCGACGGATCGTCGAGGCGCAACGCGGCGGTGGGGGGCGCCGGCCGGCCGCTATTGACCAGCGGATAGGTGATCGGACAATTCTCGCCGATGCCGACGCGATATTGGCGACCCTCAATGTGGCCGCTCAGGATGCCGTGATTGCCGACATAATTGCACAGCCGCTGATTCCCCAGAACCTCCTCGGACGCCAAGGTCTGGGCATGAGCCGGCAGCGGGGCGAACGCGGCGACCGCGAGCAGGCAGGAGAGGTGCGCCGGGCGCATGCGCGCGGCCATAACCGCCTGGAGGAAGGCTGTCATCCGATTTCCCCCGCGCCCGCTAGCGGGAGCCATGCCCGGTCAGCACGGTCACGATCGTCCTGAACACGATCAGCACGTCCAGCCAGAGCGAGAAATATTTGATATAGTAGAAATCATACTGAAGCTTTCCGTGCACCTGCGGCATGGTCGCGACATGGCCCTGATTGACCTGAGCCCAGCCGGTTATGCCAGGCTTAACAACATGCCTGTAATGATAGAAAGGCAGTTCGGCCTCATACCATCTAGACAACACCTCGGCCTCCGGCCGCGGGCCGATCCAGCTCATGGTCCCGGCGAGGACGTTGAACATCTGCGGCAGTTCGTCGATCCTGGTCCGGCGCAGGAAACGGCCGACCCTGGTGACACGCGGATCGTTTTCGACCGTAATCGCGTGGTCGATCTCGCGCGGCGCCCCGCTCGAATCATCGTGAGTCATGGTCCGGAACTTGATGACCCGAAAACCCTTGCCGCCCGCGCCGACCCGCCGCTGCCGAAACATGATCGGGCCGGGCGAATCGAGCTTGATCGCCACGCCGACGATCAACAGAATCGGCAGGAACAATAGACTCGCCACCGCCGCCGAGCAAAAGTCCACGATCCGCTTCAGCTTCACGTAAAGCAGAGCCGGAATCAGTAGACCGAACGTATTCTCCGAAAGGTGGTCGATCGCGACGCGGCCGGTCATCGACTCCTGCAATTGCTTGCAGTGATAAACGATGGTGCCGTTGAGCGCGCAATCGGCGAGGAACCGCTCCCATTCGTCGGGAAGGTCGGCGCGGAAGTCGGCGACGATCGCGTCGAACGGGTGCTTCCGCACCGGCGGCGGCGCTTTCAGGATCGTCCAGTCGACCGCTCCGATCTGGCCGAGCGTGTCGACCTCCCCGAACGGCACGATCCCCATCCTGAGCGATTGCCGTCGCTGGAGCCGGAAGAAGATGAAGAAATACCACAGGACGCAGATCGGAAAGCCGGTGACGAACAGGAAGCGGCTGTAATCCAGCCGGAAGCTCCAGAACACGATCAGCACCAGCGCATAGGAAATCACGAAGGCGGGCAGCACATAGAAGCCGGCGACGATGCCCGGATAGACGGTGAGGCTGCGCAGGATGTAGTGGCCGAGCATCACCGCGATGAGATTGCCGATGACGGCGGTCACGAAATCGCTCTGCGTGCCCAGCACCGGCAGGTTCATGCGGATCAGGAAGGGCAGGCCGACGGCGAACAGCAGGGCGCCGCCCAGCTGCACGCGCTGCTTGCCGAGAATGGTCCCGCGTGCCACCGATCCCTTGGAGACAGGCGTCACCATCGCGGCACATTCCCGTGTCGCGCCCCGCGCCGCGATCGCATGTCGCGGGCCCTGGTCCGGCTGCTTTGCATGTCGATCACGGTGTCTTGAATTGGGGGGAAGGAAGACCGGTTCAACTGTTCTAAACCCTGAAACGTCAACGCCCTAGCGCAGAAACATCGGGGCTGGAAGGGTGGCCGTGGGTCTCTGGACGGGGCCGGGGGGAATCCCTATTGACGGCCCGGCACAGGCGAGGAGCATTCGCAATTGGTTGAAACGATTAAGCTTCTTCAGCTGGGGAAGCATTTCTTTCCGGATACGGGCGGGATCGAGACCGTGACCCAGAGCATCAGCGAAATGCTCCCCCCCCATGGCATCGAGGCCGATGTCCTGTGCACCGCCACACGTGCCGATTATCCGCCCTTCGATCCGCCCTACCGAGTGATCCGCTGCAGACCGACCGTGCGGTTCGGCCGCAACAAGAATGTCTCGCTCGAATATTTGCGGCAGGTGCGGGCGCTGCGCGACGATTATGACGTCGCCCTCATCCACATGCCCAATCCGGTCGCGGTCCTTGCCGCCCGCGCCTATTGGAAGGCGCCGATCATCCAGCTGTGGCATGCCGATATTCCGCAGCGGCCGATCCGGATGCTGAGCGCGCCGCTGGATCATGCCCTGCTGCGCCGGACGGCGGCGGTGATCGGCCCGACCCCGGTCCATCTCGCGACCTCCTACCGCGCTTCGGCGCTGCTCCCTCGCGGCGTGGTGATCGGCTACCCGTTCGATCGCAGCCGCCTGCCGGCCCCGACGGGGAAGAGCGCCGTGGCGGAACGGGTTCGCGCCTTCGCCGGCGCGGGCAAGATGGCGCTCTCGATCGGACGGCTCGTTCCCTACAAGGGATTCGACGTGCTGATAGAGGCGGCGCGCTCCTTTGGCGACAAGCTGGTCTCGGTGATCGTCGGCGGCGGCCCCCTGCTCGAGGAACTCGGCGCCAAGATCGAGGCGGCCGGCGTGCAGGATCGCGTCCTGCTGACCGGGCCGATCGACGACGCGGCGCTCGCCGACCTGCTCGATTTCGCTCATATGGGCTGCATGCCCTCGGTCACCGCGGCCGAAATGTATGGCGTCGCCCAGGTGGAAATGATGGCGTTCGGGAAACCGGTGGTCTCGACCCGCCTGGAGCGGTCGGGCGTCTCCTACGTCAACAAACATGATGTCACCGGTCTGGTGGTGGAGCCGGGCGACCCGCAGGCCCTGGCTGCGGCGCTGCTGCGGCTGGTCGACGAACCCGCGCTCTATCGCCGCCTGGCGGATGGCGCCGCCGCGTCCTTCGCCGCGGATCATGATATCGGCCCGATCGGCCAGGCCTATGCGAACCTCATCCGCCGCGTCGTCGCCGAGGCGCGGGCGAGCGGTGGCACAGCGGCGCGGCCGTCGCTTGGGCCGTCCGCAAAGCCGGTGGCCGATCTCTAGCGGGTCGGCTAAAGCGGGCCCCGATCAACCCTCCTCAGTCCGGATCCCATGCTTCCCGAATCCCTTCGCGATCCAAATGTGTGCATTGTCGGCCTCGGCTATGTCGGGCTCACGCTCGCCGTGGCCATGGCCGATGCCGGCTTTCGCGTGCACGGCATCGAGATCGACCGGAAGGTTCTGGACGCGCTCGGACAGCAGCGCGCGCATTTCTCCGAAATCGGCCTCGACGCCCTGCTCGCCGAGCAGATACGCTCCGGCCGCTTCACCTTCGGCGACAAGCTCGGCCAAGCGCCGGACGTCAGCGCCTATATCGTCACCGTCGGCACGCCGGTTGGGGACGACAAACGCGTGCGCTTCGAGAGCATGCGCGCCGTCGTGGCCGACATCGCCAGGGTCATCAAGGACGGCGACATCGTCATCCTGCGCTCGACGGTCATGGTGGGCACCACGCGCAATCTCGTGAAGCCCATCCTGGAAGCGGCCGGAAGAACCTTCGATCTCGCCTTCTGTCCGGAGCGGACGCTGGAGGGCAAGGCGCTGCTCGAGCTCAAGACGCTGCCGCAGGTCGTAGGCGGCATCGACGCCAGCGCGACCTTCCGCGCCTCGCAGCTCTTTTCCTTTCTCACCCCCTCGGTGGTGCGGGTGAACGATCCGGAAACCGCCGAGATGGTGAAGCTCGTCAACAACAGCCAGCGCGACTACATCTTCGCCTTCGCCAACGAAGTGGCGGCGATGTGCGACGAACTCGGGCTGTCCGCCGCCGAGGTCATCGCCAGCGGCAATCTCGGCTATCCCCGCGCGAACCTGCCCATGCCCGGCCCGGTCGGCGGGCCGTGCCTCGAAAAGGATCCTTACATCCTCGCCCAGAGCCTGGAGGGACGGAACTTCACGCCCGGGCTGACCATCGGCGCGCGGCGGTGGAATGAGGCCTTGCCCGCGCGCGCGGCCGCGATGGTCGCGGCGGATCACCGGCGCCACGCCGGGGCCGATCCCGCCAGGATCGCCGTCGCGGGGCTCGCCTTCAAGGGACGCCCCGAAACCGACGACCTGCGCGGCACCGTCGCCATCCCGCTCATCCGCGAACTCCGCGCACAGTTTCCAGAGGCCGCGTTCGTGGGCTGGGACGCGGTGGTCGGGCCCGACGCGATCCGCACCCTTGGGCTGGAGCCGGCCGGGTCGCTCGAAAACGCCTTTTCCGGCGCCTCGATCCTGGTCATCCAGAACAATCACGAATGCTTCTCGCGGATCGACCTGTTCACGCTCTCCAACGCGATGGCCCGTCCAGGCCTGATCTACGACATGTGGAACCAGCACGATCCCCGCTCGGTCCGCGTCGCACCCGGCGTCGTTTACCGGACGCTCGGCGGCTTCGCGCTTCCCGCCGCGGCGGACAGGGGCTGAACGATGCGCGTTCTCGTCACCGGCGCCGCCGGCTTTCTCGGCTTCCACCTCGCCAGGGCGCTTGCGGCGCGCCAGGATATGGAGGTCTTCTGTGTCGACAATCTGATTCGCGGCGAGGATGACGCATCCTATCGCGCGCTGGCGGCCCGGGCCAACGTCACCCGGATCGACGCCGATCTGTCCGTCGAAAGCGCGGTGGCGGCGCTGCCGGGCGACATTGATTATATTTATCATCTGGCCGCGTTGAACGGTACGCAGAATTTCTACGAGCGGCCCATGGCGGTGATCCGCGCCTGCACGCTTCCGACCATCTTCCTTGCCGAGCGCTACGGCAGCCAGGTCCGCCCGCTGAGGCGCTTCCTTTATGCCGGGACCAGCGAGGCCTATGCCTCGACCGTGACCCGCTTCGGCTGGCCCGTGCCCACCGCCGAGGACGTCCCGCTCGGCATCGATGACGTCACCAATCCCCGCTGGTCCTATGCCGGCTCGAAGCTGCACGGCGAGATCGTGACCGCGCAGGGGGCGCGAAGCTTCGGCTATCCGATGACGATCCTACGCTATCATAACGCTTATGGTCCGCGGATGGGGGACAAGCATGTCGTCCCCGATTTCATGGCCCGGATGCGCGAGGGGCGCTACGAATTGTTCGGCCATGAGGATACGCGCTCGTTCATCTATGTGGACGATGCGGTGCGGGCCACGATCCTCGCCGCCGAAACGCCCGCCTGCGCCGGCGAGATCGTCAATATAGGGGGCGCGCGCGAAATCAGCATGCTGGAGCTGGGGCGCGAAATGATGCGGATCCGCGGACTGGACGGGGAGATCATGCTCCATCCCTCACCAGCGGGCAGCGTAAGGCGCCGCGCCCCCGACCTCGCGAAGCTGAAGCGGCTGACCGGCTTTTCCGAGCAGGTCGATCTTGAGGCTGGGCTGCGGGCGACGGCCGCTTACTATCTGGACGGCCGGACTGAAGATCCGGTCGGCCAGGGTTCCGCGAGCGCGTCATAGGCGCCGGCGCGCGGCATCTTTCATACCGTCAGCACCGCGATTGCGCCCAGGACGACGCCGCCGGCCAGGCCGAGCAGGCCGACATTGCGGTGGGGAAGCCGCCTTTTCGCCAGGATCAGCCAGGCCGTCGCGAAATAGGCCACGGAGTGGAGCGCGATCAGCGCGCAGATCAGGCGAACGTCGTTCGATATGAAGCGTGCCACCAGCAGGATAGCGGCGATCCCTCCGGCAGTGACGAGCAGGATAGGCAGGATGGAAGCCTTGGACGCACCGGACCGGTTGATCCGCAATTGCAGCAGTGCGTAGCCGATCCAAAAAAAGGTTTGGAAGCTGGTCAGCGGCACCAGCGCCCTGAACGTCTCCTTGTCTTGCCCGTGAAGCGCGGAAAAACTGAGGACGTCGACGACGAGCGGACCGGCGATGGCGAGGATCACCGACACGCCCAGGACCCCCGCCATGAAGAGGCTCAACAGCCGGTCGGCCTGCCGCGTGCGCGTGGCGTAGAGAGAGGGGAAGGCTGCCGTCGTGGCGAGCTGATGCACGCCGAGGGCAAGTCCGGAGATGCGGAAGGCAAGCGCATAAGCGGCGAGATCGGCCGGGCTGGTGATGCCGACCAGGATACGGCCGCCGACCCCCAGCCAGATCGCGAACGTCCCCGCCACCATCATCGGCAGGCCGATCCTGGAGACGTTGCCCAGGCGTGCGAGCAGATCGGGCGCCCGGTGCCTGAATAGCATCGCGCCACTGACCAGCGTGACCAGGCCGCTCACCAGGGCAAAGACCAGGGCGGCGAGGCCCGTCCGGTCGCTGCCGGCCAGCACGACGACGCCGATGACCACCGCGCCGGCAATCAGCAGCGAGGCGCCGTCTATCCAGGCCGTGCGATTGCGTTCGCCGCGCATCCTGAGCCAAGTCGAGGCGGTGTTCTGCAGCACCGTGACTGAGATTACGGAGACGACAAGCACGGCAAGGGCGTCCGCTCCCGCCAGCCAGAGGAGGACGGTCAGAAGAGTGAGGACGAGCGCCGAGATGAACGTCAGGAAAAGGAGGAGGTCGCCGACCCGCCGGTCGCCTCCTATCAGGTAGACTTGCGTGATCCCGGTCAACGGCGCGCCGAGCAGGACGGCGCAGGCCTGCAATCCGATCGCCAGTGCCAGCTCGATACCGCCATAGAGCTGGGCGCTGGCAAGCGCGGCGAGCGCAAGCGGCATCAGATAGACGGCCAGCTTCGCGACCGTGAAATTGGCCAGAAAGAACAAGTGGCCGACGGTCGCGCGCGGGTTCAATCGGAGACGGGGGGCGGGGAAATCGGTCATGTGATCGTCAGCTGCGCCAGCGCTGCCCCCCTTTCCATCGAACGGCAACCAGCGGGCTAGGCCGCCTTGGTACTCCGGGCGACGATATTGTATTTTGAGAAGACGAGGCCGTTCAAAAAGAAGAACAACTTGAACTTGAGCGAATCATAGACCGGGATGAACCGGGGCTCGAAACCGTTCGCCCGCAAATAATAGTCATATTGCGATCGGAGATACGCATTTTCCGATACACCTGACGCGACCTCCGGCGAGGCGAGCAGCCGCTTGAAAGTGATGCGGTTGGTGAGCGGCGACGTATAGGCTTCGCGCTGCGCGACGAACAGCCCGCCCGGCTTGAGCACGCGCCTGATCTCGGCCAGCGTCTCCCAGATGTTACGGCTGTGATGCAGCGCTGCGTCCATCAGCACGATGCCGAAGCTGTTATCCTCGAACGGCAGCGGCTGGTTGAAGTCGATCTCATGGAATGAGAGTTTCGCCGGATCGCCGCCGATGAGCTTGTGCGTTTCTTTCGACATGGCCCTCAAGCGGGCTGCGCTGATGTCCGCCGCCGCGACCTCATCGACGAACGCCTCCTTGCTGAGCAAGAAGGAGGTCGTGCAGCTGCCGGCGCCGAGGTCGAGCACCCTGAGCGGGCCCAGCCGGCTCAGTTCCGGGCGATATCGGTCGAGCCAGGACCGAACATAGAGGGCAACGTGCGGCGCGTAGGACGATGCCTGCCCCTCCAGCAGCTCGCCGTCGTAGAACTTCTTGTCGGCTGTCGCGTCCATCAATCCGCCTTCACGGCCCGGCCTCGGCTGGCCGTCTTCCGGGGAGCCCGGTCGATCGCCCATAAGGGAGCGCGTGGGGCGAGTAAACCGCTTGGAATCCGGCCACCACGACCTGGTTACGGCTTCCCTTCGGCCCCGGGAACTTTCCCTTCTTCCGGCCGACGCACGACGAACAGGTTCATGGAGCCTAGATTCTTGATCGACAGGGACTGGCGGAGGATGTCGAGCAGGATGCTGACAAAGTGTAGCGGCAGGAAAAACTGGAAATATGAGCTCGAATAATAAGAGGAATAATCATACTCGATTTCGAAATTCAGCCGCCGCAATTCCCGGCGGAATTGGCTGTGGGTGCATTTGTCGTAATGGGCCTTGAAGCCGCCATAGCCGGCAGTGCCGGGTACGAGCGCGAGCAGCAGCTTCTCCGCCACCTTGTGCGGAATGATCCGGTTGAGGATCATCGGCGGCGACCATTTGTTGGCGAAGACGAATATCGCCCGCCCGCCGGGGCGCAGCGCCGCGCGCACGTTTTCGAGAAAGGCGGCCGTGTCGTGGAGATGCTCGACGACCGCGCGGCAAAGCACCAGATCGACGCTTCCGTCGGGCACGCCGAGCGTTTCGCAAATGTCGGCAGCGATCACCTGGTCCAACATCGGATTGAGCGCGAGCTCGGCCGGATCGATATCGACGCCGATCAGCTTCCAAGCGGGATTTGACCGATAGGCGTCGCCGAAGTGCCAGGTACGGCCGCCGCCGACATCGACCACGACATTGGTGCCGGGCAGGCCGAGCGTCGCCCGCGCTACCCAGTCATAGATTGCGAAGCCTCGCGTATCCCACAGCTGATGGGGGGTCGTGGCCCATGACGCACGGACATTCAGGTCGCGAAACCACCGGAGCACTTTGTTTCAACTCTTGTTCAGGAAGGGGAGACGGCATTTGGCACGCGGCGGCCAAGGAACCGGGGGCGATCATCGCAAATAGACGCGATTCACCTTACGCAAGCCGTCAGCGTCCGCCAAGTGGCTGTCGAAAGGCGCGATCGGGCGAACGGGCCCGTAGGGAAGCGGGTTCAGGGAATAGACCGCCTGGAAAATGAGCCGGATGCCGCGCTGCACTGGCGCACCCTTGTGAAGACCGAACGTATTCTCGAGGAAGGCGCTGCCAGCCTTCCCCGTCCGGACGGCAAGCGCTTCCTGGCCGAATTCTCTTGCGACCTCCTCGTCCCGGAAACGCCTGATCGCGTTGAGCCGCGGCGAACCCGCGCTCCCACGCACATAGACGTGGGGGCCGTTTTCCGGGCCGACGTCGGTCAGGTAAAGGAAGAGCTTGATGAAGCTCCAATCATCGACGTCGCGATGGAAATTCTCCGCCTGTTGAGGTCCCACTTCAGTCGGATAGCTCCACCAGGCGGCCAAATAGGAGATGACCGGCCGGCATCCGAAATAATGGTGCATCGCCAGCAGGATCCGGGGGTCGTTCGCCACGCGGAGCAGATGGGGCGCCGCGATCACGTCCTCGTCCAGATGATAGGCGACGTGACACGCCTGGGGTCGGGAAACGTCATGTGGCTTGAACGGCGGTTGCGCTAAGCGATAGGGATCGACGACATTCCTCCCAGCAAAATAGCCGCGCAATTCCTCGCACTGGCCCTCGCTCAATAGCCTGCCCAGATCGGCCAGGCCGTTGTCGCGGAGCGCTTCAGCGGTGGCGGCGGCCTCCGCCGAGGCATCGGGAGGTTCCGCACGGCCGCGAGCGATACGCGACGAAATCCAGCCGCGGGTCTTCGGCCGCATGAAGCGCCGCTGCAGATAGAAGCGGCGCCAGCGCCGGTCGCGCAACTGGGCAAAGGCCTTTGTCAGCTTCATCATCTTGATCCGGATCGGGCCTAGGCCGCACCGCTGGCTTGAACCACTTCCTCAAGATAGTCGATCATGTCGCCGACATTCTCGAAAGTGCCGATTTTGCGCGCATTCAGGCTGAGACCGAACGCTTCCTCCGCCGCCAGGATGATCTTGATCTGGTTGAGGCTGTCCCACTCCTCGACGTCATCGGCAGTCATGGCGTTAGTCAACTCGATCGTCTCGTCGTCGAAAATCTTCCGAAAAACCCCCTGGAGGCGAAGCCGAACGTCTTCACGGGTCATGGTCACGTGCTCCGATCAATCATGGTCATATAGGTCGCGCCGTCGCTGACGGCATCGGCGCTGATCGCCAAGATGCCCGCATCCTGCTCCTCGAAGCCAAGCTGGGCGAGAAAGCTTCTGGCGACTTCGTTACGCGGGCTGGGTACGAATGGCGCGCGAATAATGCCGGCACCGATTGCGCGCGCGCGCTTCGCCAGCTCAGAGAGCATGACATGTTCGAGCCGACGGGAAAAGACCCGGCAGCTCATTACCCAGTTGAGCACATCGAGGCCGCCTTCGCCGGCCTCGTAGACCGCGACCGCGACAATGCCATAGTCTTGCATCCTGTCCGCGAACGAAAGGGCCAGCACCTGCCTGCCGGGAACCGCGAGCTCGTCCAGGGTCAGGACACGGGGATTGAGCTTGAACTGGTTGGTCTTGCGGATCAGCTGCACGATCCGGTCGCTGGTGGCGGCGGACAGCGGCTCCAGCGTCGCTCTCGGCTCGAGCCCCGCGAGGAATTGATCGAGATCCGAAGCGTAAGCGGCGAGCTCCGAGTGGGCCGCGAGCGCGCGATAGCTTTGTCCGCGCTGCAGATCCTCCGCGGTCAGCTTTTGCATCGGAAATGCGCGCGCAGCCTCGATCGCGCGCGCATAGCCCGACGGCTCTGGCGGGAGGTCGATAACGAGGACCTCGGGTAACTGCTGTTTGACCCAGCCGCGCTCCACGGGATTGTCATCGACGAAGACGAGGCTGTCGAGGCCGATGTTGAGCGTTTCGGCGATTCGGCTAAGATTGGTCGCCTTGTCCTCGAAATTGACCGCGAAGCAGGCGATGTCCTCTTCCTTCAGGACCATCCCGCTATGGTTGCGGAAGACGTCGAGCGCGATCTCGTGCTTGTTCTTGGAGCAGACGGCGAGGATGATGCCCCGCGCCGCCAGCGAACGCACGTAGGATTGGAAGGCGACGAACGCCTCGCCTTCGGCCATCTCCATGCCGAGCGCGATACCTTCGAGCCCCACGTCCCCGACAACGCCTCCCCACAACGTGTTATCGAGATCGAGGACCAGAGCCTTGCGCGCCTTGCCGAGAAGCCCCGCGGCCGCGGACGCGAGCGCCTCGGCCACCTCGCCGAGCGCGGCATTGGCGAAGGGCTGCTTGCACAGAGCATAGGTCCTGGCGTCGTGCCAGGCCGGGCCGATCCAGGCGGCGAGCGCCTCCGCGTCGACCAGCGCGACATTGGCGGGCGCCGCCTCGAACAGCCGGGCGTTGGTGTCGCGTGCGTGCCGGAGCGCGCCGCCCGGCAGGAAACCGTCCCCTTCCGAGAGGGCGCGCGCCGGGGGCGCGTCGAAGCTGAGCTGGACGATGGGGCAACTCAGCTTCGGCCAGAGGGATGCCCAGAAGTCCGCCTCGGTCGCAGCTGCCTGCCGGGCGTCTCCCGGGCTTGCACCCAGCGGCGGCTTGCGCAGCAGATCTCGGTGCGTCGGCAGGATGAAGACCAGATCGCACGCCTGAAAGGGCGCGCCTCCCGCAAGCAGATGGCCTGGCAGCGCGCCATAAGGGGCTGGGTCGAGCTCGGCCAGGATGCCGCGTCTGGCCAGCGAGGCGATCAGGGCGTCGGCCAGCATGTCGGTGAGGAAGGAGGAGACGAGGCCTATCCTCAGCGGCTTCGCCGCCGGCCCGCCCGACTTCAGCGTCTTGCGAATGCGCCGGCCGATCGCCTGCAATTCGTCGGGATCCGGCGCGCTCGAGGGGAGCGCGCGCAACCGGCGCTCGATCGCGTCGTCCAGGCCGATCACCGGCGCGCGCCCCGGCTGATGCGGATCGGCGTGCCATAAAGCGGGTCGGCCGCGTCGGTCATGCAGAAGGCGGCCATGGCCGCGACGTCTTCGGCCGTTGTGAGCCTTTTTTCCGGCATGGCTTCGGCGATCTGATCGAGAAAGGCGTCCGGCATGTCGGCGACCAGCTCGGTCCGGACCAGGCCGGGCGCCAGGATGTGAACGCGAATGCCATGCTTGAGCCATTCCTGCGCGATCACCTGCGCATAAGCGCTTATCGCCGATTTCGCCGCCGCATAGGGCGCCGTCTTTACCGGCGGTGCGCCGAGCGCGAACTCGGTTCCGACGACCACGAGACGCGACGTCCCTTCATGCGCCGAAAGCAGCGGAAAGGCGGCGGTCGCCACCGAATGGAGCGCCTTGAGCTGCGTGTCGATCTGCTCCGCGAACGCCTGCCATGGCGTACGGTGGGTAAGGCGGTTCTTGAAGGGCCGCGCAATCGAGAAAACGAGGCCGGCCAAGGCGCCATGCGTCTCGCCCACTGCGGCGAAGGCCCTCTCGACAGCGGCTCCATCGGTGCAGTCGCAGACCAGAAGGTCCCGGCAGCCCGTCTCGCGGCCGACCGCGGCAAGTCGGTCGTCGCTCTGCCCGCCCAGGATGAGCGGCCGGCCTTCCTCGGCAAGCCGCAGCGCGATGGCCCGGCCGATCCCGCCGCTCGCGCCAAGGACGACTATCGGTTTCGGCATAGGACATTCCCCCTTCCGACCAGGACATCCGCGCCGGCCCCGATCCGATGGGCGCGAATCCTGACGCGCAGCACACGCTGCTCGGGCGACAACATATCGACCTCGCCGGCGACACGCACGAGATCGCCGGGATGAATTGCCCTGGGATAGGCCATCGTGGCCTCCAGAATCAGGCAGTCGCGCCCCGGCAGAAGCATCCCTACCAAGGCCGAGACCTTCGATCCCAGCAGAAAGCCGTGCGCCACCACGTCCGGAAAGCCGCGCGCGCGGGCGAAATCCGCATCGACGTGCAGCGGATTATGGTCGCCGCTGAGCGCCGCAAAGCGGTCGATGTCGTCGCGCGAGACGCGCCATTCGAGCGCGGCGCGCTGGCCTAGCTCGAGCGTCTCAAACGGGAGATGGGTCGCGGCCTCCATCACGCGATCATGCCCGCGTGAACGATTGAACGCGCGGCTTCTCGTCGACGACGAAGGAATCCCTGGGCACGTTCTTTCTCACCGTCACCCCGGCGGCGATGATTGAATTCTCGCCGATCGTTACCCCCGCCATGACGCGGGAATAGGCGCCGAGCCAGACGCCGGCGCCGATCGAAATCGGCTTTGCGAGGCGCTCGTAGGGCGGTGGCGTGCTGATGTCGGCGGTCCCCGTGTCGAGGAACACACCCTTGGACAGGAGCACGTCGTCCCCGAGAAAGACCGGGGCTGCCGCGCCGATCGTGCAGTGGCTGCCGATTACAACCCGTCGTCCGAGTGAGATGTTCTGCGGACATTTCACTTCGGTCGTCCAATGGCAGATGACATCCGGATGGTGGGGAAAAAGCGCGCGAGCGCGGCAATAGCTCGCCAGCCGGCCAAGCATCTGGCCGATCGCGATAATGAGGCGGGTCACCGCCCTGACAAGCCAGCTGCCGAAGACGGCGCGGACGAAACGCTTCAACATGGCTTTCGCGCGATGCGCGCCTCCTCTCCGACCTGCGCACCTTTGCGGTCTGACTGCAAACGCATCCAGCGCCTAGCCCCGCGGGCCGAGGCGGGCCCCGATACGCGAAGCGGGCCGCAGCGGCGCGGCCCGTCCTGGCGAATGCCCGTCAATGTGCCGTCGCGGCCCAAAAACAGCGACGATGACAAAGGCGCCCAAAACGTAGTTTCCGAGGCCGCCATTGATGAAATTGCCCACCGGCATGAAGAAGATGATCACCACGAAATAGAGATGGAGGGGCAGCACGTTCAGATTGCCCGCGCGGGCGCGCATGCCCAAAAAGCTGGCTAAGTAGCCAAAGGCGATCAGGAAAAGCGGGGCGAAATAGCCGAAGTCCACCCAGGCATTGCCGAAAAAGGTCTGGAACACGCCCTGCTTGTAGACCAGCGCGGCTTCGTCAAGAGGCTCCGAATCAGGGGAAAAGAGGAGCTGCACGGCACGCACGAAGGCGATGAGATTATAGGCGCCATACGCGAAAGGCTGCCGATCGGGTCGGGTCCACAGATTGCTGAACTCATAGGCGCCAGAGATATAGTACATGCCGTTCGGCAGGATCATCGAATAATAGCGGCTTTCCAGCTCCGTTCCGGCGACAAGGCCTGTCCAGGCCGTTTCGTTTGGCTGCAGATTATCGGCGTAAACGGAAGTGATGACGCTTTCCGAGAGCTGGCGATCGGCCCCCTCCAGGCGATTCGTGAAAATCACCGTCGAGGCGATGGACAGGAGGACAATTCCCGCCACCGTCGCCAGCAGCAGCTTGCGATGGGCGGGATTGCCGTGGAACTTGGTGCAGGTGACCGCCGCAAAGGCAAGGACGACGGTCGTCAGCAAGACCGATCGCGACAATTGCGCCAGGCTTTCAATCGTCGGCAGAAAGAAGACCGCGGCGGCGAGAATATAGAGGGGAATCTGGCGCGGCTTGAAACGCGACGCCAGCAACACGAGGAGCGGGACGAGGCAGAAGGGAAAGAGAACGGCAGCGATCGCGCTGATCGGCCCGGCGCCGACTTGCGAAAGCGTTTCCCTGAAATCCGCAGCGCCGGCCGCATAATCGACGCCGCGGAGCGCCACGCGGTCGTAGAGGCGCAGCCCCATGCCGGCGAGGCCGGTGGCGAGCGAAATCCAGAACAGTGAATAAGCGGTGGGACCCTGCCAGTCGCTGGCGGGCACCGTCCGTTGATCCCTGCCGGTCGCCACCGCATAGAGGGCGCAGCCAAGGAAGAAGCCGGCATAGCAGGAGGCGATGAAGAGCATTGCCATCGGATTCAGCTCGGTGGTCGCGTAGACCGGCGTTATCAGCCAGAAGAAAAGCCACGCGATGATGCCGGCTAGCGCGATCCGTGCGGGATTGTACACGCTGTCAGTCTCCGGCCGGCAGAAACAGGGTCCAGTCGGCCGGCGTTCCAGCGGCCACAGCCCTGGCGACGCGTTTCCCCACGAACACATCCAGGAATTTCGGCGGAAGGCCAAAGCCGGGGCGGACGGCGCGCAGATTCTCGCAGTCCAGGATGTCACCAGGTTTCAGATCCCGGGCGATGTAGAGGGAGCGGCGAAACTGGCGCGAACCTTCCTCCGCGCTGGTCCTGCCGTAGGTGACCTTGCCGATCGCCTTCCAGGCGCGGTCGACCTCCTCACGCATCATGCGGAATTCGTGGGGTTCCATGGAGAAGGCGCTATCGACGCCGCCGTCCGCGCGGCGCAGAGTGAAATGCTTCTCGATCACCCGCGCCCCGAGCGCGACCGACGCTACCGCGACCCCGCACCCCATTGTGTGGTCCGAAAGCCCAACGGGGCAGTCGAACGTTTCGGCCAGGTTCGGGATGGTCGCGAGGTTGATGTTCTCCGGCATCGCCGGATAGCTGCTGGTGCACTTCAGCAGAACGATATTCTTGGCACCCCCGCGCCTGGCGGCCGCCACCGCCTCCCCGATCTCCGCGACCGTCGCCATGCCATTCGAGATGATTATTGGCTTGCCCGTGGACGCGACCTTTTCAATCAGCGGCAGGTCGGTATTCTCGAAGGATGCGATCTTGTAGCACGGCACATCCAGGGTTTCGAGAAAATCTACCGCCGTGTCATCGAAGGGCGTACTGAATGGAATCATGCCCAATCCTCGTGCCCGGTCGAAGATGGGCTTGTGCCACTCCCACGG
>JBKJZJ010000078.1:0-4386 GCA_046715355.1 Allosphingosinicella sp. | reverse complement strand
CCTCGGGAGCCGCCTCTGGCGCAGCCGCCTCGGCCGCAGCCGGAGCCGCCTCGGGTGCAGCCGGAGCCGCCTCTGGAGCCGCCGCCTCTGGCGCAGCCGGAGCCGCCTCGGGAGCCGCCGCCTCGGGAGCTGCCGGGGCGGCTTCGGGCGCGGCGTCGGCCGGCGTCTCGGGGGTCTTGTCGGTTTCGTCAGCCATCATCAAAACTCCAATCCGCCTTCGCGGGCGGCGTCGGCCAGCGCCTTGACGCGGCCGTGAAACAGAAAGCCGCCGCGGTCGAACACGACCTTGGTGACGCCGGCGGCCTTGGCGCGCTCGGCGATCTTGCGGCCCACTTCCTGCGCGGAAGCGACGGTCGCGCCGGTCGCGGCCCGGGCTTCCTTCTCGAGCGTCGAGGCGGAGGCGACGGTGCGGCCCTCGCCGTCGAGGATCACCTGCGCATAGATGTGGCGGCCCGAACGGTGGACCGACAGGCGCGGGCGGCCCCCGGCATTGCGCCGGATCGCCGTGCGGACGCGCTGGGCGCGCTTAACGAAGGGGTTGAATCTCGCCATGGCCTATTTCTTCTTGCCTTCTTTGCGGAAGATATATTCGCCGCGATACTTGATGCCCTTGCCCTTATAGGGCTCGGGCTTGCGCCAGCGGCGGATCTCGGCGGCGACCTGGCCGACCTTCTGGCGGTCGATGCCCGAAATCTCCACCGTGGTGGTGTCCGGCGTCTTGACCTCGATGCCGTCGGGCACGTCGACATTGACGTCGTGGCTGTAGCCCAATTGCAGCTTCAGCACCTTGCCCTGGGCGTTGGCGCGATAGCCGACGCCGGTAATCTCGAGCACCTTGGTGAAGCCCTCCGAGACGCCGGTGACCAAATTCTGGACGAGCGTGCGCTGCATCCCCCAGAAGGCCCGCGCCTGCTTGGTCGCATTGGCCGGCTGGACGCTGATCTGATCGTCGCCGATATCGTAGCTGATCTCGTCGCGCATAGTGAGCGACAAGGTGCCCTTGGGGCCCTTGACCGACAGGATCTGGCCTTCGGTGGTCGCCGACACGCCCGAAGGCAGCGGCACCGGCCTCTTACCGATGCGGGACATCAGAACACCTCCGCGAGCACTTCGCCGCCGACGTTCTGCGAACGCGCTTCGGCGTCCGAGAGCACGCCCTTGGGCGTCGAGACGATGGTGATGCCCAGGCCATTGCGGACCCGGGGCAGCTCCTGCGCGCCCGAATAGACCCGGCGGCCGGGCTTGGAGACCCGGCTGACATGCTGGATCGCGGGCTGGCCCTCGAAATATTTGAGCTCGATGCGCAGGCCCGCATGGTCGCCGAGCATCTCCTCGCGATAGCCGCGGATATAGCCCTCGCGCTGGAGCACGTCGAGCACGCGGGCGCGCAGCTTCGACGCCGGCGAGAGGACGCTGTCCTTCCTCGCCTGCTGGCCGTTGCGGATGCGGGTGAGCATATCACCCAGGGGATCGGTCATTGGCATAGCTCTACCTTACCAGCTCGACTTGGTCAGACCGGGGATCAGGCCTTTATTGCCCATTTCCCGCAGCATGATGCGCGACAGTCGGAATTTGCGATAAACGGCGCGCGAACGCCCGGTCAGCTCGCAGCGGTTGCGGACGCGCGTCGGATTGCCGTTGCGCGGGATCTCGGCCATCTTCAGCCGCGCGATCAGGCGCTCGGTCTCGTCCTTCGACTTGTCGTTCGCGATCGCCTTCAGCTTCGCATATTGGCCGGCATATTTCTTCGCCAGCTTCTTGCGACGCTCGTTCTTGTTGATGGAGCTCAGTTTCGCCATGACTTAAGCCGCCTCTTTCTGAGTTTCTTCCACCTTCGGGAACGGGAAGTTGAACAGGCGCAGCAGCTCGCGCGCCTCGTCGTCCGTGTTCGCGGTGGTGGTGACGATGATGTCCATGCCGCGCACCTTCTCGATGCGGTCATAGTTGATCTCGGGGAAGACGAGCTGCTCCTTGAGGCCCATGGCATAATTGCCGCGGCCGTCGAAGCTCTTCGGATTGAGGCCGCGGAAATCGCGAACGCGCGGCAGCGCGATCGTGACCAGCCGGTCGAGGAACTCGTACATCCGCTCGCGGCGCAGGGTGACCTTGACGCCGATCGGCATGCCTTCGCGCAGCTTGAACTGCGCGATCGACTTCTTGGCCTTGGTGATCACCGGCTTCTGGCCCGCGATCAGCTCCATTTCCTGGGCCGCGGTCTCGACCTTCTTCTTGTCCTGGGTCGCCTCGCCGACGCCCATGTTGATGACGATCTTGTCGAGGCGCGGGACCTCCATCCGGTTCTTGTAACCGAACTTCTCGATCATCGCGGGCACGATCTTCTCGTCGAATTCGCGCCTCATGCGCGCAACATATTTGGCTTCAGCCATTGATCAGCTCCCCGGACCGCACGGCAATGCGGACCTTTCTACCGTCGCGCTCCTCGAAGCGGACCCGCGTCGGCTTGCCCGTCTTGGGATCCTCGATCGCGACCTTCGACACGTGCATCGGCGCCTCGGCGCGGACGATGCCGCCCTGCGGACGCGCCTGCGTCGGCTTGGTGTGGCGGGCGTGGACGTTGATGCCGGAGACCAGCACCTTGCCGTCCTTCGGCATCACCCGGGTGACCTCGCCGTGGCGGCCCTTGTCCTTGCCCGAGAGGACGACGACCTTGTCGCCCTTCTTGATCTTCGCAGCGGCCATCACAGCACCTCCGGCGCAAGGCTGATGATCTTCATATGCTTCTTGGCGCGCAGCTCGCGGACCACGGGGCCGAAGATGCGGGTGCCGATCGGCTCCGAATTGGCGTTGACCAGCACCGCCGCGTTCGAATCGAAGCGGATGGTCGAGCCGTCGGGACGGTGGATGTCCTTGGCGGTGCGCACGATCACCGCCTTGTGGACGTCGCCCTTCTTGACGCGGCCGCGCGGCGCCGCCTCCTTGACGGAGACGACGATGATGTCGCCGACGCCGGCGAAGCGCCGCTTGGAGCCGCCCAGCACCTTGATGCACTGGACGCGCTTGGCGCCGCTATTGTCGGCGACCTCCAAATTGGACTGCATCTGGATCATCGATCCAATTCCTTCTCTTCACTTCGCTCATGTGTTCCTGCGAAAGCAGGAACCCAGTTCTGGACCCCTGCTTTCGCAGGGGAACATCATGCTTCTGCCGTCTCGACCTCGGGTGTCTCGACCGGAGCCGCCTCGCCCTCGTCCGCCTTCTTCGCCTTGCCGGCCTTCTTCGGCTTCGCTTCGGCCTTGTCGGGCGCCGCCTTGCTGTCGACGTAGCCGAGCACCGTCCAGGTCTTCAGCTTGGAAATCGGCCGGCATTCCTCGATGCGGACGATCTCGCCTTCCTTGAAGACGTTGCCCTCGTCATGGGCATGATACTTCTTCGACCGCTTGATGATCTTGCCGTAGAGTGGGTGCTTGACCCGCCTCTCGACGCTGACCACCACGGTCTTGTCGGTCTTGTCGGACACGATCGTGCCGGTCAGGACGCGCTTGGGCATCTTATACTCCTTAAGCCTGCTCGGCGGCGCGCGAGCGCTCGCCCTGAAGCGTCTTGATCCGGGCGATGGGGCGGCGCACCTCGCGGACCCGGGCCGGCTTCTCCATCTGGTTGGTGGCCGCCTGGAAACGCAGGTTGAACTGCTCGCGCTTCAGCTCGGCCAAATCCTCGACGAGCTGGTCGTCGGTGCGGGTCTTGAGATCGTCAATCTGCGCCATCTTACGCGTCCTCGAGCACGGATTCGCCAAGGCGGGCGACCACCTTGGTCTTGATCGGAAGCTTTTCCGCCGCCCGCTCGAAAGCGGTCTTGGCGAGCGGCCCGGGGACGCCGTCCAGCTCGAACAGGATGCGGCCCGGCTTCACCCGGCACACCCAATATTCGGGGCTGCCCTTGCCCGAGCCCATGCGGACCTCGGCGGGCTTGGTCGACACCGGCACATCGGGAAAGATGCGGATCCACAGGCGCCCCTGGCGCTTGATGTGGCGGGTGATCGCGCGGCGGGCCGCCTCGATCTGGCGCGCGGTGATCCGCTCGGGCTCCAGCGCTTTCAGACCATAGGCGCCGAAGTTCAGCGAGGTGCCGCCCTTGGCGTCGCCATGGATGCGGCCCTTATGGGCCTTGCGGAACTTGGTGCGTTTGGGTTGCAGCATTTCTCTTGTTCCTTAACGGCGATCATCGCGCGCCGGACGGACGCCGGAAGTCTGCGCTTCCATCATCAGCCGGTCCTGGGCGAGCGGATCGTGGCCGAGGATCTCTCCCTTGAAGATCCAGACCTTGACTCCGCACACGCCGTAGGCGGTGTGGGCGGTCGCCTCGGCATAATCGACATTGCCGCGCAGCGTGTGCAGCGGCACCCGGCCCTCGCGATACCATTCGGT
>JBKJZJ010000077.1:0-3317 GCA_046715355.1 Allosphingosinicella sp. | reverse complement strand
AGGCGGATCAGATCGTAGCCCGCCTCCCGTGCGAAGTTCATGCATTCGTCCACGAGCGCGCTGCCGATGCCGAGCCCGCGGGCCCAGGGCTCGACATGAAGCAGGCGGAGCTGGCCGACCTTGTCGCCCGCATCGACCAGCATGATCGCGCCCGCCATCGCGCCGGCCCGCTCGGCCACCCAGCATTGCTCGCGGCCCGGCTTGAAGTCCCGGAGGAAGGCGGTGGTGACCTCGCCCTGCAGGATCTCCATCGGCCGCTTCCAGCCATAAGGCTCGTAGAGGATCGACTGGCGGGCGGCGATGGTGAAGAGGTCGCCGGTGCGGAAGGTGCGGATATGCCAGGGCACGGTGCGGCCGTCGCCGAGCAGCCCGGTCACCGCGCCCAGCGCCGCCACCAAAGTCTCCCGGTCCGCCGGGCCCAGCGCCGCGATCCGCCCGGCGACGTCGGCCCGGGTGCGCGCGTCGAGCGCGTCGAAGGCGGCGCGGCCTTCCTGCGTCAGGCTGATCGGCCGGCTCCTCTTATCCTCGCCCCTGCCGCGCTCGATCCAGCCGCGCGCCTGGAAGCGGCGCAGCATCCGGCTGACATAGCCGGCGTCGAGCCCGAGCTCCGCCTGCAGCTCCGCGGCGAGCGGCGCCGCGCGATGGGCGATCTCGTAGAGCAGCCGCGCCTCGGTCAGCGACAAGTCGCTATCGAGATAATGCGCGCCGAGCGCGCCCACCGAGCGGGTGTAGAAGCGCGTGAAGGCGCGCAGCGCGGCGACGGCTTCGTCCATGGCGCCATCTGCGCGCAATTAGTTGACGATGTCAACTAATAGTCATCTGCCAGTCAGGTCACCGGCACGGCGCGCTCCGCGTCCCGGTCGCGGAACCGGACGCGGTCGGCGCGGCCATATTCGGTCAGGATCCGATTGGCGCGCTCGACGGCCCGCGCCGTGGCGGCCGAATCGAGGCCATATTGGGTTGCCGCGCGCTGCGCCCGCTCGTCGCCCAAGGTCGCCGCCGCCAGCATCCAGGCGAGCCCCTCTTCCAGATTCTCCGGCACGCCCTGGCCGTGCGTGTGAAGCACTCCGACGCCGTAAAAGCCGCCCGCCTCGCCGAGCCGCGCCGCTTCGAGATAATGCTGGCGGGAGCGGGCATAATCGCGCGCCACGCCGCGGCCGTTGGCGTACATCGTGCCCAGGCTCGCATGGCCGAGCGCGCTGCCCTGCGCGGCGGCGCGGCTGATCCAGAGGAACGCCTCGTCCGGGTCTTCCGCCACGCCCTCGCCCAGGTCGAGCATCACCCCGAGCCGCCACTGCGAGCGGCTATGGCCCCGCTCGGCCGCCTGGCGATAGAGCCGGGCGGCGCGGGCCTTGTCCGCCGCCACGACGCGGCCGGCATCGTAGAACCAGGCGAGAAAGTCGATCGCGTCGACATCGCCGCCGCCCGAAGCGCGCTCGACCAGCTGGAAGGCGCCGAGCTCCTCGCCTCGGTCCAAAAGGCGCCGCGCCTCGTCCGTCGCGGGCGAGGCCGCGATCAGCAGCAGCGAAAAGGCGGCAAAGACGATCCTGCGCATGGCCGCTCTTCATGCCATGGAAGGGCCCGGATCGCCACAGGAGTCGAAACCAGGAGCCGCGCGCTACCGGTCCCGACCGGGGCTGCCGGCACTGGTCCCGACTCGAAGCCGCCGCGGCGGAGATCAGGAACCGGATCTCATCCTGGAAGGCGTCGAGGTCGGCTGAAACAGCATTTCAGCGTCGCGGAGAGGTTGTGACGCCGGCTTCGACCCCCAAAGCAGCGATCCCGTTCATGTCCATATAGGCGCCGAGCTGATCTAGCGAGGCGGCGCCCGCCGGCGTCATCATCATTTCCCTGCCGGCGACCATTCCGAGCGCCTGAAAGCCGTTCTGGAGGCCCTCCGGACCCTCATTCCTGAGGGCGGCTACGGCTTCGCGACGACAGGCATCGAGCAGAACCCGGTTGAACACCGCCGCTGCGGCGCGAAAGCTCCGCTCGCGCACCTGCGCGGTGACCGACGAAAGGTCCGCCAGCGCGGGATGGGCCGCCGCGGTAATGAACATCCAGCGCAGCAGCGCCGTCCGGTCCGCCTGGCTGGTCGCATTCACCGCGCAACGGCCAAGTTCGTCGCCGAAAATGCCCGCGCGCGCGGGGCTCGACAGTGCCGCCGCGAGCAGGCAGCCGATTGCCAGAAAGGTCCGCCTCATTTCGATTCCCCCTGCATCGGCACGACCATAGCGTACGCCACGCGAAGCGGAAGCCATGTCTCACCTGCTCCTTGCGCGCCTCACCGGTGCATGGCCGCGTCCAGGCAGCAGCAAACTCGCATCGCCGTAAGAATAGAACCGATACCCCTCCGCGATCGCGTGGCGGTAAGCCGCCTGCATAACCTCCACCCCCATCAGCGCCGAAACCAGCATGAACAAGGTCGAGCGCGGCAAATGGAAGTTGGTGAACAGGCCGTCCACCGCGCGGAAGCGGTAGCCGGGGGTGATGAAGATGGCGGTGTCGCGCTCGAACGCCCGCACCCGCCCATCCTCCCCGGCGGCGCTTTCGAGCAGGCGGAGCGACGTGGTGCCGACGGCGATGATCCGTCCACCCGCGGCGCGCGCCGAGTTGAGCCGGTCGGCGGCCGCGGCGTCGATCCGGCCCCATTCGGCGTGCATGAAATGGTCGTCCGTATCCTCGGCCTTGACCGGCAGGAAGGTGCCGGCGCCGACATGGAGGGTCAAAGTCTCATGGCCGATGCCGGCCTCGGCCAGGGCCGCCATCAGGGCCGGGGTGAAATGCAGCGCCGCGGTCGGCGCCGCCACCGCCCCGTCGGCGCGCGCGAACATGGTCTGGTAGTCGTCGCGGTCGCGCGCATCGGCCTCGCGCCGGCCGGCGATGTAGGGCGGAAGCGGCATCCGCCCGGCGCGCTCCAGCAGCGCTTCGACGGGCTCGTCGCCGTCGAAGGTGAGGAGGAAGGAGCCGTCCGCATCCCGCCCGCCCGCCACGGCGGCGACGCCGCCCCCGAAATCCATCCGGTCGCCGTCGCGCAGCCTCTTGGCGTTGCGGACGAAAGCGCGCCAGGCGCGCGGCCCCTCACGCTTATGCAGAGTGGCGCCGATCCGCGCCGCGCCGCGCCGTCCCTCGAGCTGGGCGGGGATCACCTTCGTGTCGTTGAACACCAGCACGTCGCCGCGCCGCAGCAGCGCCGGCAGGTCGCGCACGACATGGTCGGAAAGGACCCCGCCCGCCACGAGGAGCAGCCGCGCCGAATCGCGCGGGCTCGCGGGCCTCATCGCGATCCGGTCGGTCGGAAGCGCGAAGTCGAAGAG
>JBKJZJ010000076.1:0-7777 GCA_046715355.1 Allosphingosinicella sp. | reverse complement strand
CGGCGAAGGCCGGGACCCATGAACACAGAGATGTGAGGAAATGTGAGGACGCTGCCGCCCGTCCTTGCCAGGCGGAGTTCATGGGTCCCGGCCTTCGCCGGGATGACTCTGGAGGAGCAAGGCGGCCGGCGAGCTTCACGCACTCAGCCCGTATTGCTTGAGCAAATCGTAGAGCGTCGGCCGGCTGATCCCGAGCAATCTGGCCGCGCTCGAAATATTGCCGTCGGTCTGGGCCAGCGCCTTGCGGATCACCTGGCGGTCGGCGGTTTCGCGGGCGGCCTTGAGGTTGACCGGCAGGCAGTCCGCCGCCGCGGCCGCCAGATCGAGATCCTCGGCGGTGATCAATTTGCCGTCGGCCATGATCACCGCGCGCTTCAGCCTGTTCTCGAGCTCGCGGACGTTGCCGGGCCAGCTCCAGCTTTCGATCGCGGCGAGCGCGCCGGGCGCGAAGCCCTTGACCCCCGGGTTCATCTCCCGGGCGAAGCGGGCGAGGAAATGCTTGGCGAGCAGGGCCGCGTCGCCATGGCGCTCGGCCAGCGACGGTATCCGCACCACGATCTCGGCGAGTCGGTAGTAAAGGTCCTCGCGGAAGGTGCCGGCGGCGATCATTTCCTCCAGATTCTGATGGGTGGCGCAGACGATCCTGGTATCGACCGCGATCGGCTTCCTGCCCCCGATCCGCTCGATCACCCGCTCCTGGAGGAAACGAAGCAATTTGACCTGGAGCGGCAGCGGGATGTCGCCGACCTCGTCGAGGAAGAGCGTGCCGCCATGGGCCATCTCGATCTTGCCCTCGGTGGTCTTGATCGCGCCGGTGAAGGCGCCTTTTTCATAGCCGAACAATTCGGCCTCGAGCAGATTCTCCGGGATCGCGGCGCAGTTGATCGCGACGAAGCCGCCGCCGCGGCGCCGGCTCGCCTGGTGAACGCCCTTGGCGAGCAGTTCCTTGCCGGTGCCGCTGGCGCCGAGCAGCATCACCGACACGCCGGTATTGGCGACCCGCTCGATGGTACGCGCGACCTTCGACATTTCGGGCGCTGCGGTCACCATCGTGCCGAGCACGGTGCGGTCGTCGCCGACCTGCTCGCCGAGCCGCTTGTTCTCGCTCTCGATGTCGTGCAGCTGGAAGGCGCGGCGGACGATCAGGCCCAATTGGTCGATGTCGACCGGCTTCTGGTAGAAATCATAGGCGCCCGACGAAATCGCCCGGAGCGCGCTCTCGCGCGCGCCGTGGCCAGAGGCGACGATCACCTTGGTCTCGGGCTTCAGCGTCAGGATCGTCTCCAAAGCGGCGAAGCCCTCGGACACGCCGTCGGGATCGGGCGGCAGGCCGAGATCGAGGGTGACGACGGCGGGCTCGGCCGAGCGCAGCAGATCGAGCGCCGCATTGCGGTCGGAGGCGACCAGCACCTCATAATCGTCATAGGCCCAGCGCAGCTGGCGCTGCAGCCCCTCGTCATCCTCGACGATCAAGAGCTTGGGGCGGTTGAGCTTCACAGGGGCGTTCATGCGCGCTTCCGTTCGAGATAGAGGGCCCGGGTCTCGACGCCCGGGAGGAACAGGGTGAATCTGGTGCCTTCGCCGAGCCGGCTTTCGACCTCGAGCCGGCCGCCCATCGCATCAATCAGGGCGCGGGCCTCATAAGCGCCGATGCCGAAGCCCTGCGCCTTGGTCGAGGCGAAGGGCTGGAACAGGCGGGTGCGGACGAACTCGGCCGACATGCCGCCGCCGCGGTCGATCACCTCGACGGCGACGTCGCCGCCGCTGTCGAAGGCGCGCACGACCACCGGGTCGCCGGGCTCGCTGGCGTCGATCGCGTTCTGGACGAGGTGGGAGAGCGCCTGGTCGAGGCCGCTCGCATCGGCCATGGCGACCAGGCCCGCCTCGCTATACGCGCGCACCGGATGGGTGCGGCGCTTGGCGGCGGCGATGGCGTCGAGGATCGGCTGGACCTCGATCGCGCGCGGCGGATCGGAGCCGCGCGCCGCGCCCGGCGAGAGGCGGGCGAGCAGGTCGTTCATCTTCCTGACCGAGCTTTGCAGGGTCGCGATCATGTCGGCGCGGAATTCTGGATTGTCGGCGTGGCGCTCGGCGTTGCGGGCGACGAGGGAGAGCTGGCTCACCAGATTCTTGATGTCGTGCATGATGAAGGCGAAGCGGCGGTTGAACTCGTCGAAGCGCTGGGCGTCGGCGAGCGCCTGCTGGCTCCGTGCCTCCGCGATATAGGAAGCGGCCTGGATGCCGGCGGTGCGGAACAGGTCGAAATCCTCCCAGTCGAGGCGGCGGCGGATCGGCGGGTGTTCGAGGATGACGAGCCCGGCGAGGCGCCCTTCGTGGCTCAACGGGATGCCCGCCCAGGCGCGCTCGATCGCGCACAGCCAGTGCGGCACCGCGATCCTGGTTTCGCGCTCGATCAGCCAGCCGTCGCTGATCGTGGCGAAGTCGAGCACATAGGCGCCCTCCTCGATATGGCGGATCAGCTCCTCGGCGCCGTCGCCGGTTTCGGGCAAGGGCGTGCTCCAGTTCCAGCGGCCCGCGGGCGCGAGCCGGCAATGCTCGTCGACCAGCAGCAGCAGGCCGGCCGGGGCGCCGGCGATATCGGCGAGCGCCTTGACCACCCGTTGCTCGAGCGTCAGCCCCTCCTCGCCCGTGCGGCCGACCGTGTCGGTGAAGCGCAGCCATTCCTGGCGATAGTCGTAGCGATGCTCGAACAGATGCTTGGCGAGGATCACCCTGAGCCAGGCGCGCAGCTTGGCCGACGGCAACAGCAGCAGGGCCGCCAGCGTCATCGCGAAGACGATGCCGACCTGGCCGACCCGCGCCCAATCGCCGCCGACGATCTCGATCGCGCGGGCGGCCAGCATCATCGCGATGATGTAGGCGAGGATCGCGATCACCGAGAGCGACTGGAAGGTCGCGACCCGCGAGATCTGGATCCGCCAGCTGGCGTTCCTCAGCCCCAAAGCGAACAGCGGCACCAGCCCCGCGAGCACCAGCCCGCGCAGGGCGAAGAGCTCGGTGGCGGGGGCGCGCATGAAATAGTCGACCGTGTAGAGATGCAGGTCGATCGCCCACATCGCCGCCAGCGCGAGCATCGGGAAGCGCAAAGCCGAGCGCGAATCCGGCGCGGCAAGGCCGTAAATATTGTGCACCAGGATGAGCGCGCCGGCGGCGATGGTGAGGCCGATGATCTGGCTGGTCGAGGCCAGGGCCTCGAGCACGATCGGGGTCTGGCTGAATTGCGGCATCACCCCGCCGATCGCGATCTGCAGCCCGATCACCGCCGCCACCGCCGCGAACACGCTCTTCAGCGCGCGCTTGCTGTTGGCGTCGCCGGCGCTCGCCATCAGCCCGTACATGAAAGCCAGGAAAGCGAGGTTGCGCGCGCTCTCGGCGAGCTGGGCGAGGAGGTTGTAGGAGCCCAGAAGCGCGAGGAAGATCGTCCACACCGACATCGCCGCGAAGGCGGCGAGCAAGGGCCGGTTGCGCGGATCGCCGTTCCACCGCCTGAGCTGGAACACCGCCAGCGCGCCGTAAAGCGCGGCGGCGATCAGATGGCTCCACAAAGCGAGGAAGGCGATCATCGCGCCCCCTCCGGCCACAACACGACCCGCGCGGTCTGGAGGAGGATGAGGACGTCGAGGAAAGTGGAGTAATTTTTGGCGTAGTACAAATCGAACTCGAGCTTCTCGCGGGCGTCCTCGATCGAGGCGCCATAAGGATAGTTGATCTGCGCCCAGCCGGTGATGCCGGGCTTCACCACGTGGCGCTCGGCATAATAAGGGAGCCGCGCCTCGAGGTCGGCGACGAACTGGGGGCGCTCCGGCCGCGGCCCGACGAAGCTCATCTCGCCCTTCAGCACCGACCAGGCCTGGGGCAATTCGTCGATGCGCAGCTTGCGGATCACGCGGCCGACGCGGGTGACGCGCGGATCGTCCTTCTGCGCCCAGACCGCCTTGCCGCCGACCTCGGCATCGACGCGCATCGAGCGCAGCTTGATGACGTCGAAGAGCTGGCCGTAAAGCCCGACGCGGCGCTGGCGGAAGAAGGCGGGCCCCTTGCTCTCCAGCTTCACCAGCAAAGCTACGGCGAGGATGACCGGCGCCATGATGAGCAGGATGAGCGAGCTCACCGCGATGTCGAACAGCCGCTTGCCGGCGCTCGACAGCCGCCGCCCGGCCGAAAAGCCGTCCGAGAAGATCAGCCAGGAGGGGTTGAGGCTGTCGAGATCGACGCGCCCGGTCTCGCGCTCGAGGAAGCTCGAAAAATCGCGCACCGCGACGCCCGTCGTCTTGATCCGCAGGAGGTCGTTGAGCGGCACAGCGTTGCGCCTCTCCTCCATCGCCAGCACCACCTCGCTCGCGCCCAGCGCCAGCAGATGATCGGGCAGGCTGGCGAGCTCGGCGCGGTTGACCGACGCGCCGACCGCGCGGGCGCCGTCGTTCATGCCGACGAAGCCGACCACGCAAAAGCCGGTCCCGCGCGAGGCCGCCAGCGCTTCGATCCGCGCCGCCCGCGGCCCGTCGCCAAGCACCAGCACGCGCCGCTTCAGCCGCTCGCCGCCGAGCAGATCCTTGAGCGCGATCCTGAGGAGAACCATGCCGAACAAGGCGAACCACATGGCGTAGAGCAGGCTCGACCGCCAGAAGCTGACCGGCGGGAAGATGAAGAAGACGAGGCTCAAGAGGATGATGCCGAGCATCACCGCGACCAGCAAACGGGCGACGGCGAAGCGCAGGGATTGCAGCGCGTCCATCGAATAGACGCCGACCGCGACCATCGCGATCTGCAGCGCCGCGGCGAAGGCGATCAGGCTCGGCAGCCGCGCCGCTTCGAGGTCGACCTCGCCGCCCAATTGCCACAGCCGCACCGACCAGCCCGCCTCCGCGCCGAGCAGCAGCAAGGCGAAGTCGATCGCGCCGAGCAGCAGCACGGCGTAGGGCACGTAATGCTTGAAGAGCCGGATCATGCTCCGGCCCCCGGCATCGCGCTCTCAGGTGTAAGCTTCTCCGACACGGGCGGCAGTGTCGGATAAATTTACAAATAAAGAGTGAAAATGGGGGGCGCGCCGGTGTCGGGACCGCGCACGTCATTCCAGCGAAAGCTGGAATCCCCCTGCCTGCTGGCGCCGGGAAGAGAAGTGAGATTCCAGCTTCCGCTGGAATGACGGAGGGGCGCTTGCACCTGTTGCGCAAATGGGAGGTGAACGGGGGACTCCACGCATTTCCACGCCCGAACTGGGGGCATTCGACACAGCTCAAGTGACCTACCCGCCACCCTGATTGGGTCCAGCCGGTCGTTCGAAACGAGTTCAGCTTGACGGCTAGGCGGTGTAAGGCCGGCGTGGAGAACGAACATGGCCGACAAGCCCCATCGCGGATCGACGCTCGACAGCTTCCTCGAGGACGAAGGCGTCCTTGCCGAAACCAGAGCCAAGGCGATCGAGGAAGTGATCGCATGGCGCCGTGCGAACGCCATCCGCAAGACCCGTCGCTTTTCAAAAGGCGGCTAGCCTCATTCATCGGCACAGCCGCCGCACGTTGGCGGCGATGATCCCCGGCAGACCCCCGGCCTTCTCGCGCCCCTTCGCCATGCCGGCATGGGACGGAAATGCATACTATCAGTCTACATCTTATAGGGTGCAGTCATGGCTGGAAGGCCAGCTTCGCCGCAATGCCGAAGGTCCGCAATGGGTGGAAACCGGACGAACCGCTTTGGCACCAAAGTGGCGATCATGTCCTTTACAAACCCGCCACGCAAATGGCATCCTCTCCCGACCAATGTGGGTCAGGCGCAGAGTCGATGAATGCAAGGATACTGTTTTTCGGGGCGACGGCCGTTATGTGGGCAGCCGCTATCATAAGCTACATTCGTCATCCGGAAAACTGGTCCCAAGTTCTGATGTGGGTAGGTATCGCCGTCGTTTTCACCGTGATTTCCATCGCGGCCGGCAGGACCCCCCCCAAAGCCTGATCACTTCGGCTTGGCCACCGGCTTATCCAAACTTTGGCTCCAAGTCTGCAATGGGTGGAAAGCGGACGGTGGCTACCGTGTCAGCAGTCGTCAGGGTCGCGGGCCCAAGGAAACGTCAGGCCAAGCGTGATTGCAAAGATGAGCAGGAACGAGGGAACATAGAAGACTGCCGAAAAACTTAGGGCGTATCCCGCATCCCACTTTCCGGTCACGGTATCGTATAGCTCACCGTTGTTGTTGTTATCCGCCAGCATCTTAAGCGCGATGAGTGTCGGCACAAACGCGCCGAGGAACGCGGTGATCGCGGCGACTACGCGAGCTTTATTTTTCGTCATCGGGCCTCTCTGCCAAGGCCAACCCCAGCTGAAGGCTAGGATGGCGCCACGGGGTCGCGTCCGCAATGGGTCGATAGCCGCCGTTAGCCGACGGTCTGGCTTAGGCCAATTCCGAGCATCGCTGAAGGTTGACGAGACCCATGATCCGAAGCGAACATTGCCGCCGGTTGCGTTGAGAATGTTAGAGGCTATCAATCGCAGCGAACGTACCGACGCCCATGACGCTCTTACGAGTTTAGGTCCCCGAGCAGATCGACCGCTTCGATTGGAGCCCCTGATGTCCAGCAGCCTTGCCGGCCAAGACCATAGACAGCGCGTCGCGCTGCTACTGGGGATCGCGCTTGCCTCGATCATGCTGTGGCAGACCACGCTCGGCAGCCTCCTTCTCTATCCTTTCACGATATTGGCGAGCTGGTTTCATGAAATGGGCCATGGCATCGCTGCGATGCTCACGGGCCGAGGGTTCGAACGCCTGCAGATTTTCGCTGACGGTTCGGGCGTCGCTGAGTCACTGCGTCCTGCCGATGGGTACGGGGTGACCGATGCGCTGGTCGCGGCGAGCGGACCGCTCGGACCGGCGATCGCAGGAGCGCTGCTGATCATCTCCTCGCGCTCTGCCACCGCCACGCGCAACGCTCTGGCGGTGCTGGGCGTCGTGCTGATCCTGTCCACGCTGATCTGGGTCCGGTCGCTGACGGGTTGGTTGGTTCTCCCTGCACTGGGAATTGCGATCGTCGTGCTCGCGCTGCGCGGATCCCTGCCCTGGCAGCGCTTCGTCATCCAGCTCCTCGGCGTACAGGCGTGCATCAGCGTGTGGAAACAGTTCGACTATCTGTTCAGCGCAGGTGGAACCGTCGGCGGCCAGCTGCATCGATCGGACACGGGCGCCATCGCGGATGCTCTGCTTCTGCCTCATTGGTTTTGGGGAGCGAGCATCAGCGCAGCGATCCTGGCCTTGCTATTGTGGAGTTTCTGGCTCGCTTTCCGACGCTGAAGCAGGGGCGAGCGCCAAGTTTGGTGACAGGTACGTACCCGGGTACGTACCTGTCACCGATACCGAAGCCATTGGAGAAGGTGGAATGACTCCACGAGGAGCGTTGGTCACAGGCCTCATAGCGCTCGGCCTGATCGCGCTCGGGATCTATTATGCGGTGACGCACGGCTGGTTCATGTTTGGCGATTAGCGCGCCAGCGCGGTTGCAAGCCGCACGATCGCTTCGCGCGCGCCGTTCTCCATCGTCGACCTCGGACAGTCAGGCCAGTCGCGGCTAAGCCGCGCCTTCGTCGATCGGGTTCGGCCGGATTGGACCCGGCCGCCCCGCCACGGGTCCCACGAAAGTAGTACTTTCGTGGGTGCCCTGTCCGGGCCCGTCGCCGGGTCGCTCGCGCAACCCGCCGAACGCTGCGCGCTCCCCCCCTTGCGCGTCGCTGCGACGGCCGTGCAATGTAGGAATTGATGCTATTTAAGG
>JBKJZJ010000075.1:0-14773 GCA_046715355.1 Allosphingosinicella sp. | reverse complement strand
GGACGAGCCGCTAGAGAGCGTGCCCATGGACCTGACCCATCTCGGCCGCTCCAGCGCCTTGCCCGCCTCTCCGGAAGAGGCGGTGCTAGATTATGTCCCAAATCCGCGGCCCGATACGCTCTATCTGGTCCGCTTCGCCGCGCCCGAATTCACCACCCTGTGCCCGGTCACCGGCCAGCCCGATTTCGCCCATCTCGTCATCGACTATGCGCCGCGCGAGACGATTGTCGAATCCAAGTCGCTGAAGCTCTTCCTGGGCGCCTTCCGCGGCCATGCCGGGTTCCATGAGGACGTGACGGTCGGCATCGGCCAGCGCCTCGCCGAGGAGATGAAGCCGCGCTGGCTGCGCATCGGCGGCTATTGGTATCCGCGCGGCGGCATTCCGATCGACGTCTTCTGGCAGACCGGGGAGCCCCCGGCGGGCCTCTGGGTCCCCGACCAGGGCGTCGCGCCCTATCGCGGCAGGGGCTGAGCCTTGGCCGCGTCGGACAGTCCGCGCATCGTCGTCCACGGCGCCGGCTCGATCGGCTGCTATGTCGGCGGCGCCTGGCTCGCAGCCGGGCTCGACGTCGCCTTCCTCGGGCGCGAGAAGATCAAACAGGAGATCGCCGGGCACGGCCTCGCGCTCAGCGATCCCGACGGCTGGGCGGTCAGGTTCGAGCCCGACCGGATCCAGTTCGACACCAGCCAGTCGGCGCTGCGCAAGGCCGACATCGTCGCGCTCTGCGTGAAGAGCACGGGCACGGAAGGCGCGGCCAGGGAGATCGCCCGCCACCTGCGCAAGGGCGCCGCGGTGATCAGCTTCCAGAACGGGATCAGCAATGCCGATACGCTGCGGCGCATGCTTCCAAAGCACGAGGTCATCCAGGGCATGGTGCCCTATAACGTCGTCCGGCTCGGCCCCGGCCGCTGGCATCGCGCCACCTGGGGCGACCTTACCGCGCAGGACCATGAAGTAACCCGCGCCCTTGCCGCCCGCATCGGCGATCGGCCGGGCCGGCTGCGCGCCGCCGTCGACATGCAGGGCGTCGCCTGGGGCAAGCTCATCTTCAACCTCAACAATGCGATCAACGCGCTCTCCGGCCTCACCATCCTCGAGGAATTGAAGCAGCGAGATTTCCGGCGGGTGTTCGCGGCCGCGATCATCGAGACGCTCGCTTTGCTCGACAAGGCCGGGATCGAGCCGGCCAAGATCGGCCTTATCGGCCCCAGAAGGCTGCCGCACGTGATCGGCATGCCCGATTTCATCTTCAAGAACATGTTCCTGAGGGTGCAGAAGATCGACCCCAAGGGCCGCGGCTCCATGGCCGACGATTTCGCCGCCGGCCGCCCGACCGAGATCGACTATCTGAACGGCGAGGTGGTGCGGCTCGCCAGGTCGCTGGGCGAGGAGGCGCCGGTCAACCAGGCGATCGTCGACCTCGTCAAACAGGCCGAGCTGGGCGTCCAGCGCACTTGGAGCGCCAAGGGCCTGTGCACCCACATCCTCGGCCGCCACCGCGGCGCGCGCTGGTTCGGATATTAAGCGCCGGCCGGGGGCACAAGCGGGCTGGAGGAAGCGCGCCCGGTGTAGCGATAAAGCCAGTAAAGCATCCCGGCGAAGACGAGCGCGCCGTCCACCAGCGCGAGCCTTGCGAAGCTTTCGCCGAAGAGCGCGATCGGCGCGCCATTGCCCGTCGCCGCCACCACGCCGGCAAAGGCGACGTTCAGGAGGCTGTCGCCGACGATCATTCCAGTCGCGAGCAGCACGCCCATCCTTTTGGCGAATTCAGGGTTGGCGCTGCGCGCGGCACGCCGGTTGTAGAAGAGGCCGAGCACCGAGCCGACGACCACGGGGAGCGTCACCGCCATCGGCAGGTAGATGCCGATGCCGATCGCGAGCGGGGGCAGGCGGAGCTTCTTCGCTCTGCCCATCGCCCCGTCGAGCAGGATCGCCCCGACCCCGACCGCGGCGCCGATTCCGATCATCCTCCAGTTGAGATCGCCGCCGAGCACGCCGGTGGCGAGCGCGGAAATGAGCCCGGCCTGAGGCGCCGACAAGGCGTCCGGCCCGGCGCCGGGGGCGCCGGCGAAACCATAAGCCGTGTTCAGCATGTTGATGACCGGCGGAATCACCAGCGATCCGAAGATCACCCCGTAGACCAAGGCGACCTGCTGCCGCCACGGCGTGGCGCCGACCAATTGCCCGGTCTTCAGGTCCTGGAGATTGTCGTTGGAAATCGTGGCTATGCCGAACACGATCGCGGTCGTGAACAAGGCGTAGGCGACGAGCGCCCGCGTCTGGCCCGGATCCCCGGCCCCGCCGGACCAGGCCACGAGCAGCAGCGAGGCCGCCAATATGGCGAGGATGCCGATACCCGAGATCGGGCTGTTCGAGGCGCCGATAAGGCCCGCCATGTAGCCGCAAACCGAGGCGATCACGACTCCGGCGATCAGCACGAAGACGAGGGTCAGCGGAATCAGCGTCATCGCCCCGCCGGCGAGCGGGCCGCCGGCGATGAACTGCCAGAGCAGGAAGGCGATCGGAACCAGCGAAGCGAGGATCACCAGCGCCACCCGCCCAATCGGAATGTCGCGCTCGACCAGGGGCAGCGCCTCGCCGTCGCCGCGCAGCTTCGAGGCGGCCAGCGCCCCTTTGATGCCGCCGACGATCGGGCCGAGCAGCTTGAGCAGCGTCCAGATCGCGGCAACGCCGATCACGCCGGCGCCGAAAAAGCGCACATCGGAGCGGAAGACGGTGTTGGCGACGGTCTCGGCGGCCCCTGGGACGCCGCTGGTCAGGATCGGCAGCAATATCCACCAGCCGATCACCAGCCCGATCAGCATAGCCATGCCGACCGAGATTCCGACCAGGTGACCCGCGCCGACCAGCGCGAAGGAGAGCCCGCCCGAAATGCCCGTCGAGGCCGGACCGACGTGGAAGAAGGCAGACGCCTCCTCGGCCAGGCGCCGCGTCTTGCCCATCAGCGTGAAGGCGGCGGCGGCGAGCGAGCTCAAGATGACGAGCTTCAGGCCCTTCTGATTCTCCTCATCCCCCTCGCGCGAACCTGCGCCGACCTTCAGCACCTCCGCCGCCGCCACGCCCTCGGGATAAGGCAGATCCGTGCCTACCACCAAGGCTCGCCGCAGGGGGATCGAGAACATCACTCCCAATATGCCGCCGACCATCGTCGCCGCGGCCGTCTCCCAATAGGGGAAGCCCGTCCACCAGCCGACGATGACCAGGCCCGGCAGCACGAAGATGATCGCCGCCAGTGTCCCGGCCGCGGAAGCGACGGTCTGGACGATGTTGTTCTCGAGGATGTTCGAGCTGGCGAACATCCTCAGCACCGCCATGGAGATCACCGCCGCCGGGATCGAGGTCGCGAAAGTGAGCCCGACGCGCAGGCCCAGATAGACGTTCGCCGCGGTGAAGACGAGCGTGATCAGCCCGCCCAGGACGACCGCCCGGAGCGTCAGCTCCCTGAGGGATCCCGCCGGGATGCCGACCCTCGCGGCTGCGCTCACGGCCGGCGCGGCGTCGCCGGAGCCGGGACCGCGCCCGCGCGCGACAGCTCGACCCCGACATAGGCGGGCGGATTGTTGCCGCGGCGGACGAGCAGCAGCACCGTGTTCCGCCGCGCCCGCCGCGCCGCGTCGATCGCCGAGGCCGCGGCCTCGGGGGTCGCCACCGGGGCCTGATCGATCGACAGGATCACGTCCCCGGGCTGGATGCCCTTCTGGCCGGCGTCGCTGTTCGGATTGACGGTGCCGACGACGAGGCCGCGGACGTTGGGATCGTTGATCCGCAATTGCCGCGCCACCGCCGGCGTCAGCGCCTGGAGCGCGAGGCCGAGCGCCTGCTGCGTCGAGCGCTGGCCGGCCGACTGGGTGTCGCTCGGCTTGGCGCCGGTGCCATCGCCGTCCTCTGCATTCTCGCCATTCTCGATGCCGTTGATCCGCGCCAGCTCCTCGTCGCTGGGACGTTCGGCGACGGCGACGGTGACGGTCTGCGGCCGGCCCTGGCGGATCAGCTCGATCGGGATGCGCGCGCCGATCGGCTGGCGCGAGACCAGGTAAGCGAGCGTCTGGTCGGGAGTCACCGGCTGGCCGGCGACCGAGATCACGACGTCGCCCTGGCGGATGCCGGCGCGCTCGGCGGGGCCGCCGGGAGTGACCGAGCGGATCAGCTCGCCGCGGTTGCGGTTGATGCCGAGCGCCGCCGCGACGCCCTCGTCGAGATTCTGCAGGGCGACGCCGATATAGCCGCGCTGGACGCGCTGGCCGCGCCTCAGCTGCTCGACGATCGGCGCGATCTGCTCCGCCGGGATGGCGAAGCCGATGCCGACATTGCCGCCGGTGGGCGAGATCAATGCGGTGTTGATGCCGATCACATTGCCCTGGATGTCGAACATCGGGCCGCCCGAATTGCCCGAATTGATCGAGGCGTCGGTCTGGATGTAGCGGTCGTAGAGGCCGGCATTGATGTTCCTGTGCACCGCCGAGACGATGCCGGCGGTGACGGTGCCGCCGAGCCCGAACGGATTGCCGATCGCGATCACCCAGTCGCCGACCCGGGTCCGCGTCGAATCGCCGAAGCGCACGAAGGGCAGCGGCCGGGCCGGATTGACCTTCAGAACGGCGATGTCGGAGTGGGTGTCGCGGCCGACCACCTCGGCTTCATATTCGGTGCGGTCGGACAAGGTGACGGTGATCTGCTCGACCACCGCGTCGGGCCTGGCCGGTGCGACGACGTGGTTGTTGGTGACGATATAGCCGTCGGGCGAGATGATGAAGCCCGAGCCGAGCGAGCCGCCGCGTTGGGTGATCGTGCCGTCGCCGCCCTGGCCGCCCTGGTTGGGCACCTCGCCGCCGAAGCGGCGGAAGAAATCCTCGAAGCCCGGCGGCAGCTGCTGCTGGCGCACGGTGATGCTCTGGCGGGTCGAGATGTTGACCACCGCCGGCTGCAGCCGCTCGGCCAACTGGGCGAAGCTCTGCGGCGCGCCCGGCGGAGGTGCGGCCTGGATCGAGCCCGGCTCGTTCTGCGCGGTCTGCGCGCCGAGCGGGCTGAGGCTCAGGGTCGCGGCGGCGCCGCCAAGGAGAATGGCCCCCGTAATCCCGTAAACGTAACGCACGTGCCTTATCCTTCCTTCACTTCATGTCCGCGACGCAGCCCAACCGCCCCCGACAGGTAAATGCGGCGGCTGAATGGGATTTGAATGCCGGCCTCCATTCAGCGATTGCCCCGGAATTGCCGCAGATATTCGTTGTTCGGCGACAGCACGATGCCCGTCCGCCCGCGCGTGCCGTCGGCCGGCACGGCGACGAAGCTTTGCAGATAGGACTGCATCGCCCGGTAGAAATCGTAGAATTCCGGATCGCGATTGTAGGCCGCGGCATACGTGGCGGTGGCCTGGGCGTCGGCTTCGGCGCGGATGATCTGCGCCTGCCTCAAACCCTCGGCCTCGATCGACCGCGCCTCCTGCTCGCGCGCGGTGCGCATCCTGAGATAAGCGGAATCGAGCGGGCTGCCGGTGGGCAGGTCGGCGCGCTTGATGCGCACGTCGACGATCTGCGCGCCATATTGGCGGGCGACGCGGTTGAGGGCGTTCTTGATGTTGTTCATCATCTGGCCGCGCTCGGCGCTGAGCAGGGCCGCCGAGGGCCGCCGGCCGAGCTCGTTGCGAAGCGCCGACCCCAGGATCGGCTTGAGCTGGTTGGCGACATTCTCCTCGGTCCGCGCCGAGATGTACATCTGCAGCGGGTCGACGATCCGGAAGCGGGCGAAAGCGTCGACCTCGAAGCGGAGCTGGTCGGTCGACAGGACCTGCTGGTTGTCCATGTCGACGGAAAGGATGCGCTTGTCGATATACTGGATCTGCTCGACGAACGGGATGCGGAAGGCGAGGCCCGCCGACCGGCCGAACGGCTCCCCGGGCCGGTAGCTGTTGATCACCCGCTGCGGCTGGCCGAAGCGGACGATCACCGCCTGCTTGGTTTCGGGCACGATCGAGACCGTGCTGGCGATCAGGATCAGCACCAGGACCGCGATGATGCCGAGCGCGATCGGGTTCTTGAGGTAGCGGGTCATCGCGCCTGCCCTCCCTGAGCCGGGGCCGGAGCCGCGGGCGCGCCGCGCCGCTGGAGCTCGGGCAGCGGCAGATAGGGCGTTACGCCCGGAGCCTCGACGATGGTGGTGTCGACCCTCTGCAGGACCTGCTCCATCGTCTCGTAATACATGCGCCGGCGGGTGACCTCGGGCGCCAGCCTGTATTCGGTGTAGAGGCGCTCGAACTGGGCGGCGTCGCCCTGGGCGCGCGCGGTCTGCTGCAGCGCATAGGTGCGGGCCCGGTTCATATAGGATTGGGCGCGCTGCTGCGCCGCCGAAACTTCGAGGAAGGCGGCGTTGACCTGCGCCGGCGGCACCGACTGGCTGATCGCCACGCCCTGGATCTGGACGCCGGACTGGTAGGTGTCGAGCAGCCCCTGCATGGTCTGCTGGACGCGTTGTTGGATGGTGTCGCGGCCGGCGCCGATCGCGTCGTCGAGCGACACCCGCGAGACCACCTGCCGCATCGCGCTTTCGGCGACCTCGCGGATGGTCTCGTCCGGATCGGCGATCTGGAAGAGGTAGAGCTCGGGCGACTTGATGTTCCAGCGCACCGAATAAGTGAGGTTGATGACGTTCTGGTCGCCGGTCAGGATCAGATTCTCCGTGCGGCCCCCGGGAATCGGGATTTCCCGGATCTGCGAGACGTCGACCTTGGCGACGCTGCCGATCGGATAGGGCCAGGAAAAGCCGATGCCGGGCGGCAGCGTGTTGGTGTAATAGCCGAAGGTGGTGACGACGCCGCGCTCCTGCGGGCCGATCCGGTGGATGCTGGTGAACAGGACCCACAGGACCATTGCGAGCAGTAGCCCGTAGAGGATATAGGGCCGCCCGCCGGACGGGAAGCCGCGGCCCAGCCGGTCGCGGCTGCGCCTCAGGAAATCGTCGAGCGAGGTGACGTCGCCATTGCCCGCCGGCCGCGGACGCGGCTTGCGCCGGCGCGGCCCCCAGGGGTTGCGCGGGCCGCCGCCATCGCCGCCGCCCGATCCGCCGCCCTCGTCGCCGCCGCCGGGTCCCCAGGGCCCGCCGCGATTGTCGCTGTGCGAGGCGCCGCCGCGCCAGCCCCAACTGAATATTCGTCTCATGCGCATCCCTATAGGGACCGGATTCGCGGAAAAACAGTGCCAAGCCGCGATCCGATGCCTATCTGGCGCCTGATGAGTGAGGATAGTGACCGGATCGACGCGGCCCTCGCGGATATAGCCGACCCCGCGGGACGCGGCGGCCTCGCCGCCGCCGGCCGCATCGCCATGACTCGCTTCAAGGATGGCAAGGCGACCATCGTGCTCGAGGCGACCGGGCTTTCGGCGGAGCAGCGCGCGACGATGGAGCGGCAGGTCCGCGCCGCGATGATCGCCGTCCCCGGCGTTTCCGACACCCAGATCGCGATGACCGCCGAGCGCCTCGAGCGCACGATCGTCGCCATCGCCAGCGGCAAGGGCGGGGTCGGCAAGTCGACCGTCGCGGCCAACATCGCGGTCGCGCTCGGGCGGATGGGCAAGAAGGTCGGGCTGGTCGACGCCGACATATACGGCCCCTCCCAGCCCAGGATCATGGGCCAGTCGGCCCGCCCCGAGCTGGTCGACGAGATGGTGGTGCCGCTGCCCGCGCACGGCGTGCGCATGCTCTCGATCGGCCAGCTGATCGAGCCCGGCACCGCCGTCGCCTGGCGCGGGCCGATGACGGCGCGCGCGCTGACCAGCCTGATGGAGGGCGATTGGGGCGATTGCGAGATCCTGATCATCGATCTGCCGCCCGGCACCGGCGATGTGCAGATGACCCTGATCCAGAAATGGAAGCCGGCGGGCGCGGTGATCGTCTCGACGCCGCAGGACCTGGCGCTGATGGACGCGACCCGCGCGATCGACATGTTCCGCAAGATGGACGTCGAGGTGATCGGCCTGATCGAGAATATGGCCGGCTATGAATGCCCGCATTGCGGCGAGGTTTCGGACCCGTTCGGCAGCGGCGGCGCCGAGGCGGCGGCGGGCGTGATGCATATCCCCTTCCTCGGCCGCATCCCGCTCACCCTCTCGATCCGCACCGCGTCGGACGCCGGCAAACCCCCCGCGGCGGGGGATGGCGAGGAGGCGGCGCTGTTCCGTGCGCTGGCGGAGCAATTGCTGACGCAACTGGGGCAGCAGGCGGGATTGCCGAAGTTCGGCTGATCGCATATTATGCGTAAATGGTTGACTCCCCGGTCGAGAATCAACGAAAACGAAGATCTTCGGCTGGCGGCGGTTGGTCCGGGGTGGGCAAGCTCGCGCTGACATTGGGGTTCGGCGCGGCAGTCACTGGCTTGTTTACCCTCGGCAGCGCGCTGATCACCGAGCGGCAGAAGACAGCCGAACAGCGTTGTTCGGTGGCGCAGCAGATTGTGATAGACGAATCTCCGAGCCCCGCGTTGAACGAGCAGCAACGGCTACGGCTCGGCCTGCTAGCGATGCGTACGCTCGAAAAGTGCCTGGGAGACGAAGCATGATTACGTTCTCGCTCGGTCTCATTTTCTTCGGCGTCCTGCTGATGGTGGGCGGCTGGTTCATGATACGCGCCGACCGATAGTCTGGACACCCCATGCCCCTCACCAGCGACGAAGACATCTACGCCCTGCTCGCCGGGACCCGCACCATCGCCCTGATCGGCGCGTCGGACCGGCCGGACCGGCCGAGCTACGGCGTGATGGCCTATCTGCAGAGCCGGGGCTATCGCGTGCTGCCGGTCAACCCGCAGATCACCGGCGAGCATATCCATGGCGAATATGTCTGGCGCGAGCTGGCCCAAATCGGCGAGCCGATCGACATGGTCGACATCTTCCGCCGTCCCCTGGCCGCGGGCGAGGCGGTCGACGAGGCGATCGCCGCCGGCGCGAAATCGGTCTGGCTGCAGATCGGCGTGATCAACGAGGAAGCCGCCGCCCGCGCCGAAGCCGCCGGCCTCAAGGTGGTGATGAACCGCTGCCCGAAGATTGAGATCCCGCGCCTCGGCGTGCCGAAGGTGGGGAGCGATTGAGCACGGGTCACTGGGGAGTCATCCCGGCGTAGGCCGGGACCCATGAGCACCGTGTTGTAACAGGAAGCGAACGCGTCGTCGCCTGACACCCTATTTCCGTGTTCATGGGTCCCGGCCTGCGCCGGGATGACTCTTTGGATTCAGCTCGCCGTCCGTACCGCCGGCTCGCCCGCCATGCGTGGCTCCGCGCCGAACAGGGCGCCATCGTCGAGCAGCACGCGCACGCGGCGGTTGGCGAAATCGACCGAGACGCGGTCGAACAATTGCAGCGCGTCCATGCCGAGCAGGAGCGCCGGCCGGTCGCTCAAGCCCAGATGCTGGAACGGGTGGGCGTCGTGGAAGGCGACCGGCAGATCGCGGATGTCGACCCCGCCGATGCGGATCCGCCGGGCGATCGTATATTCGGCGTCGACCACGCCGCCGGTGACGCTCATCATCCTGATCGGCGCCATCACCCCGAGCCGCCCCGCCCGCCGCAGCGCGGCCCTGAGCCGGCTGTTGCCGACGCTGATCTCCGAGCCGGTGTCTATGACCACCCAGATCCGCTGTCCGTCGAACGAGGCGTCGACCAGCACCAGCCGGCCGAGCAGCCGGCGGCCGGTGACCACGATCGTCCCTTCCGGCCAGCGCTCCTCGCGCCGCCGCGAGGGCGTGATCGTCATCTCGCGGCGGCCGAAGTCGAACAGCACGCGCTGCGTCTGCAGGCTGTCGACGCCGAGCATCCCCGACGCGCCGAGATTGGCGCGGGCCAAAGCCGGCGCATGGATGCCGGTGACCGAGCGCGAGCCGATCCTGAGGTCGGGGATGACCACCGTCCGAATCTGGCTGACCTCGCTCATCGAGTGGACCGTGGCGGTGTGCCCGGGCGCCAGCTCGAGCGCGCTCGCCAGCTCCCGCGAGATCACGGTGCGCTCGGCGCCGGTGTCGACGATGAAGGCGAACGGCCCCTGCCCGTCGATCCGCACCGGCACGGTCATCCGGCTGTCATTGACTTGGGAGAGGCCGAGCGTCTCGGCCTGCTGCAGGTCGGCCGCGGTCGGCGCCGGATCGACGATATTCGGGACCGGGCTCGCGGGCGCGGGCGCGGGCGCCTCCTGGCCGCGCGACGGCGTCGCCGCCACCAAAGCCGCGCCAAGCCCCGCCAGGATCAGGGCAGAGGGTCCGTTCCGCATCGTTCCTCTCCGCATATCTTTATGCGCGGGAGAATAGACCGGACGGCGAGGGAAAGCGATGGCCGTTTTCGGCGAACGGCGTGACCGAACCGACCGATGTCGAACAAAGGAGTCATCCCGGCGAAGGGGCACCCCGCAAAGTACTACTTTGCGGGGACCCCGAAGGCCGGGACCCATGACCACGAGAGTCGGTGGGTTCCAGCCGCGCTGCGCGCCTATTCTCCCCGGCGGAGTTCATAGGTCCCGGCCTCCGCCGGGATGACTCGCGGGGTTTAGACGACGGCCATGGCCCGCTCGCGCAGCCGCGCCGCCGCGGCGGCGTGGATGCCGGGCGTGGCGACGAGCACGCCGAACGCCTCGCCCGAAGCGGTGTTGAAGGCGAGCGGCTGGCCGAGCGCGCCGCTGACGGTCGCGCCGGCCTCCTTGGCGATCAGCGCCGCCGCGGCGATGTCCCATTCGAACCCCCAGCGCAGGGTCGCGAGCAAATCCGCCTCGCCGGCGGCAACCATAGCGATGCGCAGCGCGATCGAATTGGGCTTGTCGACGGCAACGAGATCGCGGTCGGCCTTGGGCAGCTGATCCGCCGCCACGCGCGCGCCGGCAAGCTCGGCGCGTGGCGTGACCCGGAGCCGCTCGCCGTTGCGCCGGCTGCCGCGCCCGCGCGCCGCGGTCCACAATTCGCCGCGGACCGGCGCCGCGAGCACGCCGAGCACGGGCACGCGGTCCTCCACCAGGGCCACCGAGACGCACCAGCCGGGGCGGCCCCGCAGGAAATCGCGGGTGCCGTCGATCGGATCGACCACCCACAGCCGCCGCCGCTCGATCCGGTCGCTGTCGTCCAGCGTCTCCTCGGACAGCCAGCCGGCCTCGGGATCGAGCCTGCCGAGCCGGTCCCGGAGGAAGGCGTCGACCTCGAGGTCGATATCGCAGACCGGATGGCCCGGCACCTTCTCCCAGGTCCGATAGTCGGTGCCGCAGCGGCCGGCGGCGATCCGTCCGGCCTCCTCGGCGATGCTGGCGACGTCCTCAAGCACCGGCGACCGTCATCCCATCCACCCGCAAGGTGGGAACGTTCACCGCCCGGCGATGCTCCAGGTCGTTCGCGGGAACGAGCGCGCGGAACATGTCGACGAGGTTGCCGGCGATGGTGATCTCGGCGACCGGCGCGGCGAGCTCGCCATGCTTGATGATGAAGCCCGAGGCGCCCCTGCTGTAATCGCCGGTCACCGAATTGACGCCGCTGCCGATCATCTCGGTGACGTAGAGGCCGTTCGCGATATCGGCCATCAATTCGGCCGGCGAAAGCGCGCCCGGCTCGAGATGGACGTTGGTCGACCCAGCGCCCGGCGCGCCGCCGATGCCGCGGCTGGCATGGCCGGTCGTCTCCAGCCCCAATTGCCGCGCCGAGGCGGCGTTCAGCAGCCAGCCGGTCAGCCGTCCGCCGTCGATCAGCCGGCGCCGCGCGGTCGCCACGCCCTCGCCGTCGAACGGCTTCGACTTCAATCCCCGCGGCCGGTGCGGATCGTCGACGATGACGATGGCGGAATCGAACAGCAGCTCGTCCTCGCGGCCGAGCAGGAAGCTGGTCTTGCGGGCGATGCCGGGCCCGCTCATCGCGCCGAGCAGGGCGCCGATCAGGCTGCCGCCGACGCGTGGGTCGAACAGCACCGGCATCGCGCCGCTGGCGAGCTTGCCCGGGTTGAGGCGGGCGACGGTGCGCGCGGCGGCGAGCCGGCCGAGCGCCTCGGGCGGGTCGAGATCGGCATAATGGCGGACGGAGTGGCTGGCGCTGTCGCGCTGCATGTCGCCGCCTTCGCCGCCGATCACGCTCGCCGCCGCGCCATATCCGCTGGTCGCATAGCCGCGGCAGAAGCCGTGGGAGGTGGCCAGCGCCACGATGGAGCGCGCGGCGCTCACTCCCGCGCCTTCCGAATTGGTGATGCCGGGGACGGCGCGCGCCGCTTCCTCGATCGCCAGCGCCCGCTCCTTCAAGGCCAGCGGAGAGGGGTCGGCGCGATCGTCGGCGTCGACGTCGGGCGCCGGTCCCTTGAGCAGCCGATCCTCCGGCGCGAGCCCCGAATAGGGATCTTCCGGCGCCTCGCGCGCCATCGCCGCCGCCCGCTCGACCAAAGCGGCGAGCGCTTCGGCGGACAGGTCCGACGAGGAGACGCTCGCCGAGCGGCTGCCGACGAAGAGCCTGAGGCCGATCTCCTCGCCCTCGGAGCGGGTCACGTCCTCGAGTTCGCCGAGCCGCACCGAGACCTCGGTCGATGCGTCGCCGATATAGAGGACGTCGGCTGCGTCGGCCCCGGCTTTGATCGCGGCCTCGACCAGGGCGCCGGCGCGCCCTTCCGCTTCACTGACACTGAGCATTGCGGCGAGGTAAAGCCTCGCCCGGCAAAAGCAACCTCCTCAAGAAACCCCCTCCCCGCCGGGGAGGGGGTAGGGGGAGGGGGTTCGGCTTCAGAGAATGATGTCTGTAGCGGGCCAGGAGGTTTCGGAGTCTTGGACAGGACATTTTGTAGCACTCGGTTTCGGTAGCGCGCGCCTCATGGGCCTGCAATAATCAGTTCCCTCGCCGCTGTCGCCTTGCCGCTGATGCGATAGCTCAGCTCGACCTCCTCGATGGCGAAGCGGGCGAAGATGGCGCGAGTCTCCGCCCGGTCGTTCACGGACATGATGAAGCGCCCCTTTATCCCCTCTAAGAGGCCGCTGAGGGCCTCGAAATCGGCCGATGAGAAGACGCCGGCGCCATAGTCGTCCTCGCAACCCCAATAAGGCGGGTCGAGGTAGAACAGCGCTCCAGGGCGGTCGTAGCGCCTGATCAGGTCGGCATAGGGAAGCCGCTCGATCGTCACCCCGGCCAGGCGATCGTGCACGGCCTCCAGCATGGGAACTAGCTTGGTCAGATCGAAGCGAGCGCTAGTGGTCCGCGATATGCCGAAATGGCGCTCCCCGACCTTCCCGCCGAACGCCTGGCGCTGGAGGTAGAGGAAGCGGGCGGCCCGCTCGAGGTCGGTCAGTGTGGTCGGATCGACGCGCATCAGCCGCTCGAACTCCGCCCGGCTCGACAGCTGCCACTTCAACGTGTCGAGGAAGGCCTGGTAGTGGCGCTGCAGAATCCGGAATAGAGTGGCGACGTCGGCCGAGATGTCGTTGACCACTTCGACTCTCGGACGGCTGGCGCGCCGGAAGAAGACTCCGCCCATGCCGACGAAGGGCTCGGCGTAGAGATCGTGCTCGATCTCGGCGATGCGGGCGACCAGGCGACGCGCCAGATTCCTCTTGCCGCCGATATAGGGCGCGACCGGCCGCACCGGGTCGACGGCGATTGTTGGATACGCGAGCATTCTCACACCTTAATTAGGCCTCCGCCGGCAAAGGCGGGGGAACCGGATGCGGCCGCGGCCGCCAAAGGTGCGGGGTTAACTCCCGCGGTTCGGGCGCGCCAACGCCCTGCCTCCCTCGCTAGCCGCCCGCATGTTGGCCTCTCCTATGGGATCAGAGTGGGGCAGGCTGCGAGAAGCCCTCAGGCTCCGGCGGGGTCGGCGGCGCCGGCGGGGCGGTCACCTGCGGCGGCGTTGGATAGGCGACGCCGAACGGGTCTTCCTCGTCCGCGATCGCCGCCTCGACGAGCGCGATGTAGTCGCGAAGCGCCTGCCGGTAGACCGCCCAGGCCTGGCGCTGCGCGTCGCTGAGACTGTTGTCGCTGATCTGGGTCCAGTCGCTACCGACGAGGTCGCGATCGCGCCTGGCGCGCAGCTGCGCGAGGATCTCTTCGTTGCTCGGCACGTAGACGCCGGCGACCGGTGCGCCGCCTTCGCCGACAAGGATGCGATCGCCGTCCGCCTGCGCCTCCATCAGCGCCGCGTGGTCCTCCGGCGTCACCTCGACGGCGTCCTTGGGGATTTTGCTGCCCTTGGTGCCCTTCACGCCATGCAGCGCCTCGTCGAAGAAGCCGCCGCGCGACTTGCTGTAGAAAATGGCCATTGAACGAGCTCCTATCTGCCGAACGCGATGACGCGCACGAACACCGAGGCGTTGAGCGCGTTGAAGACGGTCACCGAGCTGACGCCGATGCCGTTGACGAAAGGCCCGTTGTGGGAGGCGTCGGTGTCGGTCGAGCCGCCCTCGACGCCGGCCCAGAGGCATGCGTTCGGGAAGGTGGTTGGCAGGGTGATGATGGTCTGCCCGTTGGCGGCCGCCGTCCCCGAGACCACCGTGATGATCCACCCGCCCGGCAGGCGGGTATAGCTGGCCGTCGCGGCCGCGGCCGCGGCGAGGCCGGCTGGAGTGATCGCCTTGGTGTCGACGACGCCGGCGGCGATCTCGGCGCCGCTGGCTGCCTCGACCTCCAGTTCGAGGTCCGCGGAGAGCGGCCCGCCTCCTGTGACCAGGCCGGCTCCGTTGACCTCGCGAGTGATCGGCACCGCGCCCTCTTCGCCACCGCCTTCGCCGGTCGCATCGGAGATCAGCTGGGTGATCGCGTCGCGCAGCTGGGTCC
>JBKJZJ010000074.1:0-7211 GCA_046715355.1 Allosphingosinicella sp. | reverse complement strand
CAATCGGTATCATGGTGTTGTTAATAACGAAACGCGGGGCAAGCTGGGCGGCGGCGGCGGGAGCCGCCGCCGCTTGGTCGGGCCGGCTTTACCGGGCGAGCCTGCGGACCGGCACCCGTTCGGTGTGCATGGTCGCAACCTGATTGGTGGTGGTCGGCGCGGCGGTATAGACCGCGACGACGTCCAGCTCCTGGCGCGCCTGAAGAACGACGAAGCCCGTGGACAGGCCCGGAGCCCGGATGCCGGCGGCGGCCAGCTGCCGCGCGATCCAGGGGCAGTCCAGGTCCACCGCTTCGTCGTATCTCAGACCAATGTCGGTCGAGAAGCCGGTCATTCCGCCGCGTTCGCCAAGCACCGCGGCCAGCACGACCTTGTGGCTCACCTCGAGCGGCCGGCCGGGGTTGTGGATATTGATCATCGTGTAATAGTTGCCCGTCGCCGCCTGCGGCCTCGCGGACGACAGCGTTCGGCCGCAGACGAACTTCACGGCATATTCAAGCGGTTGCACCGGCTCCGTGGGGGGCGGGGCCGGTCGCTCCTGCGCGATCACGACGGCGGTCGGCATGGCAAGCATGATGGCGGCCGTGAGCGTGGCGAATTGTTTGATTCTGGTCATGGAAAGCCCCCTTTCGATGTCTACCGATTGTCAAGGCGTCCCATAATATCGCCTTCTCCAAATAGAGTCGAATCCGATTCGGTTTATGATCTCGGTCTTATCTACAATTCAGTGGCGAAGACTCTTTTGAATTCTCCTTGCCGAAGCACGATATAGAACGGCCAGACTATGCCTTTCCCGGCCGCCTCATAGAGATCCAATATGGAACGCTCCGCCCCCGATCTCGTCGACGTGCTCGCCTTCGTGCGGGTGGTGGAGACCGGCTCCTTCGCCCGCGCGGCGGAGCGGATGGGGCTTTCCAAGCCGGTGCTGTCGCGCCGAGTCGCCAGGCTCGAAGGGCAGCTCGGCGCCCGGCTCCTCACCCGGACCGCGCGCGGCGCCCAGCCGACCGACATCGGCCAGGCTTATTATGCCCGCGCCGCCGCCATCCTCGCCGATCTTGAAGCGGCGCAGGAGGTGGTCGCACAGGCGGTCACCCAGATCGCCGGCCCGATCCGGCTGACCGCGCCGCTCTCCTTCGGGGTCGCCCATCTCGCGCCGGCGCTCGCCGATTTCGCCGCCGCTTATCCCCGCGTCGAGCTCGATATCGAGTTCGAGGATCGGACCGTCGACCTGACGGGCGGCGGCTACGACCTCGCCGTGCGCATCGGCCGCCTCGCGGATTCCTCGTTGATCGCGCGCCGGATCGCGCCGGTGCGCAAGCATGTCATCGCGAGCCACGCCTATCTCGCGCGCCATGGCCGCCCCGAACGCCCGGCCGACGTCGCGGGCCATGCCATCCTGCTCTACGGCAACGAGCAATGGCGCTTCCGGATCGGCACCCGCTGGGAGACGATCCGGGTCGCGCCGGTGCTGCGGACCAACAATGGAGATATGCTGCTCGCGGCCGCCGAAGCCGCGCTCGGCCTCGCCATGCTGCCGAGCTTCATCGCCGCCCCGGCGATCGAGCGCGGCACGATCGACGTCGTGCTGCGCGATTATCCTCTCGAGGAGGGCGCGCTCCACGCGGTAATGCCGCCGGGCCGCGCGGTCACCGCCCGGGTGCGCGCCCTGGTCGATTTCCTGGTCGAGCGCTTTGGTCCCGAGCCGGGCTGGGACCCGTGCTGGCGGGCCGGGCAGCGCTGAGATTACAAAAATCGGCGCGCCGTCATTTTGTTGGAGACTTGTTGGATTTGCCCTGACAGTTCCCTTTTCGTTCTCAAAAAACGATAGGAAACCAAGTCATGTCTTCAATCACCTTCCCACTCGCCTTCGAAGCCGATGACCCAGGCGCCGTCGAACGCCCGCTCGCCGACAAGATCGGCGAATCGGTTTCCGTCCTCGATTATGGTGCGGCCGGCGACGGCGTCGCCGACGATTCGGAGGCCATCCAGGCCGCGGTTGACGCCAACAAAGGCGAGACGATCATTCTGCCGGCGGGCTACACCTTTCTCGCCGCCGGAATCGCGCTGTCGGGCTCGGACTATAACGGCACCGCGCTCGTCATCGCGGGCACATTCCTGCTCGCCCCGAGCGGCGGCACGCCCAATTGGGACAATGTGTCCGGCGGCTCGCCGAGCTATAACGGGATCATCCTCCATGACGTCGAGGACATCTTCGTCGACGTGCCCGGCATGATGGACGGCAATCGGGCCAACCAGGCGGACGATCAGCAGCACCATCTCCTTCACCTTCGCGGCGCCCGCCGGGTGCGCGTCGCCCAGTTCAACGGCCGCGAGGTCCGTGGCGACGGCATCGTCATCACGTCAAAGACGAACCAAAGCCCGCTGACGGTGAACAGCCGTGACATCGTCGTCGGGCCGATCCGGGTGATCAATTCGGCCGACGACGGCCGCAACGCGCTCACCATCACCTCCGGCGAGAACATCCTCGTCGCCGGCGGCCTCTCGATCAAGGTCGGCGGGCGCAACGTCGGGGGATTGCCGATGCCGGGCGGCTTCGACATCGAGCCCGATGGCGATTGGCATCTCGTCAGGAACGTCCGCTCCGGCCCGTGGGTCGTCGAGACGGCGGGGACGTCGGGCATCGCCGTCATCGGCATGCCGATCACCGACGACGGCACCCGCGACTGGAACGTCCAGGACGTCGCCATCGCGCCGAGCACGGTCCGCGTCACCAGCGAGGCTGTCGGCGGGCCGATCCTGAAGCGCTGCCGGCGCGTCACCGCCGATCTCACTTTGGTCCGCGACGACCCCGATGCGGGGATCGCCATCGACTATGCGGACTTCTGCAGCGTTCGCGCCCGCGCCCAGGGCTGCACCGCCGCGATCACCGTCGGTTATGAAGACTCTGTTCGCGATTCGAACATTCACGTCGAGGTGGAGGATTATGAGGCCTACGGGCTTGCCATCGTCGGCGCCGACCGTTGCCGGTTCAGCGGCTATCTCCGCGGCTCCGGGGGAGAGGATTATCAATACGCCCTCCAGCTTGCCGTCGCCCAACGCGAAGCCGTCACCCAGACCGACAACGTCTATTCGGTCGACGTGCGCTACGATTCCGACAACGTCTTCGGCTTCCACACCTCGACGGGCCTGACGCTCACCAACTGCGTGATCGCGGATTGCGCCTTCTTCGGCTATCCCGATCATTCCGCCCAGTTCGGCTTCGGCACCTACCTGCCGACGCGCAACGTCCAGGGCAGGAACTTCGCGACGGCGATTCCGACCACCGGCTATTGGGCGGAAGGCGATTTCGTGCAGAATGTCGATCCGGCGATCGCGTCCGGCAAGGTCCTGCTCGGCTGGAGCCGGCTGACCAGCGGCGGCGCGCACAGCGTCGGCACCGACTGGACGCCGGTCTACGCCACCACGAGCTGAGCGGACGCAAGGCTCCGCCGATCGGGCATGGCCCGCTTGGGGTCCGGGCTTCGGCCCGGACCCATCGGCCAAAGTCAAAAATCCGGGCTTGTAATGTAGGATTTCGACTGTTCTCCTTATGTTCCCTCCAAAGGAGAATCACCATGGCTTATGCAATTCCCGAAGATTATGGCGCCGTCGGCGACGGCTCGACCCCCGATACCGCCGCGATGCAGGCTTTCGTCGCCGACCTCATCGCGACCGGGCAGGAAGGCCATTTGACCGGCGGCAAGACCTATGTCCTCGTCGCGCCGGGCACCGACACGGTCATCCTCGATCTCACCAAGGGCATTCGCCTCTACGGCAATGGCGCGACGATCAAGATCGCCGACGAGTCGACCGGCTTCCATGCGATCCTGGGCTCGAAGGACAGCGGCGACGATCTGTCCGGCCTGTGGATCGAGGGCGTCGTCTTCGATCACAATGCCCAGAACGAGGACGGCGAGCCGGCGGTCTCCTCGTCGCTGCTCACCCTGCCGCGCTGCACGGTGAAGGCAAAGAAGGGCGCGGGCCTCGCCGTCGTCGACTGCGTCGTGCTCAATGCCGTTTCGACCAATTGCATCGAGCTCAACGGCGACGGCAATAGCAGCGACACGCGGGTCCGGGGCTGCCGCTTCTACATGGCCGAGCCCAATGGCGACGTCTATTTCGACCATTCGACGCTGTACCTCACCGGCGACAATATCGAGGCCGTCGACAATTATTTCGAGAATGCGAGCTGGGGCTCGGCCAACGGCACCTGCGCGATCGAAGTCCACCCGGGCTTCCAATACGTCGTCAGCCGCAACCGCGTCTTCGCCTTCCATACCGGCATGAACATCGCCGGCATCTACGACACGGACAGCCGCGGCGGCCTCGTCCAGGACAATGTGATCGAAACCCTGCGCCGCGGCATCTTCGTGCTGTCGGGCACCTATGCGGACCACAGCAGCGGCTATGGCATTGACGGCCTCAACATCGATGGCAATCACATCTGCATCCGCAACGCGACCGCGCAGGGCAATATGACCGGCGGCGGCGTGGGGGCGTTCGGCATCCTGCTGAACGGCGCCGGCCTCGCGACCCGCGACATCGCGATCGGCGACAACAACCAGGTGGTGTTCGACCTGGAAAGCTCGGCGCCCGATTGGGACAGTCTCCCGGCCGGCGTCGGCGTCGGCGATGCGACCGGCTCGTCGGTCCATGAGAATTTCTCGATCGGGGCGATGCTGATCGAGAATTCGCCCTGCTTCGGGGTCGCGCTCGGCGGCGCCGGGGGCGTGCTCAAGAATTGCCGCGTCCGGGGCACCCGCATCGTCCGGCCGGGGCAAACCGCCAAGTCGGATGTCAATCTCGGCTCGTGGGACTATCGGGCCGGCATCTGGATCCAGCCCGCCTCGATCAGCGGCTCGCTGCTCATCGAGGATGTCGAGATCATCGACGACCTTTCGACCACGCGGATGCGCAACGCGTTCGTGCTCCAGGCCGGCGGCGCGGTGACCGCCCCAGTCGACATCGGCGCGCGGGTCGTGATTTCGGGCGCGACCACCACCGCCTTTGCCAACACGGTCTGCAAGTTCGACAACAACATCGTCCCCAAGGTCCGCATCGAGCAGAACATCGTGCCGCTCACCGCCTCGAGCGGCGCCACGTTCCGCAAGGGTTCGCTGCTGATCGACCGGCCCAATGCCATCGAATATGAGATGCGCACCGATGGCGGCACGGCCTTCTCGGCCCGTCTCATCGAAGCCTCGGCGACCTACAATCCGCCGAGCCTTGCCGACGGCGCCGGGGTCACCACGACGGTGACCCTTGGCGGAGCCCTGCTCGGCGACTTCGCGCAGGCGAGCTTCTCCAACGCGCTGGCCGACATCGTCCTGACCGCCTGGGTCAGCGCGACCAACACGGTCAGCGTCCGCTTTCAGAACGAAAGCGGCGGCACCGTCGATCTCGCCAGCGGCACGCTCCGGGTCCGCGTCTCGAAGGTCTAGGCCGGCGCGGCGTCATCGTCCCGGGGCCGGCAACGGCTCCGGGCGGTGACGGCCCAACGCCGCTGCAGTGGACGGACGCGCGGCAGACGCTAAGAAGCGGCTTCCGGTCCACCCAGGAGGTCCCCTTGAAGCCCTTGCTGCCGCTCGCCGCCATGCTGCTCGCCACGACCGGCGTCGCCCTCGCCCAGCCCACCCAGCCGGCCCCGCGGCCCGCGACCACCGGCCCGGCGGCCGAGGACGCCCGCCTCACCGCCTTCCTCGACGCCGCGTTCGACGAACAGACCGCGACCAATCCGCAGCTGCTGACCCAGCTCGGCAGCCGGGCGCTCTACGACCGGCTGAACGATTATACCGACGCCTTTCGGCAGCGGCAGCTCGCGCTGCAGGAGCGCCAGCTCGCCGCGCTGCGCCGCGGCTTCGATCCGGCCAGGCTCAGCCCCGCCGGGCGCGTCTCCTTCCGCCTGTTCGAGAAGGAGGTGACCGACAATCGCGACGGCTATCGCTGGCGCTGGCACGGCTTCCCGGCGAGCACCAACGGCAGCCCGATGGGCGCGATCCCGGTCTTCCTGATCAACAACCACCGGATCGATAGCGTCGCCGACGCCGAGGCCTATATCGCCCGCCTGCGCGAGGTCGAGCGGGTGATGGGCGAGATCGGCGCCAATATGCGCCACCAGGCCGGGCTCGGCATCTTGCCCCCCGCCTTCAACTTCGTTCCGGTGCGCGAGGACGGCCGCCGAATCCTCGCGGGCGCGCCCTTCGCCGAAGGGCCGGACAGCGCCGTCTTCGCCGACTTCAAGGCCAAGGTCGGCCGGCTCGAAATCCCGCAGGCCGAGAAGGAGCGCCTGATCGCCTCCGCGCGTGAGGCGCTGACCGGCCCGTTCCGGCGCGGCTACGAGACCATGTTCGCCGCGCTCGACGCGATCGAGCCGCGCGCCCGCGGCAACAACGGCGCCTGGAGCCTCCCCGACGGCGCCGCTTATTATGCGCGGCGCCTGCGCCAGTCGACGACCACCGAGATGAGCGCCGAGCAGATCCACCGGATCGGCCTCGAGCAGGTCGCGCGCATCCACCGCGAGATGGAGCGGATCAAGACGCAAGTCGGCTTCACGGGCACGCTCCAGGCTTTCTTCGCCCACATCAACGAAGGCGCGGAATTCAAATATCCGAACACGGCCGAGGGGCGCGAAGCCTATCTCGCCGACGGCCGCCGCTTCATCGCCGAGGCGATGGCGGCGGCGCCGCGCTTCTTCCGCCGGCTGCCGCGCGCGCCGCTCGAGGTCCGCGCGGTCGAGGCCTTCCGTCAGGAGACCGCCCCGGTCGCCTTCTACAACCGGCCCTCGCCCGACGGCTCGCGGCCCGGCATCTTCTACGTCAACCTCGCCAATATGGACCAGGTGCTCAGGCCCCAGGTCGAGGCGATCGCCTATCATGAAGGCGCGCCCGGCCACCATTTCCAGATCGCGCTCGCCCAGGAGCTCGAGGGCGTGCCGAAGTTCCGGCGCTTCGGCGGCTACGGCGTCTATGGCGAGGGCTGGGGCCTCTATTCGGAGCGGCTGGCCCAGGAAATGGGCTTCTACCGGGACCCGATGCAGGAGTTTGGCATGTACTCGCTGTCGCTCTGGCGGGCGGTGCGGCTGGTGCTCGACACGGGGATCCATCACCACCGCTGGTCGCGCGAGCGCGCGATCCGCTATTTCACCGAGAACGGCCTCTTGTCGCAGCGCGACATCGCCAAGGAAGTCGAGCGCTATTTCAACAATCCCGGCC
>JBKJZJ010000073.1:0-6462 GCA_046715355.1 Allosphingosinicella sp. | reverse complement strand
CTTCTCGCGCTCGGCCTTCATCTGCCGGCCCATGGCGTTGACGATGTCGCCGGGCGGGCGGATGTCCTTGATCTCGACGCGGGTGATCTTGACCCCCCAGGCCTCGGTCGCCTGCTCGACCACGACCAGCAGGCGGGCGTTGATCTCGTCGCGCCGCGACAAGGTCTCGTCGAGATCCATCGAGCCCATCACCGTCCTCAGATTGGTGGTGGTGAGCTGCATGATCGCCAGATAAAGGTCCGACACTTCGTAGGCCGCCTTGGCCGCGTCCAGCACCTGAAAAAAGACCACGCCGTCGGTCGAGACCATGGCATTGTCCTTGGTGATGATCTCCTGGCCCGGAATGTCGAGCACCTGCTCCATCATGTTCACCTTGCGGCCGACGCGATAGAAGAAGGCGGGGAAGAAATTCAGGCCGGGCCGCGCGGTCGTGGTGTAACGCCCAAAATATTCTATCGTATATTGATAGCCTTGGCGGACGACCTTCACACTGGCGAACAGCCAAAGGACGACGAGGCCCACGATGACCAGGATGACCATGTCCATGCCGGCATTCTCCTCCGCTTGACCGGCGATACCATGTAGGCAAAGTGGGCCCGATCCAAGCGGAATCGCGCTTCATGCAGCCGACCGACCCTCGCCTTTGCCGCAGCCTGCTCTTCCTGCCGGCGTCCAATCCCCGCGCCATCGAGAAGGCGCGCACGCTCGAGGCGGACATGGTCGTGCTCGACCTCGAGGATTCGGTGCGCGAGGAGGACAAGGCCGCCGCGCGCGAGGCGGCCGTGGCGGCGGCCGGCGAGGGCTTTGGCGGGCGGCCGGTCGCGATCCGCGTCAGCCCGGCCGGTACCGCTCATTATGGCGAGGACGTCGTCGCCGTGCGCCGCGCCGCGCCCGATTTCGTCGTTCTCGCCAAGGCGGAGAGCGTCCGGCAGGTCGCGGACGCGGTCTCGCTGATGCAAAAGCCGGTGCTGGCGATGATCGAGACGCCGCGCGCGGTGATCGACGCCGCCGCGATCGCCCCCGTTTCGCGCGGCCTCATCGCCGGCGTCAACGACCTCGCCGCCGGCCTCGGCCTGCCGGGCGCCGAGGGCCGCACGGGACTGACCTATGCCTTGCAGCGGATCGTGCTCGCCGCGCGCGCCGCCGGTATCCCGGCCTTCGACGGCGTCTACAACCGGCTGGAGGCGGACGCCGGGCTCGAGGAGGAATGCCGGCAGGGCCGCGCCTGGGGGTTCGACGGCAAATCGGTGATCCATCCCAACCAGATCGAGACCGCCAACCGCCTGTTCGGGCCGAACGAGGACGAGCTCGCGGCCGCCCGCCGCCTGGTCGATGCGGCGACCGGCGGCGCCGAGCGGCACGAGGGGCGGATGATCGAAAGCCTGCATGTGGAGGCGGCGCGCGCGCTGATTGCCAGGGCGCGGCGCTGAAGTTTGAACCCAAGAGTCATCCCGGCGAAAGCCGGGACCCATGATCACCGCGTTGGTAATTCGCGAGAGGGCCTTCGCCTTTCCGACACGTCCGCGTTCATGGGCCCCGGCCTTCGCCGGGGTGACTCTGACGGGAGCGAATCGCTTGCGAGTCGCGGTCTGCCTCCTTAAGCAGCGCCATGTTCAGGACGCTGATCCTCGCTTTCGTCTTCGTCTCAACGCCGCTTTCCGCCCAGCCGGCGGCGATCGCGCCGGCGGATCTGCTGCGCCATATCACGGTCCTTGCCAGCGACGCGTTCGAGGGCCGGGCGCCGGGGACGGCGGGGGAGAGGCGGACGACCGACTATATCGCCGCCCAGTTCCGCGAACGCGGGCTCGAGCCGGCGGGCGAGAACGGGACCTGGCTGCAGACCCTGCATCTGGTCGAGCGGAAGCCCGACCGCGCGACGACCCGCTGGACGGCCCGGGGCCGCGCGGTCGGGATCGCGCCCGGCGAGCTCATCCTCACCGGCCGGGAGGCAAGAATCAGCATCGCAAACGCGCCGGTCATCTTCGCCGGCCACGGCGCCCGCCTGCTCGACCGCGGCATCGACCAGCTGGCGGGGGCGGAGGTCAGCGGCGCGGTCGTGCTGATCCTGCTCGAGGGTCCCCAAATCGAGGGCTTCCCGTCGGCCGGCGAGCGCATGCTCGCGGTGAGCGAGGCGGGCGCCGCCGCGGTGATCGCGCTCGTCGGCGACGACGTGCCCTGGGAGATGGTCGCCGCCGGCATCAACCAAGGCACGACCGAGGATCCCGCCACGCCGACGCCGCGCCTCTACGGGATCATGCCGATGGCGGCGGCGCAGCGCCTGGCGGCGGCGGCGGGCGCCGACATGGCGCGGCTGCTCGACGACCAGCCCGGCTCATCCTTCCGCGCCGTCACCCTCAACGCGCGCGCGTCGATGGAAGTGACGACCTCAATCAGGTCCCTCGCCACCAGCAACGTGATCGGCCGGCTGCGCGGCAGCCGCGCGACCGGCGAGAGCCTGCTGCTGCTCGCCCATTGGGACCATATGGGCCTCTGCCGCCCGCCGGGCGAGGCCGACCGCATCTGCAACGGCGCGGTCGACAATGCGAGCGGCGTCGCCAGCCTGATCGAGATTGCCGGCCGCCTCTCGCGCCAGCCCCGCCGGCCGCGCGACATCCTGTTCATGGCGACCGCGGCGGAGGAATCGGGCCTGCTGGGCGCCACTTATTTCGCCGAGCATCCGCTGGTCCCGCTCGCCTCGATCGTCGCGGCGGTCAACATGGACACGGTCGCCATCCATCCGGCGGGCGCGCCGGTCGCGGTGATGGGACGGGGCCTGGCCGCGCTCGACCGGGTGGTGGACGCCACGATCATCGACATGGGCCGGCGGATCGATCCAGACGACGAGGCCGCCGCCTTCGTCGAGCGCCAGGACGGCTGGGCTCTGACCCAGCGCGGCGTCCCTACGGTCATGGTCGGCGGCTCCTTTTCGAACATGGCGCTGCTCAACGCCTTCCTGGGCGGGCGCTATCACGGCCCCGACGACGAGGCCGACGGCACGCTCATGCTCGACGGGGCGGCCGAGGATGCGAACCTGATCGTCACGCTCGCCGGCCGCCTCGCCGACCCCGCCACCTACCAGCGCCAGCAAAGGCCCGCTTCATGAGCGCCCCCGAAATCCCCCTGGGCCTGACCTTCGACGACGTGCTGCTGAAGCCGGCGGCCTCGGAGGTGATGCCGAGCCAGGCCGACACCTCGACCCGGCTGACCCGAGAGATCGCGCTCAACATCCCGATTCTCTCCTCGGCGATGGACACGGTGACCGGCGCCGAGATGGCGATCGTGATGGCGCAACTGGGCGGGCTCGGCGTCCTCCACCGCAACATGGAGGTCGAGGAGCAGGCGGCCGCGGTGCGCGGCGTCAAGCGCTACGAAAGCGGCATGGTGGTCAATCCGATCACCATCCGGCCCGACCAGAATCTCGCCGACGCGCGCGCGCTGATGGAGCGCCACAAGATTTCCGGAATCCCGGTGACGCAGGCGGACGGGCGGCTGGTCGGCATCCTCACCAATCGGGACGTCCGCTTCGCCGAAAATCCGCGCCAGCTCGTGTCCGAATTGATGACCCACGAAAATCTGGTCACCGTCGGCCCCGGCGTCGGCAAGGACGAGGCCCGGCGCCAGCTCCACCAGCACCGGATCGAGAAACTGCTGGTGGTCGACGAGGAGAGGCGCTGCATCGGGCTGATCACCGTCAAGGATATCGAGAAAGCGGTCGCCTATCCCGAGGCGACGAAAGACGGCGCGGGGCGGCTGCGCGTGGCCGCCGCGACCACGGTCGGCGACAAGGGCTTCGAGCGCAGCCAGGCGCTGATCGACGCCGAATGCGACCTCATCGTCATCGACACCGCGCACGGCCACAATCGCGACGTCGCGCTGGCGGTCGAGCGCATCCGCAAGACCTCCAACGCCGTCCAGATCGTCGCCGGCAACGTCGCCACCGCGGAGGCCACCAAGGCGCTGATCGGCGCCGGCGCGGATGCGGTGAAGGTCGGCATCGGCCCGGGCTCGATCTGCACGACCCCGGTGGTGGCGGGCGTCGGCGTGCCCCAGCTCACCGCCATAATCGACAGCGCCGGCGCGGCGGCGGCTTCGGGCACGCCGGTGATCGCCGACGGGGGCTTGAGGACCAGCGGCGACGTCGCCAAGGCGCTTGCGGCCGGCGCCTCGGCGGTGATGATCGGCTCGTTGCTCGCCGGCACCGAGGAGGCGCCGGGCGAGACCTTTCTCTACCAGGGCCGTGCCTATAAATCCTATCGCGGCATGGGTTCGATCGGCGCGATGGCGCGCGGCTCGGCCGACCGCTATTTCCAGCAGGACATCAAGGACCAGCTCAAGCTCGTTCCGGAGGGGATCGAGGGCCAGGTCGCCTATAAGGGCCATGCCGCCGACGTCATCCACCAACTGGTCGGCGGAGTGAAGGCGGCGATGGGCTATACCGGCGCGGCGACGATCGCGGACCTGCAGAAGGCCGAGTTCATCCGCATCACCAATGCCGGCCTTCGCGAGAGCCACGTCCACGATGTGACGGTCACGCGCGAGGCGCCGAATTATCCGCAGCGTTAGCGGCGTCGGTGGTCTCCACTTATCCGAGGAGCCCATGACCCCTTCAGCCCGCCTGCAGGCCGCGATCGAGCTGGTCGACGAGATCCTCGCCGCCGCGCGGGAAGGGGGCGCGGCCGCCGACACGCTGATCGCGCGCTATTTCAAGACCCGCCGCTATGCCGGATCGGGCGACCGCCGCGCGGTGCGCGAGCTCGTCTTCCGCGCGGTGCGCAGGGCAGGGGAGCGGCCCGTCTCGGGACGCGCCGCCTTGCTCGGCCTCGAGGAGGCGCGGCCGCTGTTCGACGGCTCGCCGCATGGGCCCGCCCCGATCGAACCGGGCGAGCCCGTCGCCGAAGCGGGAATCGCGCCGGCCTGGCTGCTCGAACGGTTCGACCCGCTGGTCGGCGAGGACGAACTGCCGGCGCTGCTGCGGCGCGCCCCGCTGGATGTCAGGATCAATCGGCTCAAGCAAGCACCCTCGCTGGACGCCGAGCCGGCGCCGCTTTCGCCGATCGGCCTGCGCTTTCCCGAAGGAACGAATGTCGAGCAGCTGGCGGCATGGCGGCTCGGCCAGATCGAGGTCCAGGACGAGGGCAGCCAGCTGATCTGCCTGGGCTGCGGCGCGGCACCGGGGATGCGGGCGGTCGATCTCTGCGCGGGAGCCGGCGGCAAGACGCTCGCGCTGGCCGCCGAAATGGCGAATCAGGGCCTGATCCTCGCCTGCGACACCGATCGCGGCCGGCTCTCGCGCCTGCCGCAGCGGGCAGCGCGCGCCGGCGTGACCATCGTCGATTCGCGGCTTCTGGATCCCGGCCGCGAGGCCGAAGCGCTCGCCGACGTCGCGGGCCAGGCGGATCTCGTGCTGGTCGACGCGCCCTGCTCGGGCAGCGGCACCTGGCGGCGGAACCCGGAGACGCGTTGGCGGATCACGCCCGAGCGGCTCGACCGCCTCACCGCGCTCCAGGCCCGCTTGCTCGATATCGGCGGAACCTTGCTGAGGCCCGGCGGCGTTCTCGTCTATGCCGTCTGCTCCCTGCTGGCCGAGGAGGGGCGGGCCCAGGCCGAGGCCCTGACCGCCCGTTCATCGCTGGTTCCGGAGCCGCTTGCTATCGCCATCGGCCGGTCCGCCGGCAGCGGCAAGCTGCTCAGCCCGGCCAGGGACGGGACGGACGGCTTTTTCGTCGCGCGCTGGCGCATGCCATGCTAGAGGTCCGCGCGACAGGAAAGATGGAGTATTTGATGCGCCTTACGCCGATTGTTCTCACGCTCGCCATCGCGGCGGCGACCATGGCGAGCGCCGGCAACGGCCAGCGTCCCGACGACCAGATCGATCCGCGCTCGACGAGCCTGGTCCAGCAGGCCCAGACGCAGAGCGCCGCCGGCCGCCACGACCAGGCGATCGACCTGCTCGAAACCGCGCTCGCGGTCGATCCCGGCAACCGCGCCGCCTATATCGCTTTGGGCCGGGTCGCGCAGGCGCAGCGCCTGCCCGGCAAGGCGGTGCGTTATTATGCGGACGCGCTCCGGCTCGAGCCGAACGACGTGAACGCGCTCGCCGGCCAGGGCGAAGCCTATGTCCAGCGCGGCGCGGTCGATCGGGCGCGGGCGAATTTGCAACGCGTCCAGAGCCTGTGCGCGCAGCCCTGCCCGCAGGCCCAGCAGCTCGCCGGCGTGATCCAGCGCGGCCCGCCCGCCGACGTGCTCGCCGCCCAGCGTCCCGAGCAGGGCGCGCCGCCGACCCCGACCCAGGCCCCCGCGCCGCGGCCGAACTGACGCGCTGCCTCCGCTCCTCGTCGTCCTGCTCGCCGTCCAGGCAGCGCCAGTGTGAAAGCGTGACTGGTGGTACACAGTAAGCGGCGGCATCGGCGAGCTGCGGCCCCTTATGCTCCTGAATCCAATTCATACCGGAATCCCTAGCCG
>JBKJZJ010000072.1:0-13150 GCA_046715355.1 Allosphingosinicella sp. | reverse complement strand
ACCGTTCGGGCTGAGCCTGTCGAAGCCCTTTCCTTCTTCCGGCTTCAGGAAGTGAAGGAAGGCCCTTCGACAATGATCAGGTGCGAATGTACCCCGTACATTCGCAGCCATGCCCGGGGGGCATGGCGACCTGATCATCAGGGCGAACGGAGTGAGCTTGAAGCAAGCATCACTTACCGAAGCCGTCCAGCCAGTTCTTCCTCGATCGCCCGATAGGCGGAGCGGCGGCCGCGCGGCGGATCCTCGCCATTGCCGGTGGCGAAGAAGGCGATGCCGGTGCCGGTGGCGACATCGACCCACAGGCCGGAGCGCAGGCCGTAGGCGTCGCCGGCATGGCCGATCATCGCCCGGCCGGCGAATAGATCGTCGCGGCAGCCCGGCACGGGCGTGGGAAGGCGCTGCACGGCCAGCCCATAATCGCAATAGAAGCCCTGGTCGGTTTCGCCGTTGCTTCCATCATAGACCCAGGCTGAGGCGGTCAGCGTCCGCATGCTCGCTTCGCTGAGCAATGGCCGGCCCCGGTTCAGCAACAGCCGCCCGATCACGGCCAGGTCCCTAACCGAGATGCGCAGCCCGCCCTGCGGCGAGAAGAGCGCGCCGTTGTCGCCGAGGACATAGGTCGAAAGGTCGCAGCCCGAGGGTGCCAGCACCGGGCAATCGGGCCTCCGGCCACCGAGATCGTCGCGAACCGCGTTGCCGTCCGGTCCGTAGAGCACCGCCGCGCGGGCGATCGCCGCATCTGAGCAGGTCGTCCAGTTGAAGCAGGCGTCGAGGCCCATGGGCCGCAGCACCTGCCGCTCCATCAGCCGGTCGAACCGCTCGCCCGACGCCTTCTCCATCACCGAGGCGATGACCGGGAAGCCGAGATTGGCATAACGGAAATGGCTGCCGGGCGGGTGCGTGGAATCGAAAGCGGCGGGATTGGCGAGCGCCTGCTGCAATGTCGTGCCGAGCGGAATCGCCCAATATTCGATGTCATCCTTCAGCGAAGAGCGGTGCGAGAGCAGCAGACGGAGCGTGATCGGCCGGTCCGGAAAAGCGGGGTTGCGCAATTGCCAGCCGAGATAGTCCGAGACGTCGCGGTCGAGATCGAGCCTGCCCTGCTCGACCAGCCGCATCACGCCGACCGCCACCACCAGCTTGGTGATCGATGCGATCCGCGCCGGATCCTCGATGGTAAGCGCCCGCCCGCGCGCCCGGTCGGCGAGGCCCGAGGCGCCGGACCCGGTGATCCGCTCGGCGTCGAACGTCGCCCAGGCGTAAGCGGGCGCCGCCACCCGCGGTGGCACGGTGGCGCAGCCGGCGAGCATCAGGAAGAGGGGGAGGAGCTTCCGCATCCCGCCATCGTCATTCCGGCGAACGCGGGAATCCAGCTTTTTCTTTCCGCGCGACCGCCCGCCCCGACTCCCGCTTTCGCGGGAGTGACGGACATTGGCGTAGCTCTCGGTCGCGTCACCCCTTCCTCGCCACGCCCACCAAGGCCGGGCGCAGCAGCCGGTCCTTGATCGTGTAGCCGGCCTGCATCTCCTGGACGACGGTGCCGGGCTCCTCGTCGCTGGGCACTTCCAGCATTGCCTGGTGGAGGTGCGGATCGAGCGGCTTGCCCATCGCCTCGATGCGGGCGACGCCGTGGCGCTGGAAGGCGCTGTCGAGCTCGCGGCCCGTCGCCTCGAGGCCGGCGATCAGCGCCTTGATGCGCTCGTCATCGCGCATCTCCTCGGGGATGGCATCCAAGGCGCGCACCATATTGTCCTTCACGCTCAGCATGTCGCGGGCGAAGGCGGTGACCGCATATTGGGTGGCGGCGACCTTTTCCTGCTCGAGCCGGCGGCGCACGTTCTGGGTTTCGGCCTGGGCGTAGAGCGCGTGCTGGCGCACCTGCTCCAGCTCCTTTTCGAGCTCGCCCAGCCGGTCGACGTTCATTCCACCGTCGAAATCGATCTCGCCTTCCAGTTCGATCTTCTCGTCTTCTTCGTTCATCCCAGCAATCTCGATAAGGTTTTGGCCGTGAAATCCACCATGGGAACCACGCGCGCATAGTTCAACCGGGTCGGCCCGATCACCCCGACGACGCCGACCAGCTTGCCGTCATGGCCGCGATAGGGCGCGGCGATAACCGACGAACCCGACAACGCGAACAGCTCATTTTCCGATCCGATGAAAATCTTCATCGCGGCGCCGTCGCGGGCGCGCCCGAGCAGGCGGGCAATCTCCTCCTTGCCCTCGAGCTCCTCGAGCAGCTGGCGGACGCGGTCGAGATCGGCGGCGGTGCCCTCGTCGATGAGATTGGCCTGGCCGCGCACGATCAGCACCGGCCGCCGCGCCCCGTCCTCCGACCAGAGCGCCAGCCCCTGCGCGATCAGGGCCTGCGCCGCCTTGTCGAGCGCCGCCTTGCCGGCGCCGATCTCCTCGGCGAGCCGCGCCTGCGCCTCGCGCAAGGTCAGCCCCGAGAGGCGCGCGCTGACATAATTGCCGACCTCGGCGAGGGTGGAGGGCGTCACGCCGGGCGGAAGGTCGATGACGCGATTCTCGACGCTGCCGTCGCCGCCGACCACCACCGCCACCGCCTGGCTCGGCGACAAAGGCACGAAGGCGAGCTGCTTCAGCGCCGGCTCCTCCTTGGGCACGAGCACGATGCCGGCACAGGCCGACATGCCGGAAAGGGCCGCGGTGGCGTTGGCGATCGCCTCCTCGATCGGGCCGCCGCGGTCGATCAGCGATTCCATCGCGGCGCGATCCTCGGGTCGCGGCTCGGCGACCTGCATGATCGCGTCGACGAACAATCTGAGCCCGGACTCGGTCGGGATCCGCCCCGCGGAGGTGTGCGGCGCCGCGAGCAGGCCCGATTCCTCGAGATCCTGCATGACGTTGCGGATCGAGGCGGGGGAGAGGTTGAGGCCGGAGGTGCGCGAGATGGTGCGCGAGCCGACCGGATGGCCGCTCTCCAGATAGGCCTCGACCACCATCCGGAAAACGTCCCGCGCGCGGTCGCTCATCTCGCCGATGCTGCTCGCCATGTCCATCGATGTAGTCAGCGGCGCGGGCGGATGTAATCCCCGATCGGCAGCAGGTCGCGCGCCGCCCCGAGCCGCGCGGCGATGGGGCGATTCCGCTGCATGTCGCAGCCGTAATAGAAATAGAGGCTTTGCGTGCCCCGCCGCGAGTGCCAGGTCACCTCGGTCGAGGGCAAATCGGTCGCCATGCTGCGGCACCTCTCCCCCGCGTAGCGGACCGAGCCGCGGGCGGGGCGCAGCGGCGCGAGGTGGCGGGCGAAGGCCTGGTACTGGCCGGGCCGCAAGCGGAAGGGGCGCGTGCCGGTCACTGCCGTGTGGTGCCGGCCCTCGAACGTGCCGGTGCCGTTGCTGTTCACGACGACGCGATAGACCGGGCAGGTGCCGAAACAGGGGCCGGTCTCGAAGATGATGGTCTCGACCGGAGTGCCTGGCCGCGGCTGCGCCGCCGATGCGACCGGAAACGCCAGCGCGGCGGCGATGAGGAGCGCGATCTTTTTCATCCGCGCCTCCCTTGCGCGCCCGCCGCTGAACCGCGCCTGTCCGGCCTCAATGTTTCACGTAGCGGCTCGCCATGTAGAGGCCGATCCCGACGACGAGCAATATGCCTCCATAGAATACCCAATGCACGCTCCCGACCATGAAGCTGCCCGCCGGCCAGGGCAGGATGCCGCCGCCCTGCGCCATGAAGATCAGGCCGACGAAAATCCCGATCAGCCCCATATATTTCAGAAATCCGGCCATATCCCGATCCTTCGCGATGGAGGGGTGGCAAGGGGCCGCGCCTTTGGCTAAGGCCGCCCCCGACCCTGTTTTCGGAGAATCTTATGCGTCCTTCCGGCCGCGCGCCAGACCAGATGCGCGCCATCATCATGGAGCCGGGCTTCACCCGCCACGCCGAAGGCAGCTGCCTGGTCAGCTTCGGCGACACAAGGGTGCTGTGCACGGCGTCGGTCGAGACCAACCTCCCCTCCTGGCTGCGCGGCAAGGGACGCGGCTGGGTCACGGCCGAATATGGCATGCTGCCGCGCGCGACCCACACCAGGGGACGGCGCGAGGCGGCCGGCGGCAAGCAATCCGGCCGCACGCAGGAGATCCAGCGGCTGATCGGCCGCTCCTTGCGCGCCGTCGTCGATCTCGAAGCGCTCGGGGAACGCCAGGTTACGCTCGACTGCGACGTCATCCAGGCCGACGGCGGCACCCGCACCGCCGCCATCTCCGGCGCCTGGGTGGCGCTGAGGCTCGCGGTCGACGGGCTGCTCGCGAAGAAGGCGATCGAGGCGGACCCGATCCGGCGCAAGGTCGCGGCGGTGAGCTGCGGCATCCACAACGAAAATGCCGTGCTCGACCTCGATTATGCCGAGGACAGCGCGGCGGGCTGCGACGGCAATTTCGTGCTCACCGACGACGGCCTGCTGGTCGAAACGCAGATCAGCGCGGAGGGAGAATGCTTCGACGAGGAAGCGCTGCTGCGGCTGCTCAGGCTGGCCAGGATCGGCTGCGCGGACATCTTCGCCGCCCAGGATAAGGCGAGCGGCCGGTGAGGAAGCTCGGGGCGGGCAGGCTGGTCATCGCCAGCCACAATGAAGGCAAGGTCCGCGAGATCAGGGAGCTGCTCGGCCCTTACGGGATCGAGCCGGTTTCGGCGGCCGAGCTCGATCTGCCCGAGCCCGACGAGATCGGCACTACCTTCATCGACAATGCCGATCTCAAGGCCCGCGCCGCGGCCGACCTTAGCGGCCTGCCCACGTTGGCCGACGACAGCGGCCTGTGCGTCGAGGCATTGGGCGACCGGCCGGGCATCTTCTCGGCACGCTGGGCGCTCGCCGATCCGCGCGTCGACCCGCAGGCGGGCCCCGGCGAGGTGACCGGCGAGCGCGACTTCAACCGGGCCATGCGCCGCGTTCACGACGAGCTGGAGGCGCTCGGTCCGGACGCCAGCCGCAATGCGCATTTCATCTGCGCGCTGGCTTTGTGCTGGCCCGACGGCCACAGCGAATGGTTCGAAGGCCGCGTCGACGGGATTTTGACCTGGCCGCCGCGCGGCGCCCACGGCTTCGGCTACGACCCGATCTTCGTCCCCGCCGGCCGTGACGTCACCTTCGGCGAGATGGACCCGGCCGAAAAGCACGCGATCAGCCACCGCGCGGACGCCTTCCGCAAGCTGGTGGCGGCGCTGCTGTGATAAAGCCCTCTCCCCTTCTGGGGAGAGGGTTGGGAGAGGGGGAGTCAGAGCAAGTTCGCCCGACTCCCCCTCTCCCCGGCCCTCTCCCCAATGGGGAGAGGGAGCTGGCGCTCTACGTCCATTGGCCGTTCTGCGTTTCCAAATACCCCTATTGCGACTTCAACTCCCACGTCCGCGAGGCGGTGGATCAGGCGCAGTGGCGCGACGCCCTGCTCGCCGACATGGCGCACGAAGCCCGCGAGACGCAGGGGCGGCGGCTGACCTCGATCTTCTTCGGCGGGGGCACGCCTTCCTTGATGCCGCCGGCCACCGTCGCCGCGCTGATCGAAGCGGCGGAGGCGCAATGGGGGTTCGCGCCCGATATCGAGGTCACGCTCGAGGCCAATCCCTCCTCGGTCGAGGCGGCCCGCTTCGCCGACCTCGCCGCCGCGGGCGTCAACCGGGTCTCGCTCGGCCTGCAGGCGCTCGACGACGCGGCGCTGCGCTTCCTCGGCCGCGCCCATGGCGTGGCGGAAGGCCTGGCGGCGCTCGACACCGCGCAGGCGGCGTTCGGCCGGGTCAGCTTCGACCTCATCTACGCTCTGCCCGGCCAGGGCGCCGACGCCTGGGCGGCCGAGCTCGGCCGCGCGCTTTCCTTCGGCACCGGGCATCTCTCGCTCTACCAGCTCACCATCGAGCCCGGCACGCGCTTCGCGGCCATGGCCGCCAAGGGCGCGCTCGTCCCCGCCGATCCGGACGAGAGCGCCGCGCTGTACGAGCTGACCCGGGAGACGACCTCGGCGGCCGGGCTCCCGGCCTACGAAATCTCCAACCACGCCCGCCCCGGCGAGGAGAGCCGGCACAATCTCACTTACTGGCGCTATCGGCCTTATGCCGGCATCGGCCCCGGCGCCCATGGGCGGCGCGGCGGCCACGCGGTCCAGCGCCACAGGAAGCCCGAAAACTGGCTCGCCGCATTGGCCCGCAACGGCCACGGCATCGCGCAGGAGACGCAAATCCCGCCCGCCGAGCGCGGCGTCGAGGCCCTGCTCATGGGCCTGCGCCTCGCCGCAGGCATGGACGCGCCCGACGCGCTGCTCGAGCTGGACGCGGTCGCCCGCCTTGCCCGCCAGGGCCTGCTCGAACGCAGCGGCACGCGCCTCACCGTCACCCCGCGCGGCATGCTCCTCCTCGACGCGATCCTGGCCGAGATCGTCCGGGTCAGTTGAACCCGGCGGGCGCCGGCGAGACGATGTTGGTGCCGGTCGCGGTCACCTCGCGCACTTCGAGCGCGCGGTCGGCGACGCCGTCGCGGCCGAAGCGGAAGGCGCCGTCGACGCCGGCAAAGCCCTCGGCATCGCGCAAGGCCCGCGCCGGGAAATTGCGTCCGACCGGCCAGTCCGCCGCCACCCGCACCGCGAGCAGCACCGCATCATAGCCCAGCGACGCGAGCCGGTAGGGCGCGGCGTTGTAGCGCGCGCGGTAGCGGGTCCGGAACTGTCCGTACAGCGCGTCGGAGGGCGCCGCGAACCAGGCGCCGCGCAAGCCCACATTGGCGCCGATATTGGTCTCGGTCGCCCAGCGCTCGGTGGCGAGCAGCCGCGGCTGCGGCGAGAGCTGGCGCAGGATCGGCACGGCGGGGAGTATCGCGCGCGGTACGTCGGCGAGCAGCACCGCGTCGGCGGCGCCCTGGGCATTGAGCCGGGCCGCCGCCGCGCGCGTTCCCGCCACGCTCGCATCGAAGGTCTGGATGCCGATCAGCCGCCCGCCGGCGCCCTCGACCGCGCGGGTCATCGCGCGGGCCGCGCGTTCGCCATAGACGTTGGTCGGCACCAGCGCGCCGAAGCTGCTGGCGCCGCGCGAACGCGCGAAGCCCACCACCCGCTCGATCGCCTGGCCCGGGTTGAAGCCCATCACGTAGACGCCGTTCCCGGCCACGCTCACGTCGTTGGAGAAAGCGATTACCGGCACGTCGTTCTCGCGCGCGATCGGCGCGACGATGCGCACATCCTCGGCGAGCAACGGCCCCAGGATCAGCCCGTTGCCTTCGGCGATCGCCTCGTTGGCGGCGGCGGCGGCGCCCCCGGCGGCGGTGTCGTAGGCGGTGATGCGGATGCGCTCGCCGCCCATGTCGAGCAAGGCGAGATTGGCGGCGTTGAGGATCGAGCGGCCCAAAGCGGCGTCGCGCCCGCTCAGCGGCACCAGTACCGCGACCCGGTTGCGGGTCTCGTCGGCGGGGAGGCGCGGATTGACTCGCGGCTGCTCGGGCTGGAGCACCGGCTGGGCCTCGAGCCGCGGCTGCGGAGTGCGTGAGCGCGGCACGCAGCCGGCGATCGCGACCGAGAGAAGCGCCAGGCAGGCCAGCCTGATCAGCGACAGGCCCGCTTGCGGACGATAGGACAGCGATGCCATGACTTGCGTCCCCATGCACGAGAAGCTCGAACCCGGCCTCTATATCGTCGCCACCCCGATCGGCAATCTCTCCGATCTCTCGCCGCGCGCGGCGGACGTGCTCGGCCGCGCCGACCTGATCGCGGTCGAGGACAGCCGCGTCACCGCCAAGTTGCTCCGCCACATCGGAGTCAGGCGGCCGATGGCGCCCTATCACGATCACAATGCCGACAAGGTGCGCCCGGGCCTGATCGAGCGGATGCGGGGCGAGGCGGTCGCCTTGGTCTCCGACGCCGGCACGCCGCTCATCTCCGATCCCGGCTACAAACTGGTCCGCGACGCCCGCGCGGCGGGGGTGAACATCGTCACCATTCCGGGGCCGAGCGCGGTCGTCGCCGCCTTGACGCTGGCGGGACTTCCGACCGACCGCTTCGCCTTTTTCGGCTTCCTTCCGGCCAAGGTCGGGGCGCGCGCGGCGGCCATCGCCGAGGCCGCCTCCTTCCGGGGAACGCTCGCTTTCTACGAGAGCGGCCCGCGCCTCGCCGCCAGCCTCGCCGCGCTCCGCGAAGGCCTTGGCGAGCGCGACGCGGCGGTGGCGCGCGAGATCAGCAAGCGCTTCGAGGAGACGGTGACCGGCACCCTCGCCGCGCTCGCCGCGCGCTACGCCGACGCGCCGCCCAAGGGGGAGATCGTGATCGTGGTGGCGCCGCCCGGAGCGGCCGAGCCGGCCGGCGAGGAGGAGATCGACACCGCGCTCCGCTCCGCCATGGCCCGCCTCTCGCCCTCGCGCGCCGCGGCCGAGGTGGCGACTGCGCTGGGCCTGCCCCGGCGCGCGGTCTACGAGCGGGCGCAAGCGCTGAAATGAAGCGCCAGCGGGCCGAGCGCGGCGGGCGGCGGGCGGAGCGGCGCGCCGCCTGGTGGCTCAGGTTGAAGGGCTGGCGCATCCTCGCCAGGCGGGCCCGCACGCCGGTCGGCGAGGTCGATCTGGTCGCGCGGCGCGGCCGCGTGCTCGCCTTCATCGAGGTCAAGGCGCGGGCGAGCGAGGCGGAAGCGGCGCTGGCGCTCGACGAGTATCGCCTGCGTCGCGTGGTCCGGGCGGCCGAAGCCCTCGCCCCTCGCTATGCCCGCGAGGGGGACACGGTTCGCGTCGATGCGATGTTCATCGTCCCCTGGCGATTCCCGCGTCACATGGTCAACGTCTCCCAAGATTGATCACAGTAGTAACCCCGCATGAAGCCGACGAAATGCGATGAAAGTGCTGTTTTCCGCGTCCGAAACAACTTTTCCATTCCCGCTTTTCGTGAAACACTCCCGTAATGAGAATCGCCTAGCGCGGTCCTTGCGGGGAGGAACCAATCATGCCTATCAATTCGGCCGACTTCGAACTCTGGATCGCGACCGCAGGCGACGAATATGGCGTGTACCGCGCGAGTGGCGACGCGACGGTGGGCGGCGGCAGCAGCGGCTTCGACATCGTCGGCATGTTCCAGAATGACGGACAATTGACGCGCCCGACCGATCTCGTGCTCGACACCGTCCACGACCGCTTCTTCATCGTCGATTCGGACGGCGTCAGCGACCGCATCCTGCAGGGCAGCATCTCCCAGGCCGTGGCCGGCACGCCGCAGCTGCTCACCGTGCTTTACAGCCAGCCCGCCGACGAAGGCACGCCCGGCGACCCGTTCGACGACGGCTCGCTCGGCATCACCGGCATCGCGCTCGATCCGGAAAACGGCATCGTCTACTTCACCGAGGCCAACCGCGTCTCCAAGGTGAGCTATGACACGCCGGGTCAGAGCGCGGTCACGCTCGCCGACCTTGGCTTCGATCCCAATACGGGCAGCATGAACTTCGCCAACGAGATCGCCTTCAACCCCGTCACCGGCCAGATCTTCGTGGTCTCGACCGAGACCTTCACCGACTTCTTCGAAAGCCCGCCGGGCAGCGGCATCTTCGTGCTCGGCACGGTCGCCTATCGCAACGCCATCTTCCGCGTCGACAATATCGCCCCGGGCGACACCGACGACAGCGGCAACACGATCACCATGCTGACCTGGGCGACACCCGAGCAGAACAGCCCGGCGACCGGCGGCGTCGATCCCAACGCCTTCCCCGACGAACTCGGCCGGATCACGGGCATCGACGTCGATCCGACCACCGGCATGGTTTATTTCACCGCGGTCCAGCTCAACGGCGGCGCCAATGGCGAACTCGGCGGCATCTACAGCATCGGCCCGAGCGGCGGCGCCCACAATGTGCTCTACAGCGAGACCAGCGGTACCGACCAGAATTTCCAGTTCATCGAAGTCGACAGCGTCACCGGCCGCTATTTCGTGACCAGCATCGAGCCGGGCTCGGGCCAGCACCGCGTCTACGTCCACGATCTTTCCGCCGGCACGCCAGATCTGTTCGCGACGATCAGCACCGGCAACGAGATCCCGCTCGGCCTGTTCGTCTCCAACGGGCCGACGCTCGCCGCGACCGCGGCCGGCGCCACCGCGACCGAGTCGGCGGGCCCGGGCTCGGGCCAGAGCGCCGCCGTCCAGGTGATCGCGACCGCGGCGGCCGATGACGGCGATTCGGCCGCCCTGACCGACCAATTGTCGGGCGCCCGGGTGCGCATCTCCGACGGCTTCGGCTCCGCGCCGGGCAGCGTCGAACTGCTCACCATCAACGGCACCACGAACGGCACCTTGCCGTCGGGAATCAGCTATTCCTACGACGGCCTCACCGGCGTGATGACGCTGAGCGGGGTCAACACGTTCGACAATTACGAGGCCGCTTTGCTCCTGGTCTCCTATTCGATCAGCGGCGACAATCCCGACAATTACGGCGCGGCGCCGACCAGGACGCTTTCCTACGCGGTGTTCGACGGCCTCCTCTACAGCGACGAGCAGGACGCCAACGTCACCATCGCCGCGACCAATGACGGGCCGGTCAACACGACCGGCGGCGGCGTCGCCACCAGCGAGGATGCGGCCTCGGTCCCGGTCACCGGGCTTTCGGTCAGCGACGCCGATTCGAGCGCGCTCACCGTTACCCTCTCGGTCGGCCGCGGCACGCTGACGCTCGCCAGCACCGCCGGTCTCGCCTTCTCGACGGGCGATGGAAGCAGCGACGCAACCATGACCTTCAGCGGCACCTCCGCCGCGATCAACGCCGCGCTCGCCGGCCTCAGCTATACGCCGACGCCGAACCTCAACGGCCCAGACACGCTGACCATGACGACCAGCGACGGCTCGGCTTCGGATGTCGACAATGTCGCGATCAGCGTCGCCGCGGTCAACGACGCGCCGACGGTCGCCGGCGACGGCACCGAGGACGCGGCCCCGATTGAAGAGGATACTCCCAGCGCGACCGGCGAAACGGTCGCGGATTTGTTCGGCGGCCAATATTCGGACGCCACCGACCAGGTCGCGGGCGGCTCCTCCGCCGATCCGTTCGCGGGCGTGGCGGTCACCGCCAACGGCTCGGGCGCGTCCGGCCAGTGGCAATATCATAACGGCGTCACCTGGGTGAATATCGGCCCGGCCTCGACCGGCGCGGCGGTGCTCCTCGCCGCCACGACCTCGATCCGCTTCAATCCCGCGCCCGGCTTCAGCGGCACGGCGCCGACGCTCACCGTCCACCTCGTCGACGGCTCGGCGGGGGCGATCGTCAGCGGCACGGCGGCCGATCTGTCGGTGACCGGCGGAACCACGCGCTACAGCGACGACACCGTCACCCTGAGCCAGGAGGTCACGCAGCAGAACGACCCGCCGACCGGCGTCACCGGCGATCTCAGCGCGCCCGAAGACGCCGTCAATGGCAGCGCGGCCGGCACGCTGACCGCCCAGGATGCGGAAGGCGGCACCCACAGCTACGTCCTGCTCGACGATGCCGGCGGCCGGTTCGACATCGACGCCAACGGCAACGTCACCGTCCAGGACGGCCTGCTGCTCGATTACGAACAGGCCGCGAGCCACATGATCACGGTCCGGGTTACCGACGATCAGGGCGCGTTCGCGGACTTCGACGTGGAGGTCGATGTGGTCGACGTTCTCGGCGAGAACGTGTTCGGCGACGGCCGCGACAACGTCTTCTGGGGCGGGGCCGAGGCCGACACGCTGAACGGCGTCGGCGGCAACGACAGCCTGAAAGGCGGCGGTGGCGGCGACACTTTGATCGGCGGCACCGGCAGCGACATCCTCGACGGCGGCGCCGGCGCGGATCTCCTCACCGGCGGCACGGGTGGCGACGTGTTCGTCTTCCACAAGGGCGAGGCCAATGGCGACGTCGTCATGGACTTCAAGGGCCAGGGCTCCGGCGGGGACGAGATCCACCTTTTCGGCTACACCGCGGGCACGACCTTCTCACGAATCAGCGGCGATCTCTACAAGATCGACGATCACGGCTTCATCGAATTTGTCACGATCCACGGGCCGGGGCATGTCCCGGCCGGCGACGTCCATTTCATGATCTGAGGCGGGCCTGAGTGACAGAGGCGCATGGCTCGCTTAAGCGGGAGCCATGAGCCTCAAAGTCGCCGTCCAGATGGATCCGCTCGACTCGATCGGCATCGAGGGCGATTCGACGTTCGCGATCATGCTCGGCGCGCAGGCGCGCGGGCACCGGCTCTATCATTATGCCGCCGACGCGCTGAGCTGGGCCGACGGGCGCCTGTGGACCAAGGCGCATCCGGTCACCGTCCAGCGCGTCAGCGGCGACCATTACACATTCGGCGAGCCGGAAATAATCGATCTCGGCCGCGATGTGGACGTCGTGCTGATGCGCCAGGATCCGCCCTTCGACCTCGGCTATATCACCGCCACGCACCTGCTCGAGCGCATCCAGGGGGAAACGCTCGTCGTCAACGATCCGGCCAGCGTCCGCAACGCGCCCGAGAAGATCTGGGTGCTCGACTTCGCCCGCTTCATGCCGCCGACGGTCGTCACCCGCTCGCTGCGCGTTGCCCGCGATTTCCTGGCCGAACATAAAGAGATCGTGGTCAAGCCACTGCACGGCAATGGCGGCAAGGCGGTGTTCAAGGTCGGCGCAGACGGCCAGAATCTCGCCTCCCTGATCGAGGTCTTCAACACCGCCTGGCGCGAGCCGCACGTCGTGCAGGCGTTCCTGCCCGGCGTCGCGCAGGGCGACAAGCGCATCGTCTTCGTCGACGGCGAGGTGGCGGGCGCGGTCAACCGCATCCCGGGCGAAGGCGAGATCCGCTCCAACCTCGCCGTCGGCGGCAAGGCGGCGAAGACCGGGCTGACGCCGCGCGAGGAGGAGATTTGCGCCGCCATCGGCCCCGAGCTCAAGCGCCGCGGCCTGCTGTTCGTCGGCATCGACGTGATCGGCGGCGAATGGCTGACCGAGATCAACGTCACCTCCCCCACCGGCATCGTCGCCATCGACGCCTTCAACGGCACCGACACGCCGGCGCTGATCTGGGACGCGATCGAGGGGAAATTGGGCTGAGGAAAACCCGTGGACCGGCCCCGCAGGCCGCCCGCTCGCACACCTCGAAGTTTGCGCTTCTCCAATCTAAGCGCGGCCGCGCCCCGCCCCGACCGCCCCGGCGGCGCCCGCGGCCACAGGCGCCCCC
>JBKJZJ010000071.1:0-17333 GCA_046715355.1 Allosphingosinicella sp. | reverse complement strand
CGCCCCGGCCGTGCCGCGCCGCGCCGCCTATATCCGCGCCGCCGCCACCGCGCCGCTGCCGCGGCCGATCATCGAGCGCCGGCGCCCGGTCCGCTCCGGCAATTCGCCCGTGGTCGTGCAGATCGGCGCGTTCAGCTCCGAGGCCAATGCCGAGCGCGCCTGGGTCGCTTTGTCGCGGCGTCACGGCATTTCCGGCCGCCGGCCGCTCACCACCACCTTCAATCACAGAGGCCGCACCTTCCACCGGGTCTCGGTGTCGGGCTTCGCCTCCAATGCCGACGCGCAGCGGCTGTGCGGCCAGATCCGTGGCTCGGGCGGCGTCTGCTTCGTGCGCGGCACCGCCGGCGACGCCTCGATCCGCTGGGCCGCCCGCTATTCCAATCCGCGCCAGCGCCACGTCTGAGCTTCGAGTTAAAGGGCCCCTCGGGTCCCCTCTGAAGGGCGGCGGGTTGGCCAGTTTTCCCCGCCGCCCTTTTTGAATCAGCCCCGCCGCTCCCGCGTCAGCAGGTCGAGGCAGGCCATCCGGACCGCGACACCGAGCTCGACCTGCTCGAGGATCGCCGAGCGTTCGGGATCGTCGGCGAGCTCCCCATCGATCTCGACGCCGCGGTTCATCGGTCCGGGATGCATGACGACCGCGCCCGGCGCATGCGCGTCGAGGCGGGCGCGGGTGAGGCCGTAACCGGCGTGATAGTCGGTCAACGTGTCGGGGAAGGCCTCCTCCATCCGCTCGCGCTGGATCCTCAGCATCATCACCACGTCGGCGCCCGCGATGCCCTCGTCGAGCGCGGTGAACAGCGGCAGGCCGCTGCCCTGCGGCAGCAGGCTCTCAGGGCCCACCAGCCGCAGCTCGGCGCCGAGCAAAGGCAGCGCGCGGATGTTCGAGCCCGCCACCCGGCTGTGGACGATGTCGCCGCAGATCGCGACCTTGAGCCCCTCGATCCGCCCGAAGCGCCGGCGCATGGTGAGCGCGTCGAGCAGCGCCTGGGTCGGATGCTCGCCGGTGCCGTCGCCGGCATTGATCACCGGACAGTCCATGATCGCCGCGACGTCGGCGGCGGCGCCTTCGGCCTCGTGGCGGATGACGAGGATGTCGGGCCGCATCGCGTTCAGCGTCAGCGCGGTATCTTTCAGGCTCTCGCCCTTGCGCACGCTCGAGGCGGCGGGATGGAAGTTGGAGACCTGCGCGCCGAGCCTTTTGCCGGCGATCTCGAACGAGAAGAGCGTGCGCGTGCTGTTCTCGAAGAAGGCGTTGATCTGGGTGAGGCCGGCAAGCCTCTTGTCGGCCTTGCGCGCGCCCCGGTTGAACTGGATCCACGGCTCGGCGACGTCGAGGATCGTCAGGATGTCGGCGGCGGAAAGCCCCTCGATCCCGAGCAGATGGCGGTGGGGGAAGGGCGCGGTCATCAAAGCCGCGCTCTATCTTCCCCCACCCTTAAGCTCAAGCGACCTGCAAGGCCTTACTCGGCGACCAGACGGACGGTCGCGGTCTGGCAGAGGTTGACGCCGCGCATCTCGGATGTGTCGCCGTCTTCATAGGTGGCGCGCAGGTCGTAATTGCACTGCGTTTCGGCGCGGTCGAAGACGACTTGGGCGGTCTGGCCGTTCTGCAGCACGTCGGTTCCGAGAATATCCGGTCCCCATTCCTCCTCGGTCGTCGGCGAGACGTTCAGGGTCATCACCGTATGGCCGGTGCCGTTGACCACCGAGAAATTCTGACGCGCGGTGGCGACCGATGCGGTCGGGGCCCCGGCTTCCTCGCCCGCGGCGGCTTCATTGTCCGCCGGCGCAGGCGCGGGCGCGGGCGTGTTCGTTTCGGCGGGCTTGGGCGCCGCCGCATTGTTGGCGGGCGCGGCGCCCCGGTTGCAGCCAGCAAGGGCGAGCGCGGAGGCGAGCAAGGCGGCGGTGACGGAAATCGGTTTCATCTTCGGTATCCCCCTGTGTGGAGCGGCGGGGATACCGCAAAGGGCGACCGGGGACAGTTACTTTTTCTCCGAAAAGGTAACTGTCCCCGTTTCAAGCCGGGATCAGCGCCGCAGATGCTGGTTCAGGAACCTGAGATAGGCTTCCGAGGCGTCGATCCGGTTCTGCTTGCGCAGGAAACCGTGGCCCTCGTCCGGGAAGACCACATATTCGACCGGCACATTGTTGGCCCGCACCGCCGCGACCAGCTCGTCGCTCTCGACCTTGAGCACGCGCGGATCGTTGGCGCCCTGCACGACGAGCAAAGGCCGGCGGATATTGGCGGCGTGGAAGAGCGGCGAGATGCGGCGGTGGCGCTCGGCGTCGGTGGCGGGATCGCCCATCTCGTCGAACAGAGCGATGCGCTGCGCCCCCCACCAGGCCGGGATCGAGTTCAAGGTCCTGACCCAGTTGGTCACGCCGAAGATGTTGACGCCGACGTCGAAGGTGGTCGGGTGGAAGGCCAAAGCGGCGGCGGTGATATAGCCGCCATAGGAGCCGCCCATCACCGCGACCCGGTCCGAAATCCAGTCCTGCCCGGCGAGCCAGTCGCGCGAGGCGACGACGTCGCGCAGGTCGACGTCGCCGTGGCGGCGGTCGTCCAGATGGAAGAAGGTCTTGCCGTAGCCAGACGAGCCGCGATTGTTGATCGCGTAGACCGCATAGCCGTTGTTGACGAGATGCTGGATCGTCGCCGAATAGCCGCGCCGGCTCTGCCCGCCCGGCCCGCCATGGACGAAGACGATCGCCGGCACTGGATTGGCGGCGCTCGCCTCGCGCGGCCGGTAGAGGATGCCGGGGACCTGGGTCCCGTCATAGGAGGCGAAGCGCGCGACGGTCGCGGTGACCAGCGCCCGCTCGTCGATCGCCGGGTTGAGCGCGCGGGTCAGCCGCCGCGCCCGGCCGGTGGCGAGATCGGCGACGAAGATGTCGGATGGCGAGGTGTCGGAGGCGACGGTGAAGGCGATCATCGTCTCGTCGCGGTTGAAGCGAACCCCGCCGAGATCGCCGTCGGGCACGCCGCGCAGGGTCACCGGCCGGCCCGAGCGCGTGTCGGTGATGGTGAGCCGGGTCGATCCGTCCTCGTTGAGCGCATGGACCCGGTAGCGGCCCGAATCGGAGAAACCGACGAACATCACGTCCCAATCGGCCTGCAGCATCGGAGCCCGTTCGCCGCCGGCGAGGTCGTAGCGCCAGGCCTGGGTGAACTCGCCATTCTCGTTGGTGCCGTAGACCAGGGCCCGGCTGTCCGGGGTGAAGCCGTAGGAGCCGAAGGCGACATTGCCCGTGTGCGGCGTGATCAGCCGCGGCGGCGTCTCGCTGCCCGCTTCGGCCAGATAGACGTCGCTGTCGGCGCTGCTGTTGGCCTTGCCGAGCGCGATATAGCGGCCGTCGCGGGAGACCTCGCCGGGCTGAAATTGGCCGCTGTTGCGGAAGATCAGGCGCCGCTCGTAGCTCGTCGAATCATAGGCGTAGACGTCGAAGGCGCGCGCGTCGCGCTCGTTGGTCGAGACGTAGAAAGTGCGCCCGTCGGCGTTCCAGCTCATGAAGCCGGCCTTGACGTTCTCGCCCGGCGTCAGGTCGCGGACGCTGCCGTCGGCGAGGCGGACATAGACGTGGTTCAGCTCGTTGCCGCCCTGGTCGGCGGTGAAGAGGATGCGGTCGTCATTGGGGAAATAGCTGATCCCGAAGGTCGCGTTGGTGGTCGACTGGCTGATCTGCACCGGATCGCCGCCGGCGACGGGCAAAGCGAAGGTGTTGAAGACGCCGCTCTTGTCGGAGCTGATCAGCAGGTTGCGGCCGTCGCGCGAGAAAGCGATGCCGTCGGGCGCGGCCATGGCGAAGCTGGTCGTCTCGTAAAATTGCTGGGCGGTGTAGCGGACCGGCTGCGCCGCGGGCCGGGCGGCCGGGGCCTGCGCGTCGGCGGCGGTGTCGGCGGCCAGGGCCGTGCCGGGCAGGACGCTGGCGGTGGCAAGCAAGGCGGCGATGATTCGAAACTTCATGAAACCCTCCAATTGGTGTATTAGCCAGCTAGTGCGCTAGCGGACCCCTGTCCAGTCCGCCCGGCTTCCGGCCTTGGTCATCTTGGTCGACGCATTTGTCGTGTTGGCCGATCTGCTTTTGCCCGAAATCCGCATCCGCGTCACGGTCGCTCCGCTTCGATAAGGAGAGAGTATATGGCCCCCGACCGCGCCCAGGACCGGACGCTTCAGCTCAGCCAGGGCCTGTTCGGCGCGCCCTCGGGCCCGCACAGGCCCGGCCAGGCGGATCGGCGGGACCCGGACCGCAAGCGCGACGACACGGACGTCCGGCCCGCTTAGGGTCCGTACTCAATTTGATTGGCGTCGGTGGGCGATAAAGGAGTCATCCCGGCGAAGGCCGGGACCCATGACCGCGAACCGACCAGAAAATGGGGCAGCCTCGTCGCTTCTTCCGGGACCTCGGAGTTCATGGGTCCCGGCCTTCGCCGGGATGACTCTGAAATTAGGAGACAACCTCGCCAAGCCGATTGAGTACGTACCCTAGCCCATGCACAAGGCGTCGATCGCGCCCTGGAGGATATAGGCGGCGGCCATCTTGTCGACCAGCTCGGCGCGGCGGGCGCGGCTGGCGTCGGCCTCGATCAGGGTGCGGGTGACGGCCTGAGTCGACCAGCGCTCGTCCCAGAGCAGGATCGGCAGGCCCAAAGCCTCCAAATTGCAAGCGAAGGCGCGGACCGACTGGGTGCGTGGGCTGTCGCTGCCGTCGAGGTTGAGCGGCAGCCCGATCACGATCCCCGCCACCTGCTGGGCGACGATGATCGCCTTCAGCTTCTCCAGATCCTTGGCGAACCTGGTCCGAGCCACCAATTCGGCCGGCGTCGCGATCGTCCATTGGGCGTCGCACAAGGCGGCGCCGATCGTCTTCGTCCCGACATCCAGTCCCAGCAGCCGCCCGCCGCCTGGAAGGGCGTCGCGGAACTCGGCGGCTTTGTCGGCGATCATCGCGTCCGCTCGAACGCCGCCAGCCGGCGCTCGGCGTCGGCGCGGAGGTTCGCCCAGAACAGGGCGTAATCGTAGACGTGGTAGTTGTTGCCGGGCAAAGCCTGGCGACCCATGTCCGGCAATGCCTCGATTGGGCCGACCAGCAAGATTCCGCGCGGGCCGCAGCGCGCCGGCACCGCGCCCCGGCGCAATTCGGCCCGCGTCATCGCTTCGTTGGCAATCAAAGTACCGAGATTGCGCTCGGCGCCCGCCGCGCCGCCGCCCCGCGCGCCGGTCAGTGGGTTGGTGCAGAGCATGTCGGTGCCGCGCCGCGCGATGCCGCGCGGGCCGAGCGTCTCGTCGTAGATTTCGGCGAACTGGCTCGGATCGGCGGGCTCGGCATAGCTTTGCCAGGAAAGAACGCAGCGCGCCTGATCGGGCGCGGCGCAGGCGGGGAGGGGCAGAGCGGGCAAATCGGCGCTCACCGAGACCGGCCAGCCGATCAGATAGATTGCGACGATCCGCCCCGCCTCGGGCCGGCCCCGGATCCGCTCCTGGAGCAGCCGCATCAGATGGAGGCTGCCCTGGCTGTGCGCGGCGAGGATGATCGGCCGGTCGGCGGGCGCCTCGCGCAGGAACTGCTCATAGGCGGCGAGCACGTCGCGATAGGCGAGGCCGAGCGCGCGCTGCGCATAAGCGTGGGTGGTGAGGAAGGCGCCGAACGTCGCCTGCCGGTAGCGCGGCGCCCACACCGCGCCGACCGAATTGAACGCGCTCGCCTGGCCGCGCACGAACAGCTCCGCGCGCTCCCGCGATTCGCGGTCGTCGAGGGCTGCGTTCCAGGCGCGCGAATCGAGGAAGCTGGTCGGATGGACGAAAAAGACCGAGGCGCGGGGCGCCTGCGTCGGGCGGAAGCCGGCGGGCGTCCAGAGCGACGGATTGTTCGCGATATCGGGCCGCGCGATCCACAGCCGCGCCTGCGCATAGGAAGCGCCGGCGGGCAGCGCCACCTCGCGATAGTCGACGCTCGGCACCAGCGCCCAGCGCATCAGCTGCTTCTCGAACAATCGGTAGCCGATCGCCCCGGCGATGAAGAGCATCGTCAGCCAGAAGATGATCCAGAGGAATTTGACCGCCGGAGTTTTTTTTCGTTTCGCCACCCGCGCCCTCAACAGCATGGGCGGCGATCTTTCAAGCCAAGCGGGTCTCAGCGCATCTGGAAATAGCGCCCCGGCGTGATCCCGAAGGCGGCGCGGAAGGCGGCGGTGAAGGCGCTGGGCGTGGCATAGCCGGCGGCGGCCGCGACCGCCTTGATCGGTTCGTTCGCCGCCAGCCGCTCGAGCGCGCCGAGCAGGATGTGCTGCCGCCGCCAGCGGCCCGGGCTGATCCCGGTCTCGGCGAGGAGGCGCCGCTCCAGCGCGCGCCTGCCGAGCCCGGCGGCGCGGGCGAGCGCGGCGATGGAGCGCGCTTCGGGGGCGTCCGCCACGATCAGCCCGGTCGCGCGCCGCGCCGCGGGGCTGGTCGGCTGCGGCAGCTCGAAGGACGGCGCGCCGGACAGGCGGAACTCGTCGGCGATCAGGGTGGCGATGGCGGCCTCGGCGGAGTCGCGCTCGTCGAGCATGCCCGCGCGAGTGGTGCGCAGGATGAGCTCGCGCAGCAGCGGCGAGACGGTGACCGCGGTGCATTGCCGGGGCAGGCCCGCGCTCCGGTCCGGCCGCAGATAGAGCGTGCGCAGCGCGCTGTCGCCGGCGAAGCGGATCGAATGGGCGATGCCGCCCGGCACCCAGACCGCCATGTGCGGCGGCGCCACCCAGGAGCCGCGTTCGGTCCACACGGTGAGCACGCCCGCCGAGGCGTGGATGAGCTGGTGCCAGTCGTGCGCGTGGCGCGCGATCGCGCTTCCGGCCGCGAAATTCGAGGCGAGGCTGCGGACCAGGAGGAAGGGCTCGTCGGCCCTTGTGCGACGCTTTCCCGTCATATCTTGTCGTTCTAGCGGGATTGCGGCGGCGCGGCCAGCGCTCTAGCCTCGAGTCCATGCCAGCCAATCTCGCCGCCTTCGCCATCCACGCCGACGATGTCGACCGCGCCGTCGCCTTTTACGAGGCGGTGTTCGGCTGGCGCTTCGAGCCCTGGGGCCCGCCGGGCTTCTACCTGATCCACACCGGCACCGACGATGCGCCCGGGGTAATGGGCCTCCTCCACCAGCGCCGGGAGCCGCGCACCGGCACCGGCATGAACGGCTTCGAGCCGACCTTCTCGGTCGACAACGTCGATGCGATCATCGCCGCGGTCGAGGCCAATGGCGGCCGCGTCACCGTGCCGAAATCGCCGATCCCGACGGTCGGCACCTTGGTCCGCTTCCTCGACACCGAGGGCAATGACGTGGGCGCCATGCATTACGAGACGCCGCCGCGCGGCTGAGCGCCTTGCCGCAGTGCAGCAGGAATGCTAGCCGCGCGCCCAGCATGTCCGTCGACGAAAAGACCGTCCGCCATATCGCCAAGCTCGCCCGCATCGCCGTCAGCGATGCCGAGGTAACGGCGCTCGCGCCCGAGCTCAGCAACATCTTGGGCTGGATCGAGCAGCTCGGCGAGGTCGACGTCGCCGGCGTCGAGCCGATGACCGCGGTCATCCCCAACCAGCTGCGGCTGCGCGACGACGTCGTCACCGAAGGCGACATCCGCGACAAGATCCTCGCCAACGCCCCCCTCGCGGAGCACGGCTTCTTCGCCGTGCCCAAGGTGATCGAATGACCGCGCTCACCGATCTCGGCGTCGCCGCGATCCGCGACGGGGTGAAGGCGGGCAGCTTCTCCGCCCGCGAAGTCGCGCAGGGCTTCATCGCGGCGATCGAGAAGGCGCGCGCGCTCAACGCCTTCGTCGTGGAGACGCCCGAGCTGGCGCTGGCGGCCGCCGACGCCGCCGACGCCGCGCGCGCGGCGGCCGATCTCAAGCCCCTGTCCGGCGTGCCGCTCGGGATAAAGGATTTGTTCTCGACCAAGGGGGTGCAGACCACTGCGGGCTCGCGCATCCTGGAGGGCTACAAGCCGGTCTATGAATCCACCGTTTCGGGCAACCTCCTCGCCGCCGGCGCCGGCATGCTCGGCAAGCTCAACATGGACGAGTTCGCGATGGGCTCGTCCAACGAGACCAGCGCCTTCGGGCCGGTCCTCTCGCCCTGGCGCCGCAACGATGGCGGCAATGTCGCCCTGACCCCGGGCGGCAGCTCGGGCGGCTCGGCTTCGGCGGTTGCGGCGCGGCTGGCGCCCGGGGTCACCGGCACCGACACCGGCGGCTCGATCCGCCAGCCCGCCGCCTTCACCGGCATTACCGGCATCAAGCCGACCTACGGCCGCTGCTCGCGCTACGGCATGGTCGCCTTCGCCTCGAGCCTCGACCAGGCCGGCCCGATGGCCCGCGACGTCAGGGACTGCGCGATCCTGCTCGAGGCCATGGCCGGCTTCGACGTCAAGGATTCGACCTCGCTGCAGCTCGACGTGCCGAGATGGGAAGCCAGTCTTTCCAACCACATCAAGGGAAAGCGCGTCGGTATTCCCAGAGAATATCGCATCGACGGCGTCCCCGCCGAGATCGACGCGGTCTGGGAGCAGGGCATAGCCTGGCTGCGCGACGCCGGCGCCGAGATCGTCGAGGTCTCGCTCCCGCACACCAAATACGCTTTGCCGGCTTATTACATCATCGCGCCCGCGGAGGCCTCGTCCAACCTCGCCCGCTACGACGGCGTCCGTTACGGCCTGCGCGTGGCCCCTGGGCAGGGCAACCTCAACGACATGTACGAGGCGACCCGCGCCGCCGGCTTCGGCGCGGAGGTCAAGCGCCGGATCATGATCGGCACCTATGTGCTGTCGGCCGGCTTTTACGACGCCTATTTCAACCAGGCGCAGAAGGTCCGCGCTTTGATCGCCCGCGATTTCGAGACGGTCTTCGCCGACGTCGACCTGATCCTCACCCCGACCGCCCCTTCCGCCGCCTTCGGGCTCGGCGAGAAGAGCGCCGACCCGATCGCCATGTACCTCAACGACGTCTTCGCGGTCCCCGCCAGCCTCGCCGGCCTCCCCGCAATCTCGGTCCCCGCCGGTCTAGACGGCCAGGGCCTCCCGCTCGGCCTGCAGATCATCGGCCGGGCATTGGACGAGCAGGGGGTGCTCAACGCAGCGCTCGCCTTCGAGGAACGCGCCGGCTTCACCGCGCGCGCGGAGGCCTGGTGGTGATCGACATCCTTGTCTCATTCGCCGTCGAGGCGTTTTTCTGGCTGTTCGATTGGGGCTACGACCGCGATCGGCGCCATGAGCAGCGCCGCGAGCAGCGGCGTCTCAGGGGCGAATCATGACTGACTACCGCATCCACGGCGCCACCGGCGAATGGGAGGTCGTGATCGGCCTCGAGGTGCACGCGCAGGTCACCTCGCAGGCCAAGCTCTTCTCCGGCGCCTCGACCGAGTTCGGGGCCGAGCCCAACACCCATGTCGCCCTGGTCGACGCGGCCTTTCCGGGCATGCTGCCGACGCCCAATATGGAGTGCATCCGCCAGGCGGTGCGCACCGGCATGGCGCTGGATGCGAAGATCAACGCCTGGTCGCGCTTCGACCGCAAGAATTATTTCTACGCCGATCTGCCGCAGGGCTATCAGATCAGCCAGCTCTACCACCCGCTGGTCGGCGAGGGCGAGATCGTCGTCGATCTGCCGGGAGAAAATGGCGGCGCCGGCGCCACCAAGACGATCGGCGTGGAGCGCATCCATGTCGAGCAGGACGCCGGCAAGCTGATGCACGACCAGCATCCCGATTTTTCCTATGTCGACCTCAATCGCTCGGGCGTCGCCCTGATGGAGATCGTCTCCAGGCCCGACATGCGAAGCCCGGAAGAAGCAGGCGCATACGTCCGCAAGCTCAGAGCGATTCTCCGCTACGTCGGCTCGTGCGACGGCAATATGGAGCAGGGCTCGATGCGCGCCGACGTCAATGTCAGCGTGCGCAAGCCCGGCGGCGAATTGGGCACCCGCACCGAGACCAAGAACGTCAATTCGGTTCGCTTCATCATGGCGGTGATCGAGCATGAGGCGCGCCGCCAGGTCGACCTGATCGAGGAGGGCGGCACAATCGTCCAGGAAACCCGCCTGTTCGATCCCGACAAAGGCGAGACGCGGTCCCTGCGCTCCAAGGAGGACGCGCACGATTACCGCTATTTCCCCGATCCGGACCTGCTTCCGCTGGAGCTCGGCGACGACTTCCTGACGGAATGCCGCGCCAGCCTCCCCGAGCTCCCCGACGCCAAGCGCGCCCGCTACGAAGGCGAGCTCGGCCTTTCCGCCTACAATGCCGCGGTGCTGACCGCCGACGTCACCACCGCCCGCTGGTTCGAGGAATTGCTGGCGGCGACCGGAAAAGCGGGCGCCGAGATAGGCAAGGCGGCCTCCAACTGGGTGATCTCGGACCTGTTCGGCGCGCTCAACCGGCTTGGGCGCGACATCACCGAAAGCCCCGTCACCCCCGCGCAGGGCGCCGCCTTGCTGTCGCTGGTGGCGGACGGCACCCTCTCCGGCACGCTCGCCAAACAGGTCTTCGAGATCATGCTCGAAACCGGCGACGATCCGGACAAGATCGTCGAGGAACGCGGCCTCAAGCAGACCTCGGATACCGGCGCGATCGAAGCGGTCATCGCCGAGATCATGTCCGCCAACGCCGACAAGGTCGCCGAATATCGCGGCGGCAAGGACAAGCTGTTCGGCTTCTTCGTCGGCCAGGTGATGAAGGCGATGGCGGGCAAGGCTAATCCGGGGGTGGTCAACGAGTTGCTCAAGAAGGCGCTGGGGTGAGATGACCCAACTAGCCGCGGGCCCTAATACGTTGAGCAACGGTAATGTCTGCCAGCCGAAGACCCCTACGTAGAATCTCCGCTCGTACCTCCTCGTATACTGGCGCCACGCCTTGGAGATCACTAATCGTCATCAGAAGTGCGAATGAAACGCCCTCAGGCGGAAAAACAGCGCCAGCCCTAGTGAGAGGTCTGATGCCGAGCCTCCATTCACTGGCAGTGCCGCAGCCTTTCGGCATACTCCGGAAGTAGCGCTTCATCGGCGTCCATTTGAGGCCGCCCTCAAGGAGATAGCGTTCCGTGTACTCGCGGTTTTGTGGGAGCTCGCTATCGTAGTGCTTGAGGCGCGACTGCGGGTTCGGGACAATTTCTCCGTCCTCGGTTTGGCGCTCTTCAAGCTGATATAGATGTGCGTCTAACTGAACCCGCTGGCATTCGGCATCAAATGCGGCATCGATCGGCGGGGTGTGAACAAGAGTAACCTCGACATTGCCTCGGCATTTTCCGTCTGACCCAGTCAAGGATCTCGGCCAACTGAAAATGAAGGAGAGTTCTCGTCGGGGAGGCAACACATCGGAAAAGACGAGCGTGATGCTGTGAAGGTCATCAGAAAGGCACTTGTGCGCGTGGCCCGGGATCCCAAACCCCACAAAATCGCGAACGATGGTTCTGAGCGGCTTCGCCTGCAGAATCATAGGCTTTGCAGCCTTGTGAACGGCCAACCCAAGAACCGTCTCGCGAGAGGCCAATCCTTCGAGTTGGTGGTCGATTGCGGCTAGTGATGCGGTCGCCAGCGGGGCGGCGTAGCTCGTCCCGCTGCCATCAACCAGCGTCCCATCCGTGCCGATGGAGAAAAGTCCGGAATGGGACCCTCCTTTGGCGAACACCCCTCCAATTTGAGCCAATTCCGGCTTCCTGGCTCCGCCCGGTCCAGGCCCCCTTCGGCTATAGGTCGTAGGTACTTCAGGCACGCTCCCAGTGACGCCGGGTCCGTTGATCGCCCCGACGGTTAAGCCATAGAGGTGTTCTCCGGGAGCCGTAATTCTCTCATCGGCAATTGCGCGGGAGGCCAGCATTTCGAGTGCCTCATCCGGGTCGCTCGGCCATTCCGGGCGTGCGCTTCTGCCGCTCAGATTTCCGGCTGAAACAACAAAGATGACATCTCTGCTCTTTGCGATCTGATCGAGCTGCGCCGCAAAGCTGCTATATCCAATCCCTTGCCGGACTCCCGGAGAGCCGAGACTCATATTGAAGATGCGAACACCATGGGCGCGCTTTGCGACCTCAACTTGGGCATCCAATTGATCGAAAAACTCATCTGGAGTCTGGTAGTACCGACCGAGCAGTCCGCGTCGCGGCACAATATCGACATCGTAATGGCGGCAGGGTGTAGGTTCGAGCCGATCTGCAAAACCGGGGTTCAATGCGCCGGCAGCAGCGAGGAGGCCAGCGATAAAAGTGCCGTGAGGCTCGTCACGGTCCTCGGGCGAGACAACCCCGGCGATGCCGGAGCGCCAGGGGGACAATGCTGGAATGTCGGCTACCCCTGCGTCGACTATTCCGACGACGGGATATGACTCGCCCGGCTTGGGCGTTGGGATTGAAGCAGACGAACCGAACCCTCTAGCCTTTGCGTCCATCGGATCAATGCGCAGCGGAAGCTCTATGCGTCGGACGAGCGGCTCGCTGGAAAGAAGATCGAGGAGGGCTTGGTGACGTTCAATGGATAGATCAGGCTCGAAGCGTTCGCGCTCCAGCTGAGACCGATCAGCATCCTCGTCCGCCTCATCCAAGCCATCCAATGAGGGAAAATCCAGGGAAATCCGCCGATCCGCTCGAAGCGCAATGCTGAGCGCAAGTGTTGGGCGTCGAGAGCCCAGAGATCGGGTTCCGAAAGGAGCCGCAGCCAACCCTCCCATTGAAGTCAGGCGGCGGATGAAACTCTGCAGCATCAACTCGACCGCATGCGGAGTCACTCGCGGATCAGGTTGAAACAGCTCGACTATATAACCTCCGATGATGTTTTCCTGATCGAGCCATCCAACTGCCTCCTTTGCCGAAAAGGAGAGACGATCGGCCGGAGTCGGCAAGCGAATGTCCTCTATCGCCCCCAATTCACTCCGGTATGCGGAAACCCGCTCCTCGAACTCGCCGGTCCGTTTGTTCACTACAACGCGAGGAGTAATCTCGGCGCGTTCCTGCAGGATTCCATGAAGGCGATTGAGAGCGCTTGGGGTCACCTGAAAATACATTTCTCCAACGTCTGATCCGCCGACTAGAGCGAATCGATTCGGCGCAGTGAAGATGGCATTCAAGGGCCGGTAGCTCTTACCAAGACCCTCTTCTCGCATCTGAACTAGAAGGAAGCCCGCTGGGTCCCCGTTGGCTTCCAATACCTTGCTGGCATCAACGATTCTGGATTGCAGACGTCCCTTATGGGCCGAGAAGCCCGCGTTGTTTCCAGCAAAGAAATCCCTGTTGGGGCCTTTCGTGCCTCTCGCCTTCACCTGAATTAGGCGCTGCGTGTCGAGAAAGACTTGGACAGGGCGAACGAGGAGCTCAGGCACGGGTCATTCTCGCAATAGAGCCGAGACAGCCGAAATTTCCCGCACACGTCGGGAAACCGTGCTTTGGGAGAGGCCAACCAATTCGCCGGCCTCCTTCTGGGTGACATCCGCGGAATCGACCAAGGCTGCGGCCAACGCATCCTCGGAGCCAAGGAGTAGGTCGCGTTTCTCGACGTTGAACAATTGCCCACTCAAAGTCGCCTGACGTTTGAGTGCTGCCAGTAACAAAAGGCCTCGTGACATAGGCGATCCGTTCGCTTCCTGCATTACGAAGAAGCGTTTGCCGCTGGTTACTAGCGTGGCGATATCCGATCCACTCATTCCCCCGGAAACCCAAACAAGGAACTTCATCTGGGATTCTCCGAGTGTGACCGGCGCGAGAAAGCGCTCCAGTAATAGCCATCGTGTAGGAGCATCAGGGGGCGGAATCTCAATCCGAGATTCGAATCTGCGCCACACGGCAGAGTCGAGCAGATGTTCGTGGTTAGTCGCCGCAATCGTAAACCCGCGCCTATCACGAGTGTCGAGACACTGGAGAAGGGTGTTTACAACCCTCTTAATCTCTCCGACCTCGTGCGAGTCATCGCGAGCTTTGGCAATTGCATCGAATTCGTCCAAGAAGAGGATGCATCGATACCTGTCAGCAAAGTCGAAAAGTGTCCCTATGTTCCTTGAGGTCGTTCCTAGGAAGGAGGAAACTAGGCCATCAAGGCGCGCTTCGACAACCGGAAGTCCTAACCTTCCACCAATATATCGAGCTAGCATCGTCTTGCCGACCCCTGGAGGTCCGTAGAGCAAGCAACGCAGATTCGGCGACACCCCCACCGCAGCAAGTTGCCGCATCTGACCCCATTCGCCGACCAGGTCCTGCAATGCATCGTTCAGATGCTCGGTTAGCACCGGCTCGGCTCCGGCGTTGTCCTCGGGAAAGATAACGCGAACGAGAGGAGTCGAAGTCTCTCGATCATGAGGGAGAGGAGTGTTTCGTCCCAAGGTCTCTCCTGGGAGAGCAGCCGCTGATGCGGACCTCATTTGCTCGATCGACATGGGAGCGACAAAGTGTCGTCGCTCGGAGCGATCTAGGAGGCGTGTTAGCTTCGCCGCTTTCGTCGCGTCTTCTGCCTCAAGTGCCTTTTGCAGACGCTCAACTTGGTACCGCGACTGGTTAACCTCGCCGCTCAAAGCGGAGCGCGACAGGGCGAGAATGATATCGAAATTGTCCATAACGCAACCGGCTCCATATGCAGACGTATCACGATATATGCACAATGTGAGCGTTTGATGCAAGGCAGGCGTTAAAAAATTCTAAACTATGCCGCAACAGGCATAGCGGTAGGTGAACCTCACAGTACGCAGGGGCCTGGAAAACAGAACCGCCTTCCCAAATAGGATTTCGCCTGCCAGCCTTCCCCGACCCGTCGCCCGGTGACTCGGCCGGCTCCGTGCCTGCTTCGTCCTAGCGCCGCACCAGATCCAATCGGTCGGGGATGGTCGCGAAACGCCGAGGGTCGACGCCTGCCGGCCATTCGATCCGGGCGGTCCGGTTGTCGCGATCGACCGTCAGCAGCGAGAAATCCGCTCCGATGATACTCCCCGGGCCGCCTTGGGTGACACGGCTCACCCGCAATGAGTTACCCCAAGGTCCGGACATTTCGTCGAACCGGCGCGGATGGCCCTCCTGGACGATGATCAGCGTCAACTCGGCCCAATCGCGGCCGACCCTCGTCAATTTGAGCTGGACTCGATCGTTGCTCGAAATCGGCACGAGGTCGGCAATGTCGATCGCCACCGGAGCGATCGCATGCGGGGTCCGCATCGCCGGCGGGCCGTCGCCGACGACGAGGCTCTGGTCGGCGCGGCCGTCGCCGTCGGAATCGATCAGGCAGAGCTGACGATCGGTCGCGCTGCGGATCGCTCTGCGAGCCCACCAGCCAATGGCGGGGAACTGGCCGAGCACGCCGCGATCGGCGGCCCGCTCGGCGCCGCGGCGGGGCGTGCAATAGGCCCTGAGCGGCACGCCGCCGCGCTCCGCGAGCATCTGCATCGGCAGCACCGTCCCCGCCGCCAGGCGCTCCGGCGCTTCTTCCGTCTGCACGCTCGCCTCGTCCCGAAGCGTCGCGGCGTTCGCCCAGAACAAGGGCAGATCGAGCACCAGGTCGCCGACCCGATAGTCCTGCACGCCGCGCGGCCCCGAATTGGGCAGAGCAAGCTGGACCGCCGACTGCCGCACCGACATTGGTCCGGCCATGGCGGCGCCGGCGCCAAACCAAAGCGCAACGGCCAGGGCCGCGCCCTTGCTGGTCTTCCATGCGATCACGCGCTTGCGCTCCCCCCTTCGCAAGACAGAGGCTTTGCATCTGATCGGGCGCATGTCCACGGCTCGCGATTGTTCGGCCGTCATTTTGTTGGATACAAATAGGATTTCGCCTGCCAGCCTTCCCCGGCCCGTCGCCCCGCGACTCGGCCGGCTCCTTGACTCCGTCCGCGCCTAACCGGGAGAAGCCGTTTTTTCGCTTCAGGGGAGCCGAACCTTCGAACCTTTCGAATCCCGGCGCCCAACACCCCTCGCTCGTGTCCAGTTTGTATAGTTCCGCGTCCCGGCCGCGCACCCGCTACACCTCCGGCGCCCGATCTGGTAAGGCTTGCCGGCACAGGCGAGGGGAGGGGCACCGCCATGGCGCGCGCATTCTATCTGCTGTTCGGCGTGGCGGCTTATGCCGTCTTCTTCGCGACCTTCCTCTATCTGATCGCCTTCGTCGGCAATTGCCCGGCCATTCCCTATGCGGTCGATCGCGGGCCCGAGGCGGCGCTTCCCGTCGCCATCGCCATCGATCTCGCGCTCATCGCCTTGTTCGGCGTCCAGCATAGCGTGATGGCGCGCGCGCCGTTCAAGGCGAAGTGGACGCGGATCGTGCCCGCGCCGGTCGAGCGCAGCATGTACGTGCTGCTCGCCAGCCTCTGTTTGATCGCGCTGTTCGTGTTCTGGCGGCCCATCCCCGGCATCGTCTGGAGCGTCTCGAACCCGATCGCCGCCTACGCGCTCTGGGGCCTGTTCGGCCTGGGCTGGCTGGTCGTGCTGATCTCGACTTTCCTGATCAATCATTTCGAATTGTTCGGCCTGCGCCAGGTCTGGAGCCACGCCGGCGGTCACGAGATCCCGACGCCCAAATTCCGCACGCCCTTCTTCTACCGCTTCGTGCGCCACCCGATCTATGCGGGCTTCGTCCTCGCCTTCTGGGCGACGCCGGTGATGACCTGGGGCCATCTCCTGCTCGCCGCCGGCATGACGATCTACATCCTGATCGCCATCGTTCACGAGGAGCGCGACCTCGTCGGCATGTTCGGCAAGGATTACGAGGAGTATCGCGGCCGCGCCGGCAAGCTCGTGCCGCGGCTCAGGGGGCGGCCGGGATAAAGGCCGCTCGCCTAGAAAAGCCGCAATTGCGGCCCCTGCGGCGGCTCGAACAGGTCGCGGCGCAGCGGGCGTTTCTCGACGTTGAGCCCGTGCTTCTTCACCGCCCGCTCGAAGCGGGCCTTGAGCAGGTCCGCCCAGGGCCCCGAGCCGCGCATCCGGCTGAACCAATTGGGGTCGTTGTCTTTGCCGCCGCGCATCTCGTTGATGATGTGCATCACCTTGCCCGCCCGATCCGGGAAATGCTCGTCGAGCCAGGCGCGGAACAAAGGTGCGACCTCGTGCGGCAGCCGGACTGGCAAATAGAAGCCGCCCTTTGCGCCGGCGGCGACCGCGGCCTCGACGATATGCTCGAGCTCATGGTCGGTAATCTGCGGCACGACTGGGGCGATCGCGACGTAGCATGGCACGCCGGCGTCGTTGAGCGCCTTGATCGCCGCGATCCGCTTGGCCGGACGCGGCGCGCGCGGCTCGAGGGTGCGGGCGATGGCCGGGTCGAGTGAGGTCACCGACAGCGCCACCGAGGCCAAGCGAAGGTCGGCGGGCTCTTTCAACAGATCGAGGTCGCGCAGCACGCGGTCGGACTTGGTGGTAAT
>JBKJZJ010000070.1:0-3599 GCA_046715355.1 Allosphingosinicella sp. | reverse complement strand
AGGAAATCCGCAGCTGGCACGATCGGACCGGGATCGGCATCGCCCTGGTCGGCAACGTCAGCGTCATCGGCCGCCTCGAGGGCGGCGCCCGCAAAGCCGCCTACGCCCAGCTCTTCAGCCGCGTCGGCATGCGCCTGGTCCAGAACCTGCCGCACCCGGACGACGCCCGCGCGATCGCCGCCGCCTGGGGAATCGAGCAGGAGCCGCTGGTCGCCTTCCTGACGCAGAAGGCGATGATGCCGGGCGGCCTTCGCGGCATCACGATGATGCTCGAGCTGGCGACGATGATCGCCGCCTCCGAAGGCTCGCCGCTCCAGCTTTCCAACCTGCAGGACGCGTGGACGCAGCTCGTCTCGCGGCCCCTGGCAGCCTGAGGAGACGACCATGAACACGATCCGAAGGATCATCCACCATGCGAGCGACGGCGGCCGCACCGGCCGCCTCGCGCTCGCCGCCTGGACCTTAGGCGGCGGCTGGTTCGCGCTCGCCGCGATCGCCCTGCTGCTCGCGATGGAGCCGGTGCGATGATCTTGCTCAAGCAATTACGCGCCGACGCCGGGGACATCGACCGCGCCTGCGCGATCGGGGCCGCGTCCGAGGAGGCGCTGGCGGCGATCGGCGGGCGGGTGGCGCAAGCGTTCCCGCCGCGGGTCGGCTTCGCGCCGGCGAGCGCCCGCTTGGCCGGGCGGGAGCAAGCGGGCCGGGAAGCCGCCTTCCTCGCGGCCAGGGACGCCCAGGCCGAGCGCATCGCGGTGCTCGAGGCCGAACTCGAACGGCTTCGGTGCCGTTCGTCGGCGACCGTATTGGGGCAGATCGTGCCGTTCGTCGCCCAGGCGATCCAGGCGAGTGAGCGAGAGCTGGCCGGGCCATGCCGCGCCAAGAAACTGGCCCGGGGGCGGTTCGCCGTCGTTTGGGCGGCGCGACGGCTGAGCCGCTATTCGCTCCCCCAGATCGCGGCGGCCCTGGGCGGCCGCGACCATAGCACCATCATTAGCGCGCTCCGCCGCGCCGACCAACTCCGCGGGGAGGACCCCGAGTTCCGCCGGCTCACGGACGCCGTCGTCGCTTTCTACGGCGGGCCGCGCGCCACCGAGGAGGAAATGCCATGTCTCCCGCTCTAGCCCGCCCGGCATCGTTCGACGCTGGCGCCGCGGAGCGCCGCGCGCTCATCGCCAAGATCCACGTCGCCAAGAAGCAGATGCAGCTCACCGACGACGACTATCGGGCGATGCTGTTGCGGACCACCGGCGAGATGAGCGCTGCCGATTGCACGGTCGCTGGTCTGCGGGCGATGGTCGAGGAGATGAAGGCCAAGGGCTTCCAGGCGAAGCCCCGCGCCGGCGCGTCGACGCCGCGGCCGGCGGATCATCCGGCGGCGCGCAAGGCGCGGGCGTTGTGGATCTCGCTCCACCAGCTCGGCGCGATCGACAACCCCTCCGAGCAGGCGCTCGAGGCCTTCGCCAGGCGCCAGCTCAAGGTCGACCGCATGCAGTGGGCCAACCAGGCGCTGATGTACAAACTCGTCGAGGCGCTCAAGGCGATCGCCAAGCGGCACGGCTGGCGCCAGGTCATGGAGGGCGTCACCGGCGCCGCGGCACTGCGCGCCCTCAAGGTGCGCCTTTGCGAGGCGATCCTAGTGAAGCTCAAGGCGGCCGGGCTCGCCGGCAGTGACTGGGATCTCGAGACCGCCGCGTTTCGCCTCCTGGGCCATAGCGGCGAGCGCAGCCAAATTTACTGGGAACTTGGGGAGATCGACGTCGTCGCCCAGGGCTTCGGCCGCAAGCTACGGGGTGAGGGTTGATGGAGCGGCCGCCTTTCCTCCGCGTCGTTCGATCGCCCGCGCCTGGTATCGTGCCGGCCTACTGGCCCGGGGAAATCAACCAGTGCCCGGGATGTTCGCAGGCCCAATGGCTCGTCGGCCGGACGCTGGCCGAATGCGCAATGTGCGGCACCGCGCTGCCGCTGGCACGGGTGCCGCTGCGCGGCTGACCATGAACGCGCACCCCTCCATCGCGACCTCCGAAGTCTATGAGAGCCTCGTCCAGTCGATCGGCGAGGAGGGGGCGATGGCGCTCGTCCGGGCCTTTGGCGGCCGGCGCATCTACGTCCCTCAGGAGATCGCCGCCGACAGCGAGCTGGGCGTGGTGCTGAGCGCCGAGGCGGCCGCGAGGCTCAGCGCCTACCACTACGGGACCCATCTCCACATACCGCGCCGCGGGCGCGAAAAGGCGCGCGTCCTGCAACTCGCCAAGGCCGGCGGATTGACTCGCCACCAGATCGCCGGCGAAACCGGCTATAGCGAGCGCCAGGTCTACCGAATCATCGGCGCCGGCGGCGACGACCGACAGGCCAGCCTCTTCGGCGACGACTGACCGGCGCTTGCTGACGAGGTCAGCTAAGTCGCCCCTTCCCTAGAGCCTAGTGTCCCGCCTTCGGCCGCGGGAGGTCGTCGGCCGCCTGGCCGGCGCACCGCCAAGGCGAATTAGGGAATGGACATGGCCCTCACACTCACACGGCTCGCCGACGTGCTCAGGGCCGCCGGCCGCGCCGGACCGGAGACGTGGGCTGCGTTCGGCGAAGAGCAATGGAGAAACCGATGAACATCAACACCGCCCCCGACACCCTGCCCTGGTACAAATCGAAGATCATGCTCGGCAACATCGTTGCCGTCGTCTGTCTCGTCGGCACGGGGTTCGGCTTGTTCGCGGCGATCTCACCGGAGGGGCAGGCCGGCCTTGTCGAAGACATTCTCACCATCGTCGGCGCTGGCGGCGCGATCACCTCCGCCATCGCTCGCATCACGCAAAAGTTCGCCCCCGCGATCACGATCGTCAAGTAGGAGCCCGGCCATGAAGCACGCAATCCTCGTCGCCACCGCAGCCCTCGCGCTATCGGCATGTGCGACGCTCCCCGACAGCGCCCCATCCGTCCTTGAGCAAGCGGAGATCGCGGCGGCCATGCTCAACGTCCCTGCCGCCGATCGCGTCAAGGTCGGCGGCGCGGTGGGGATCGAGGTCGGCATTCGCTTCCGCTGCCCCCGGACCCCGCTCGAGCTCCAGCTTCTGGGCTTCAGCCGCGCGGCCTTCGATCAGTTTGCCCGGCCCCGCATCCAGCCGGCGTCGGATGCCATCGTGACCGAGCTTCGCGATCGCGCCAACGCCGCCTGCTCGATCCCCGCCCAGTGAGCGGCGGGCATCAGATCGAGCCTCCGAGCTCAGGGGAGCTGCTTGTATTCGTCGGCGCGGTGCTCCTGCTGCTTTTGGGCTTGTCGGTCTGGAGCAACAGCGGCGGCCTGACCCCCTCCCCGCGCAACCAGGTGGCGCGATGAGCATGCTCTCGAACGACGCTGCGTGGAGCAGGATAGTCTTGCCGGCGCTGGCTTTCGTGGCGGCTATCGTGCTGGCGGCGTTGTTGGTGGGCGCCTATTTGGCCGCCCTCGCTGCGGGCTGGCTTCCAATGAGCGTCCCGGCCTTCGCGTCCGCGCCGGGCATCGAGGACGTCCGTGGGGCTTGAGACACGAACCTTCGAGCAGCTCGGCGAGGCGGTAACCGCCTCGTCTGATGCGCTCGTGGCCATCCAGGAGCCGGGCGGTCCGGCCC
>JBKJZJ010000069.1:0-3755 GCA_046715355.1 Allosphingosinicella sp. | reverse complement strand
GTGCTGAGGATCCTCGACAAGGAGAATGCCGGCATCGACGTCGAGATGCTCGGCATGAGCGAGGCGGTGAAGCGACTGTTCGAAAGCGCGCTCGCCGAGCCCAACGGCATCGTCCTGGTCACCGGGCCGACCGGCTCGGGCAAGACGACCACGCTCTATGCGGGGCTCAAGCGGCTCAACGACGGCAGCCGCAACATCCTCACCGTCGAGGATCCGGTCGAATATGCGGTCGACGGCGTCGGCCAGACGCAGATCAACCCGCAGGTGGGCCTGACCTTCGCCGCAGGGCTGCGCGCGATATTGAGGCAGGATCCGGACGTGGTCATGGTCGGCGAGATCCGCGACCGCGAGACCGCCGACATCGCCGTGCAGGCGGCGCTGACCGGCCACCTCGTCCTTTCGACCGTCCACACCAACGACGCGATCGGCGCGATCACGCGCCTGAGGGACATGAAGGTCGAGCCCTTCCTGATCGCATCGACCGTGCGCGCCGTGCTCGCGCAAAGGCTGGTGCGGCGGCTCTGCCCCGCCTGCCGCGAACCGGTCGAGGCGACGGGCAGCCTCGCCTCTTTGCTCGGCATTCCCGTCGGTACGATCGTCCACGAGCCCAAGGGCTGCCCGGCCTGCGGCGGCAGCGGCTATAAAGGGCGGATCGGCCTGTTCGAGGCGGCGCGGGTCGACGACGAGATCCGCCGGCTGATCAATGCGGGCGCCGACGAGGTCGCGATCGAGGCGCACGCCTTCCGCAACAGCGACACGCTGACCATTGCGGCCCGGGCCTTGGTCCGCGACGGCGTGACCAGTCCGGAGGAAGCGGTGCGGGTCTCGCGCCGCGAGGCGGCCGATGCCTGATTTCGCCTATGTCGGGCTCGATACGGCCGGCCGCGAGCGGCGCGGCTCGGTGCGCGCGGAAACCAGCGAGGCCGCGCGCGACCAGCTCGTCACCCGCAAACTCTATGTGGTGCGGATCGAGCCCGCCGGCGAGGATGACGGACGGCCTTTGCTCTCGCGCGGCCTGTTCCGGCGCAGGAAGATGGGCGTCAAGCAGGTCACCTTGTTCACCCGCCAGCTCGCCACGCTCATCCAGGTCAGCCCGCTCGAAGAGGCTTTGCGCACCATCTCGCGCCAGGCCGAGCGCGAGGAGGTGCGGCGCGTCCTCAGCCACGTCCATGCCGGCGTCGTCGAGGGCCTGCGCCTGTCCGATGCGATGGCGCGCGAGGGGGCGAGCTTCACGCCGCTCTACCGGGCGATGGTCGCCGCCGGCGAGGCCTCGGGAACGCTGCCGCCGATATTGGAGCGGCTCGCCAATCTGATGGAGCGGCAGGCGCAGGTCAGGAGCAAGGTGCTCTCGACGCTCGCTTATCCGATCATCCTCGCCTTCGTCGCCGCCTTCGTCGTCTTCGCTTTGATGATCTTCGTCGTGCCCAAGGTGGTCGAGCAATTCCAGGACGTCGGCCAGTCGCTGCCTTGGCTGACCCGCATGGTGATCGGCCTCTCCAATTTCCTCGCCGCCTGGTGGTGGGCGATCCTGCTCGTGATAGCGGCCGCGGTGTTCCTCAGCCTGCGCGCGCTCAAGGACGAGGGCGTGAGGATGAAGTTCGATCGCTTCCTGCTGCGCCTGCCTCTGGTCGGCCGGCTGATCCGCGACCTCCACGCCGCGCGCATGGCGCGGACGCTCTCGACCATGGTGGCGAGCCGGCTGCCGTTGCTCGAGGGGCTGAAGCTGACCATCGGCACCGTCCACAACCGCGTGCTGCGCGCCGCCATGGCCGACATCGCCGAGCAGGTCCGCACCGGCGGCAGCCTCTCGGGGGCGATGCGGCGGGCGGGGATCTTCCCGCCTCTGCTCGTCTATCTCGCCGCTTCGGGCGAGGCCTCGGGCAAGCTGGACGTGATGCTGGAGCGCGCCGCCGATTATCTGGAGCGCGAGTTCGACGCCTTCACCACGACCGCCTTGTCGCTGCTCGAGCCGGCGATCATCATCGTCATGGGCGTGGTGGTGGCACTGATCGTGCTTTCGATCCTGCTTCCGATCCTGCAACTCGATACATTGGCTGGTGGAATTTGATGGGTAAGATCTTTCATCGTCATTCCCGCGAAAGCGGGAATCCAGTCGGCCTCCGGGCCTGGCTCCGCCGCCGTCTGGGTCCCCTTTCATTTCGCGGGGATGACGAGGACGGGTTCACATTGGTCGAGCTGATGGTGGTGATCGTCATTCTCGGGCTGCTCGCCACCATCGTCATCATCAACGTCGTGCCGGCGCTCGACACCGCCTCGGCCCAGAAGGCGCGGACCGACATCCAGACGATCGACGGGGCGGTGCAGCAATATTATGTCGACAACCGCCGCTATCCGACCACTCGGGAGGGGCTGGCGGCGCTGCGCCCCTATTTGCGGCGCGTCGCCAACGATCCGTGGAACCGGCCCTACGTCTACGCCGCGCCCGGACGGAACGGCCAGCCCTATACGGTGATGAGCCTGGGCGCCGACGGCCGCGAGGGCGGCACGGGAACAGATGCCGACATCGCCAACTGATCCCGGCTCGGGCATCCTCCTCGCCTTCGCCGGCGACGGGGTGGCGCCGGGGCGCTGGCTGCTGATCGAGGGCGGCCGCGTCGCCGCGCGCGGCGAGGAGGGCGACGAGGTGCTGCTGCCGGCGGGCACGCGCACCGCGCTCGCCGTGCCCGGCGCGCAGGTAACGATCCACTGGCTCGATCTGGCCGAGGGTCTCGCCCCGGCCCAGGCCGCGGCGGCGGCGCGGCTGATGCTCTCCGACGCCAGCGCCGCCAGCCTCGCCGACATGCATGTCGCGGTCGGCCTGCCCGAGCGCGACCTGACGCCCGTCGCGCTCGCGCCCGTGGCGCTGATGACGGCGTGGACCGCGCGCGATCCAGACATCATCGTCCCCACTTCGCTGCTGCTGCTCCCGCCCGAGGAGGGACTGGTCCGGCGCGACGCGGGGAGCGTCCCCGATTACCGCGCCGCCGCCGCCGCGTTCAGCGTCGAGCCCGAGCTCGCCCACCTCCTGGTCGGCGAGGCGCCGACCGAGATAGTCGACGAGGCGGCGTTCGAGGCCGGCCTCGCCGCCGCGCTGTCGCCGCCCGTGGTCAACCTCCGCCAGGGCGCCTTCGCCCGCCGCCGGCAGTGGAAGGTCGACGGATCCAGCCTGCGCCGGGTCGCCTGGCTGGCGCTGGCGCTGGCCGCCTTGTCGCTGATCGTCCAGCTCGCCCAGATCATCGCTTATTCCTCCTCCGCCAGCCGGCTCGAGGACGAAGCGGCGGCGCTGGCGGCGCGCTCGCCCGCGCGCGGCGAGTCGCGGCCAGGCTTCGTGCCCCTGGCCTCGACCCTGTTCGAGGCGATCCGGCTGGTCCCCAATGTCGAGCTGACCCGGATCGACTATCGCCCGGACGGGAGCTTGTCGGCGGTGGTCACCGTCGACAGCCCGGCGACTTTGGCGGCCTTGCGCCGGCAGATCGAAACCGGCGGGCTCGTCGTCCAGGAGGGCGCGGCGCAGCCCGGCGGCGGGGCCCGCACTGCGGCCGAATTGCTGCTGAGGCCGGCATGAACGGCGGCGCCTCCTCCTGGTGGGCCGAACGCAGCCGGCGCGAGCGGCGTCTCCTGCTCGTCATGCTCGCGCTTGCCGTGATCGTGCTCGGCTGGCTGCTGGTGGCGAGGCCGCTGTCGGACGCGCTCGACGCCGCCAAGACGCGCCACGCCGCCGCCACCATCGCGCTCGGCGAGGCGCGGGCGCGCGC
>JBKJZJ010000068.1:0-22925 GCA_046715355.1 Allosphingosinicella sp. | reverse complement strand
CTTCGGCCGCCGCGACCCGCCTCGAACGCGCGCTCGGCGGCATCGAAGCGGACCTTCGCGCCTGCACCGTCGAACGCGTCTCCCGGCGCTGGTGCGAGCCCGGCGTCGAGGCGCTGATTCGCCGCGCGCCCGTCCTGTCGCACATCTCGCTCGGCCTTCCGCAGAATTACCGGATCCCCGGCGAGGACGGCATCTACCCGCAGCTCCTCCACGAACTGAGCATCGGGGTGTTCGACGCGCTGCTTCAGGGCTTTTGCACGTTCATCGACGAGACCAGCGGGCGCGCTCCTTCGTCGCACCGCGCGCTCGGCCGCAGCTCGTTCATCGCCGCCGCGCGCACGGTGGATCGCAAGCTGTTCAAGATCGCCACATCCTTCGATTTCCTGCTCAGCGTCTCGCCGATCAACAGCGCGGCCGCCTATGACCGGTTCAAGGCTTCGCATCATCGGGAGGAGCCGGACTTCCGCTACCGTCCGCTGACCGTCGATCCCGAGCGCACCAAACGCGATCTCTACGCCATCGACATGCGCCGCGTCGAAGATCCCGTGCTCGAAACCCTGTTCTCGGAAAAGCGCCGCGAGCTCGGCCAGCAGCTGACCATGCTCGAATGCCGCAACACGCCCGATTTCCGTTACGCGTCGCTGATGCTTTACGGCCCGGTCGAGCGCTCCCTGCTCGACAGCGCGCGCGACATCCTCGCCAAGGTCGAGAAGAGCGGCGGGACCGATACCGACATGGTCGATGCCGCGGCGGTCCGCGATGCCGCGCGGCTGCTCGTCGGCCGCTACCGCGCCGCCAATCCCGCCTTCGAGGCAGTGATCAGCCTGCGCGCCGACATCGCCGCCGGCATGATGGTTTCCGGCCACGAGCTGCTGATCGCGGCCGACACCAGGATGCGCCGCCGCCGGCTCGACGCGCTGCTCCAGCACGAGGTCAGCGTGCATCTGCTCACCTGCGTCAACGGCGCCGCGCAGGGGCTGCGGATCTTTGAGGCGGGGCTCGCCGGCTATGAGGGCGTGCAGGAAGGTCTCGGCGTGTTCGCGGAATGCGCGGTCGGCGGGCTCAATGCGGCGCGGCTGCGCCTGCTCGCGGCGCGCGTGCTCGTCGTCGATGCGATGATCGAGGGGGCGGATTTCATCCAATGCTTCCGCCTGCTGCGCGACGAGCATGGCTTCGCCGCCCGCACCGCCTTCAACATCGTCGGGCGCGTCTTCCGCTCGGGCGGCCTGACCAAGGACGCCATCTATCTGCGCGGCTTCAAGGAGGTGCTCGATCATCTCGCCGCGGGCCGCGACCTGGCGCCATTCTGGTTCGGCAAGATTGCCGCGCGGCACATTCCGGTGGTGGAGGAGCTCGAGCTGCGCGGCCTGCTCCGGCGCCCGCGCAGCCTGCCGGAATTCCTGGCCTCGCCCGAAGCGCAGGCGCGCATCGCCGCGATGCGCCAGCTCGCCTCTCTCTCACAGCTCATCCCGCAGGAGATTTGAATGCTGATCGCCTTTTTCGTGAACGACATGGCCAAGGAGCATGCCCGCTACACGACCACGATTCTGGCGCACGAGGCGGTGAAGCGCGGGCATCGGGTGTGCTACGTCCTGCCCGGCGATTTCATGCTGAGCCCGGACGACACATTGCGCGTCCACGCCCGCTTCGCGCCGGAGAAAAAGCAGCGCAGCGCGCAGCAATTCTTCAACGACATGCAGGCCGTGGCGGCCGAATCCGACCTGGTCGACATCGCCGACATCGACGTGCTGATGCTGCGCAGCGATCCCTCGCTCGACGCGATGGAGACGCCCTGGGCGGCGGACATCGGCATCCTGTTCGGCCGCGCCGCGGCGGCGCGCGGCGTACTCGTGCTCAACGATCCAGACAGCCTGTCGCTGGCGATCAATAAGCTCTATTTCCAGTCCTTCCCGGAAGCGGTGCGCGCCGAGACCCTGATCACCAAATTCCCGAGCGACGTGAAGGAATTCGCCAAGGCGCACGGCGGCAAGATCATCTTGAAGCCGCTGCAGGGATCGGGCGGCCAGAGCGTGTTCCTGGTCGGCTCGGAGAACGCCTCCAACATCAACCAGATGATCGAGGCGATTACGCGCGACGGCTATATCATCGCCCAGGCCTATGTACCCGCCGCGGCCAAGGGCGACATCCGCTTCTTCCTGATGAACGGCCGCCCACTCCAGATCGGCAACAAATATGCGGCGCTGAGACGGGTCAGCGCGGGCGACGACATTCGCTCCAACATCCATGCCGGCGGCAAGGCCGTGGCGGTCGAGATCTCCGAGAAGGAATTGCGCATCGCCGAGCTGATCCGGCCCAAGCTCATGGCCGACGGCATGTTCCTGGTCGGCATCGACATCGTCGGCGACAAGATCCTCGAGGTCAACGTGTTCAGCCCGGGCAATTTGCTCGCCTGCTGCGACCTCGCCGGCGTCAATTTCACCGCCGAGATCCTGCAGTCGATCGAACGCAAGGTCGAGATCGCAAGCGAGTTCCCCGGCGCCTTCGACAACAAGACGCTGGCGGTGATGTGAGGCTTGCAACCAACCGAGTCATCCCGGCGAAGGCCGGGACCCATGAACACCGCCTCATGAGAATTCGCGAAGGCGTCGTCGCGTGTTCTTCATCTTCCGAGTTCATGGGTCCCGGCCTTCGCCGGGATGACTCCGATATCGGATGAAAGTCGATGAGCCATGATCGCGTACCGACCCTGCGCTCGCTCCATCTGGTAATCCGCGCGCTTGCGGCCTATCTCTTCTCCCGAACGGCAAGAGCGCGCGATTTTATGTCCTTCGGCCTGCTGGCCTATCTCGATTCGATCAAGGCGCGCGATCCGGCGCCGCGTTCGCGCTGGGAGATATTGCTCTATCCGGGCGTCTGGGCGCTGTTCTACCACCGCATCGCCCACTGGCTGTTCCAGGGCGAGCTTTACTTCCTCGCCCGGCTGGTCAACCATTGGTCCCGGATGCTGACCGGGATCGACATTCATCCGGGCGCGACGATCGGGCGCAACTTCTTCATCGACCACGGCTATGTCGTGATCGGCGAGACCGCCGAGATCGGCGACGACGTCACCATCTACCAGCAGGTCACGCTCGGCGGCACCAACCCGACCAGCGGCATTGGCGGCAAGCGCCATCCGACGCTCCGGGACGGCGCCATCATCGGCTCGGGCGCGCAGGTGCTGGGCCCGATCATCGTCGGCGCGCGGGCGCGGATCGGCGCCAACTCGGTGGTGACCCGCGACGTGCCGCCGGGGGCGACCATGGTCGGCATTCCGGCGCGCTCGACCTTGGTCGACGCGGAGGAAAGCTCGGCCAATTTCCTGCCCTACGGCACCTGCGCGGAGACCTTCGATCCGGCGACGCAGAAGCTCGAACTGCTGCAGTCCGAGGTCGAGCAATTGCGCGCCCGCATCGCCGAGCTGGTCGAGGAGCGCGACGCTGGCAGGGAACGGCCCGCCAGGGCGCGCAAGGTGAGCAACGGAGACCGGGCCTGATGGGCGCGGTCCTCCCGTTTCCGTCTCGGGCAACGGGAGGCCAGACCGGCTTCACACGCTTCGAGCTGCACCGCATCGTCGACCTTTACGGCCGCATGGTCGCCGCTGGACTGTGGAAGGATTATGCGATCGCCTTCGAGCCCGGCGCGGCCGCCTTCTGGGCCTTCCGCCGCACCGCCGAGACTCCCGAGGTCCGGATCGAGAAACGGCCCGGCGCGCGCCAGGGCGCCTGGGCGCTGATCGGCGAGAGCGGCCAGGTGCTGCGCCGCGGCCCCGAGCTCGGCTCGATCCTCGCCCCGCTCGAGCGGCGGCTGCTGAAGCTCGTCGCGGGCTAAAGCGGTCGCCACCTAATTACGGGGACACTATACTTAATTCACACACCTCGCGGGGTTAGGCGTGGGTCGCCGCCCCGACGCCGCGCGCCAATTAAGTATAGTGTCCCCGTAACTCCCGCCCCGACACCGCGCACCAATTAAGTATAGTGTCCCCGTAACTCCTCGGCGCCGCTGGAGCGAAGGCTGCTCAATGTGGTGGCGGCTTAGCCGCCCGCTTCGAGCTCCAGAAAATCCCGACCGCGATCAGCGCCAGGCCGAGCAGGCCGATCGCGATCCAGCCGATGCCGATGCTCGGCTCGAACATGTCGAGCTGCACATGCTTGCGCAGGTAGCGAACGAAGCGCGCGCCGATGCTGACGGGTTCCGGGACCTGCGTGAACAAAGCCCGCGCGCCGAACGTGATCGCGATCGGCGCGAGGAGGCCGACCAGGCCAGTGCCGATTCTGAGCCACGGGCCGGCCCGGCCGCGCCATTCCTGGAAGATCAGTACCAAGGCGAGCAGCGGCACGACATAGAGGCCACGGAACAGCCAGAGCCCCGTCTCCATAGTCACATAAGGCGCAAGGCGGTCGGCCGTCGACCCGACTTCGACGACGTTGAACAGGTTGGCCGAAAGCGGCCCGAACGTGAGGAAGGGCAGGAAACAGGCGAGGAGGAGCAGTATCGCGATCGGCAGTCCCGGCCGGGCGGCGAGGAAGGCGCCCGGATCGGCGACGGCGGCGGGCGTGGCGGCAGCGTCGGGCACGGGAAGGGCGTAAAGGCCGCGCGCGCTCTCGCCGTCCGGCTCGAAATCGACGGCGGTGCCGGGTGCTGGCGGCGTCGCGCTCTTCCACTCCGCCGCGGCGAAGGCGTAGCGGCGCCCGTCCGCGCCGCGCAGCACGCCGCCGCCCTGAGCGTCATGATCGAGGATGGTGCCGTTCATCGCGTCTCCTTGCGGCGACGGTGGCGCCTGCGCGCCCGCTTTTCAAGGTGGGCAGGGGACAGTTGCGGGCAATTGTCCCCATTCGGCGTCAGGCCGGCGCGATCCGCGTCGCCGGCCGGTCGAGCAGCGGCAGGCGCGCCTGCAGGCCCTCCGGCAGCGGCGCGACCACCGCCCGCCGCGCGTTCGGCCAGAAGGCGGAGAGCAGGAGCAGGGCCGAGCCGATGACGAGCGCGGTCAGCGCGACGCTCAGCTCCACCGCCCCCGATTCCCGGAACAGCATGTTGATCGCCCAGAGCACGTAAGCGAGCGCGGAGACGAGGATCGCGCGCCGGTCGATCGCCAATGCCAGCACCGCCATGACCAGGTAGAGGACGACCACCGCGATCGCGCTGCCGATCGAAGCGTCGCCCTCGATGAGGCCGAGCAGCCAGAAGATCGGGTGGACGATGAGCGGCGCCGCCAGCAGATGCAGCCAGAAGGCGACGTCCGAGCGCCGCGTCTGCCGGCGGCGGTCGGAGGCGTCCCACCACATCGCGAAGACGAAGGCGGCGAGGCCGAGCAGCAGGGCGGTGATCTCGAGGATGAGGTGGACGCGCTCCCCCTCGGCTCGCGACATGTGCCCGCCCTCGCCGACCACGGCCATGGCGACGAGGCCGATGACGAACGCGATCACCGCCCCGGTGCCGGCGGCGATCGTGATCGGCACCTTGAAGCGCCGCCAGTGCGCCCAGGCCGCGGCGACGGTGACCGCCGCGCCCGCCGACAGCACCATGAACACCTGCCAGGCGCCGGAAAAATTGCGCTCGCCGACCAGGAGGGTCAGCGTCGCCGCCGCGAAGGCGTAAGTTCCCGCGAGGAAAGCGAGGGAGAGGATGATGCTGGGCAGCGCCATGCGCCGCTTCAGAGTGAAGAATTCGGCAAGGCCCCAGGCGGTGATCGCGACGAACAGGCCGAGGAAAGGCGAGGGGCCGTCGCCGCCGATATTGGGCGGGATATATTGGCCGATCCAGGCGACCGCGACCAGCAGGATCAAGGCGGCGATGCCGACGAAGATGTCGTTGAAGCCGGTCAGCAGCCGGAAATGCTCCTCGTCGACGGCGGACATCGGCCGGCCCGCCGCGACGAAGTCGCGGAACGCGGCGGCCTGGTCCGGGCCGAGGATGCCGCCGGCCACCGCGGCGTCGATATCGCTCTCGCTATACATCTGAAACGTCTCCCTGATTCCGCCACCCTAGCATCAGTGTATTAGAATTACAATACACCTGCGGGCAAGCAAGGAAAACCCCTTCGCATTGCTGCGAAGGGGTTCGCCTTTCCCCGAGGTGCCGAGGACGGACCCAGGATCAGTCGAAAGTCTGGGCCGCCGTCGCCGCGGGCTGCCCGGCAACCGGCAGGCGCGCGCACAGGCCCGCGGGAAGAACGGCGATCACCATGCGGCGGATCGGCGACCAGAACATGCCGATCAGCACCAGCACGATGCCGACGATGAGCAATGTCATCATGCTATTGTCCTGCATCGAGCTGTAATAGCCGCCGATATCGCCGCCATAGCCGCTGGAGCCGCCGCCATAGCCGCTGGAGCCGCCGCCATAGCTGCCCATGGAGTCGAAATCCTCCACCTCGGGCGGCGGACCCTGGATCAGATGATACAGGCCGATCCCGAACAGGATGGAGCCGCCGAGCACCCAGACCCGCCGGCCGACCGCCAGCGCGATCAGGGTCAGCAGGAGGAACAGCACGATCGCCAGGATCGACATGCCGGCCGACACGCTTCCCTCAAACAGGTTGAGCAAGGAGGCGAGGGCGATGACCACGAAGCCGGACGCCGTCCAATGGAGCCAGAAGCCGACATCGGCGCGCGCGGTCACCCGGCACACGTCCTTGCCGTCCCAATACATCGCATAGACGAAGATCAGCAGGCCCAGGACCAGCATGACGATCTCGACGAGGTCGCCGGAGGGATAGGACTCCATGGTCGCGCCAAGCAGGAACAGGATCGCAATGGCCACCATGGTCGCGCCGAGCGAGAAGGAGATCGGCTCCTTGAATCTCTTCCAGTAGAGGAAGGCGGCGCCCGCGGCGACCAGCGCGCAGACCGCGCTGACAATGTTGGAGGTCGCGGGGCTGACGGGCGGCTCCAGGATCATCATCGCGGCGAACAGCAGCGTGAAAAACACGCCGTAGACGACTGTGACTGCATAGGTGATCCCGGGAAGCGCAAGGCGCTGGCGCCGCGAGAAATATTCGGCCAACCCCCAGCCGGCGAGGGTCACGACCAACGCGACGATCGGCGAGGGCATGGGCGAGTCGAGCTCGATCTTTCCCGCGAGCCAGCCGAGCCCGACGAACAGTAGGATCGAGGCGCAAAAGACGTAGATGTCGTTGAAGCCGAGCAGGATGCGGGCATGTTCCTCATCCGCGGTCGGCGTACAGTTTCGGGCGGCGACAAAGTTACGCAGGCTCGCGGCCTGCTCCGCGGTCACGGCGCCGCCCGCCACCGCGTCTTCGAGATCGCTTTGGCTATACATGATCATCCTCCCCTGAAATCGCGCCCGCCGGGCCTTGCGCATTGCTTCATGCGAGCACGGCTGCGCGAACCCCGGTGTTTCAGCATGATGGGCGGCCCCGGTCAACGGCGGGAAGACTGAATCACATCCATTGCGAGGGGCCGCCGGAGGTCCGCGATCAGCTTTTCCGCAACCGCTCGAGGATCGCGGCGACCTGCTCCGTCCCCGATTGGGGCACGCTCTCGCCGGCGCGGTCGGTAATCGCTTCCCATTGCGCCGCCACCGCCTCGGGCGTCGCCTCGGCGAGCGCGACGCCCCTGGTCAGCGTCACATAAGCCGCCTGCACGACGCCCGCGCCGGCGCCGAGGATGGTTCCGGTCGGCGCCTCCTCCGAGACCAGGAAGAGCGCGGCGGGCGCGACCAGCTCGGGCCTGAAGCGCTCGAGCAGTTCGGGCGGGAACAGCGCCTCGGTCATCCGAGTCGCCGCGGTCGGGGCGATCGTGTTGACGCGGACATTATATTTGGCGCCCTCGAGCGCCAGCGTCCTGGCGAAGCCGGCGAGGCCCAATTTGGCGGCGCCGTAATTGGCCTGGCCGAAATTGCCGTAGAGACCGGTCGACGAGCTCGTCATCAGGATGCGGCCATAGGCCTGCTCGCGCATCCGCTCCCACACCGCGTGGGTGGCGTTGGCCGAGCCGATCAGATGGACGTCGGTCACCGCGCGGAAATCCGACATCGCCATCTTGGCGAAGCTCTTGTCCCTGAGGATGCCGGCATTGTTGATCAGGATATGGACGCCGCCCCAGGCGGAGACCGCTTTCTCCACCATCGCGATCATCTGGCCTTCGTCGGTGACGTTGCCGCCGTCCGCCATCGCCTCGCCGCCGCCTGCCCGGATCTCCTCGACCACCGCCAGCGCCGAGGCGCTCTGCCCGGCGCCGTCGCGCATCGCCCCGAGATCGTTGACCACCACTTTGGCGCCGCGCCGGGCGAGCTCCAGCGCATAAGCGCGGCCGAGCCCGCCGCCGGCGCCGGTGACAATGGCGACGCGGCCCTCGAAACTGATCGTCATGCGCTGAAGACTCCCCTGAACCGGCTCAACCCGAAGCTGAGCCGGTTAGGGGATCACGCGGGAAATCGCAAAGCTGGCTAGCGCCGACGGCCCCGGCGACCGACCTCGTAGGTCTGCGTGCAATTGTCGGTGACGGTGCGCGAGCAGGGCGGCTTCTCACCGGTCGAGGCCTGCCGCGCGAAGGCGGCGGTCGCGTTGGGGTTGGGCACCCAGACCGCGCCCGGAGGGGCGGGCGGGATCGGCTCGTTGGCGCCGGCCGGGGCGGTGGCCGGGTCGGAGATGACGGTGACGCCGCGCGAGTCCTGCTTGGGGGCGGTGTTGCCGGCCGGCACGGTCTGCTGCGCATAAGCGGCGCCGGCGGTGAGCAGAGCGGCGGCGAAGATCAGAGATTTCATCGAATGTCCTCCTTGAGTGGGGCGCCTGTTCAAGCGGCGCGCACGCAGGCGGGCCGCGGAATAATCGCCGCGGTCACGAGTTCTAAAACGTGGCGCGGGGAATTTGTTCCAGTCAGGCGTGCCCGTCGGCGTCGAGCGCGTAGCCGGCGGAGCGCACGGTGCGGATGATGTCGGCCTTGGCGCCTGCGTTGATCGCCTTGCGGAGCCGGCGGATGTGGACGTCGACCGTGCGCAGCTCGATCTCGCTGTCCTGGCCCCAGACCGAATCGAGCAGCCGTTCGCGCGAGAAGACGCGGCCGGGATGTTCGAGGAAATGGCGCAGCAGCCGGAATTCGGTCGGCCCGAGCGCGACCGCCGCGCCGCCGCGGCGGACCTTGTGGCCGGCCACGTCCATCTCGATGTCGGCATAGGAAAGCTGCTCGCCGACCAGGGCCGGCCGCACCCGGCGCAGCACCGCCGTCACCCGCGCCACCAGTTCGCGCGGGGAGAAGGGCTTGGTGACATAATCGTCGGCGCCGGTCTCGAAGCCGCGGATGCGGTCGCCCTCCTCGCCGCGGGCGGTGAGCATGATGATCGGGACGTTGGCGGTTTCGGGGATCCGCCTCAGCTGCCGGCAGACCTCGATCCCGGAGAGGGACTGGAGCATCCAGTCGAGGATGACGAGGTCGGGCGGCGTCTCGCGGGCGAGGATCAGGGCTTCCTCGCCGTCGGGCGTGTGGGAGACCTCGAATTCCTCGCGCTCGAAATGATAGACGAGCAATTCGACCAGCGCCTTGTCATCCTCGACGAGGAGAATCTTGCCCTTAGTCGTCGGCACGGGCCGACCCCAGATCGCCGGCGCCGATGCTGGCCGTGTCCTTGCCCTTGGCGCGGTCGCCGAGATGCTCGCCGGTGGCGGCGAAATAGACCATCTCGGCGACGTTGGTGGCATGATCGCCGATCCGCTCGAGATTCTTGGCGACGAAGAGGAGGTGGGTGGCCGGCGTGATGTTGTGCGGGTTCTCCATCATGTGGGTGAGCAAGGCGCGGAAGATGGCGTTGTAGAAATCGTCGACCGCGGCGTCGCGATCGCAGACTGCCGCGGCCTTGGCCGAATCGCGCGCGGCGAAGGCGTCGAGCACGTTGTGCACCATCTCGCCGGCGATCCGGGCCATTTCGGGGAGCAGGGAGAGGGGCCTGATCTTGCTGTCCTCGATGCTCGGCACGCGTTTGGCGATATTCTTGGCATAATCGCCGATCCGCTCGACCACGCCGGCGATCTTCAGCGCGGCGACGACCTCTCGCAGATCGTCGGCCATCGGCGCCCGCAGGGCGATGATCTGCACCGCCTGCCGTTCGACCTCGGATTCGAGCGCGTCGATCCTCCCGTCGCCCTCGACCACCCTCGCGGCCGCCTCGGGATCGCGGCGCACAAGCGCCTGCATGGCCTCGCTTATCGCCGCCTCTGCGAGCCCGCCCATCTCGCAGATGGTGCCGCGGAGCGTGTCCAGCTCCTCGTCGAAGGCTTTGATCGTGTGGCCCGTGCTTGCCATTGTCCGGTACTCCTCAGCCGTAGCGGCCGGTGATGTAGTCCTTGGTGCGGGTCATCCGCGGATTGGTGAATATCTCCGTCGTCTCTCCATATTCGACGAGCGTGCCCAGATGGAAGAAGGCCGTCTTCTGCGAGACCCGCGCCGCCTGCTGCATATTGTGGGTGACGATGACGATCGCATAGCGGCCGCGAAGCTCGTGGATCAGCTCCTCGATCTTCGCGGTGGCGATCGGGTCCAATGCCGAGCAGGGCTCGTCCATCAGGATCACCTCCGGATCGACCGCGATGGCGCGGGCGATGCAGAGGCGCTGCTGCTGGCCGCCCGACAAAGCGGTGCCGCTTTCCTGGAGCCGGTCCTTGACCTCGTCCCAGAGGCCCGCGCGCTTGAGCGAGCGCTCGACGATCGTGTCCATCTCCGCCTTGCCCGCGGCGAGGCCGTGGATGCGCGGGCCGTAAGCCACATTCTCGTAGATCGACTTGGGGAACGGGTTGGGCTTCTGGAACACCATGCCGACCCGGGCCCTGAGCTGCACCACGTCCATCGAAGGCGCGTAAATATCCTCGCCGTCGAGCTCGATCCGGCCCTCGAAGCGCGCGCTCGGGATGGTGTCGTTCATCCGGTTGAGCGTCCTGAGGAAGGTCGATTTGCCGCAGCCCGACGGGCCGATGAAGGCGGTGACATGCTCGCGGCCGACGTCGATCGAGACATCGTCGATCGCCTTGTTGGGCCCGTAATAGACGCTGACGCCTCGGGCCGTCATCTTCGGGGCGGTCGTGGTTTCGATGTCCATCACCAGCGCTTCTCGAATCTGTTTCTAAGATAGATGGCCAGCCCGTTCATCGCGAGCAGGAAGACCAGGAGGATGATGATCGCCGCCGAGGTCTTCTCGACGAAGCCGCGGCTGACCTCGTCGGACCACAGGAAGATCTGCACCGGCAGCAAAGTCGCGGGCTCGTCGAAGCCGCCCGGCGGCGAGGCGAAGAAGGCGCGCATCCCGATCATCAGCGCCGGCGCGGTCTCGCCCAGGGCGCGCGACATCCCGATGATCGTGCCGGTGAGGATGCCCGGCAGCGCCAGCGGGATGACATGGTGGAAGACGACCTGGATCCGGCTCGCGCCGATGCCGAGCGCGGCGTCGCGGATCGAGGGCGGCACCGATTTGATCGCGTTCCTCCCGGCGATGACGATCACCGGCATGGTCATCAGCGCCAGCGTCAGCCCGCCGACGATCGGCGCCGAGCGCGGCAGGTGCATGAACTGGAGAAAGAAGGCGAGGCCGAGCAGGCCGAAGATGATCGAGGGCACGGCGGCGAGATTGTTGATCGAGACCTCGATCATGTCGGTCCAGCGGTTCCGCCGCGCATATTCCTCGAGATAAACGGCGGTCAGCACTCCGATCGGAAAGGCGATCAACAGGGTCACGATCATGGTCAGCAGCGAACCCTTGACCGCGCCCCAGATGCCGACCGAAGTCGGATCGGTGGCGTCGGCGCCGGTCAGGAAGGTGGTGTTGAAGCCGGTGCGCGCCAGGCCCCTTTGCTCGATCTGCCGGTAGCGGGCCGCCGCCTCGGGCGTGCCGTGGCCCTTGGCGGCCTGGTCGATCGCGCTGTCGGCCGGCAGCCACAGGGTCGCGGGGCGGGCGAGCAGGCCGGGATCGGCGCGCACCGCGTCGCGCAGCACCAGACGGGCGGCGGGCGAGAAGATGCGCGCGCCGCGGCGGCCATATTGGGCGTCGGCGGCGGCGCGCACGATGCCTTCGAAATCCACCTCGGCGAGCGCCGCCTCGGCGTCCGGGCCGGCGAGCTGGGCGGCGGTGAGCGCGACCCCCGCCTGCCTGAGGTCGACGTCGAGTCTGAGCTCGGTCCGGCTGAACCCGCCCAGCCCGTTGGCGACCATGGTCACCAGCAGGAAGGCGAGGAAGCCCGCCGACAGCAAGACCGCGCCGAGCCCTACCAGCCGGAAGCGCCGCTCGGCCGCGTAGCGGCGGCGGATGCGCTTCTGCATCGCCGGATCGCGCCAGTCGGTCGGCGTCGGATCGACGGGGATGAAGGCCTCACTCATAGGCTTCGCGATATTTCTTCACGACGCGCAGGGCGACGATGTTGAGCGCGAGCGTGACCAGGAACAGCACCATGCCGAGCGCGAAGGCGGCCAAGGTCTTGGGGCTGTCGAACTCCTGGTCGCCGGTCAGCAATTGCACGATCTGGGTGGTCACCGTGGTGACGCTGGCGAAGGGGTTGGCGGTGAGGTTGGCGGCGAGGCCGGCGGCCATCACCACGATCATCGTCTCGCCGATCGCCCGGCTGACCGCGAGCAGCACGCCGCCGACCACCCCGGGGAGAGCGGCGGGGACCAGCACGCGCTTGATCGTCTCCGAGCGGGTCGCGCCCATGGCGAGGCTGCCGTCGCGCATCGCCTGCGGCACCGCGGCGATCGAATCGTCGGCCATGGAGGAGACGAAGGGGATGATCATCACCCCCATGACGAGCCCGGCGGCGAGCGCCGATTCGGTCGAGGCATGGAAGCCAAGCGTGATGCCAAGGTCGCGGATCGCCGGCGCCACGGTCAGCGCGGCGAAATAGCCGTAGACCACGGTCGGCACCCCGGCGAGGATCTCGAGCAGCGGCTTCATCCAGGCGCGCACCCTTGGCCTGGCATATTGGGTGAGGTAGATCGCGCTCATCAGTCCCAAAGGGATGGCGACGATCATCGCGATGATCGCGCCGATGAAGATCGTGCCCCAGAAGAGCGGCACCGCCCCGAACGCGCCCGAAGAGCCGGCCTGGTCCGGGCGGATCGCGGTCTGCGGGCTCCAGCTGGTCCCGGTCAGGAACTCGACCGGCGAGACGTGGGTGAAGAATTTCACCGTCTCGAACAGCAGGGAAAGGAAGATGCCGAGCGTGGTCAGGATCGCGATCAGCGAGGCGGTCAGCAGCAGCGCCATGACGATCCGCTCGACCCGGGTGCGGGCGCGGAAGGTGGGCGAGAGCCGGCTCCACGACCAGGCGCCGCCGGCGAAGGCGATCAGCAAGGCGATGCCGAGCCCGAGCCAGTTGTAGAAGGAGATGGCGCCCGCATAGACCGGCGCCAGCGCGGACGCCGAAGCGTGGCGCGCGCTCGCGCCGTCGCCCGCCGCGAGCCCGCGCGCCTCGGCGAGGACCGCGGCGCGCTGCATATCGACATGGGGAAGTGCGGCGGCCTGCGGGCTCGAGAGCACCGCGTCGGCGATCAGCCACTCGGAGAGGAACGCCCAGAAAGCGAGGAAAAGCAAGGCCGGCATCACCGCCCACAAGGCGACGTACCAGCCATGATAGCCGGGCAGCGAATGCGCCCGCCTCCGGTCCGGGCCGGCGAAGGCGGCGGCGCGCGCCTTGGCGCTGAGCCAGCCGACGAAGCCGAGCCCGAGCACGAGCAGGACGATGAAGCTCAGCGACATCAATGCAGCCCCGCCCCGCTCATCGCCGGCAGCGTGCGCGCGATCGCCGCCGCGCTTTCGCGCATCGCGTCGGGCAGGGGGATGAGGCCGCGGTCGGTGAGGTAGCCGCCCGGCCCCCAGCCGCGCGCATATTCGGCGAGGAACTCGCGCAGGCCCGGCACCGCGTCGAGATGCTCGCCCTTCACATAGATGTAGAGCTGGCGCGCGCCCGGATAGGTGAAGCCGCGGATCGTCTCGGCGCTCGGCGCGACGCCGCCGATCGGCACGCCGCGCACGCGATCCAGATTCTCTTCCATGAAGGAATAGCCGAGCACGCCGATCGTGCCCCGGTTCTGGGAGACGCGCTGGATCAGCAGATTGTCGTTCTCGCCCGCCTCGACGAAGGCGCCGTCCTCGCGGATGCGGGTGCAGAGCCGAGTCTGGCGCTCGGGGTCGCTGCGCTTGAGCGCGGCCATCGCCGGATCGGATTCGCAGCCCTTGGTCAGCATCAGCTCGACGAAGCTGTCGCGCGTGCCCGAGGTCGGCGGCGGCCCGTAGACCAGGATCGGCACGTCGGGCAGCGACGGGTTGACGTCGCGCCAGGTCCGCGCGGTCTGCGGGCGGCCGAACGGCTCGGCGGCGAGCGCGGCATAGACGTCGCGCAGGGTCAGGTTGAAGCCGGTCGGCCGCGTCGACGATTCGATCAGGGCCAGCCCGTCAATGCCGATCGGCACCTCGATGACATGGTTGACCCCGTTGGCGCGGCAGGCCGCGAGCTCCGACGCCTTGATCCGCCGCGAGGCGTTCTCGACGTCGGGGAAGCGCGCGCCGACGCCGCCGCAGAAGAGGTGCATGCCCGCCCCGGTGCCGGTCGATTCGACGATCGGCGCGTGGAAGCTCGGCCGGTTCTGGGCGAAGCGCTCGGCCACCGCGGTGGTGAAAGGGTAGACGGTGGACGAGCCGACCACGAGAATCTGCCGCCGCGGCGCCTGCTCGCAGGCGGCGAGCGCGGACAGGCCGAGGGCCGCCGCCAGCAGCGACAGGAAGGATCGTCTCAAGCGGTTCATGCCGGTTCGTCAGCCCCGCGGCCCCGTCGGCCGGACCGGCAAATCAGTGGGGTGGTCCGGTGACTCTTTGATGACAGAGGCCCAGCCCGTCATCCTGACGAAAGTCAGGATCCATGAACACGGAAGCGCCGAATTCTCGCATTCCGTGTTCATGGATCCCGGATCAAGTCGGGGATGACGTGTAGGGGATTTTCCGACCTACGCCCTCGGCAGCGACACCGAGACGGTGGTGCCCTCGCCGGGCTCCGAGGCGATGTCGAGGCGGCCGCGGTGCCTGAGCACGATGTGCTTGACGATGGCGAGGCCGAGCCCGGTGCCGCCGACCGAGCGACTGCGGCCCGGATCGACGCGGTAGAAGCGCTCGGTGAGGCGGGGAATATGGTCGGCCGGGATGCCCTCGCCTTTGTCGATGACGCTGAGCCGGACCAGGTCGGCCGCGACCGTGTCGAGCCGGATCCGGATCGGCGTTCCGGGCCGCCCATATTTGAGCGCGTTGACGATCAGGTTGTTCAGCATCTGGCCGAGCTGGAGGGGGTCGCCACCGACCATCGCCTCGCCGGCCTCGTTTTCGACGCGCAACGGGCGGCCCTTGGCGAGCGGCTTCAGCGCCGCCTTCACCTCCTCGATCAGCGGCAGCAGGTCGACCCTGTCGCGCGGCAAGGCGAAGCGCTCGGCCTCGATCCGCGACAGCGACATCAGATCGTCGAGCAGGTCGCGCATCCGCGTCGCCTCGCCGAACATGATCGCGACGAAGCGCTGCCTGGTCTCCGCGTCGACCGCCTCCTCGTCCTGCAGGGTTTCGATGAATCCCAGCAAGGTGGCGAGCGGCGTTCTGAGCTCGTGCGAGGCATTGGCGACGAAATCGACGCGCATCTGCTCGGCGGCGCGGGCCTGGCTCTGGTCGGCGAGGCGGACCAGCCGGCTGCCGTCGGGCAAGGGGGCGACGCTCATCTCCCAGGGCCGGCCGACCTCGCCAAGCCCGACCAGCTCGATCCGGACCGGCGCCGCGCCGCCGTCGCCGGCGAGAGGCTCGGCCGCGGCCGGGTGGCGGATGGCCAGGCGGACGTCGGAGCCCTCGATATGGGCGCCGAGCAAAGCCTTGGCCGCCTCGTTGGCGATCAGCACCCGCCGGTCGCGGACCACCAGCAACGGCTCCTCGAACGCCGCCACCAGATTCTCGGCGCCCGTGGGCGCGGCCTCCTCGACGGGCGCGGGCTCGGGCATCGGCTCGGGCGGCGCGGCGCGGGGGGCGAGGGCGAAGGCCGCCGCCCCGGCGAGCAAGGCGAGCAGGGCGGCCGCCGGGGCCGCGCCGGCCCACAAGGCGGCGGCGACGCCCAAGCCGGCGACGGCCGCCGCCGCGATCGCCCGGGTCACGATCTTATCCCCCATGCCTTCGTCCGTCCCATGGCGGGACGGCCTTGCCGTTCCGCTCGCCTCGCGGGCGCTTTACCCTTAATAAAGGGCGGAGGTGTATCGGAATTTCCATGAGCGGCACTGATAAAGACCAGGCTGGCGGCAGCGCCTTCGTTCCGAGCCGGCGCACCGTCCTGGTGCTCGGCGCGGCGGCGGCATCGACGGTGGTGACGGTCCGGCCCGCGCTCGCGCAGGCCGCGGGCTCGGTGCTCAATTGCGAGATTCCGGTGCCCGGCCCGCATGCCGGCGGCCAGTATATCGCCGCCGACGGCACTCTCGTCGCTCCCGGCACGCCGGGCGCCGCGGCCCCGCTGGCGCGGCGGCTGAAGGGCGAGGAGGTCAAGTCGCTGCTGCGCTCCGGCACCACGCCCGCCGGCACCGATCCGACATCCGCTCAGGCCTATGCCAATTATATCAGGCGCCTGCAGTCGGGGATGAGCGGATTCACCTGCTACGCCTCGCTGCAGACGCGGCCCTAAGCTAAGAAGGCGCCGGCATGGCCGGTCCGCTCTACATCGCCGACCCTGAAAGCGCGGTCATGACCGTCGCGCTCGACGGCCTCTCGGTGCTGTTCCACGAACCTTCGGGCATGACTCATATCGTCGCGCCGCCCGCGCCGGAGATACTGGCGGCGCTCCAGGCCGGGCCCGCCGACGCGCCGGAGCTGCTCGCGCGGCTGCGCGCGCATTACGATTTCGAGGGCGAGGAGGCGACAAGCGCGCTCCGCGCCCGCCTCGACGAGCTCGAGGCCGCCGGGCTGGTGCGCCGCGCATGAGGCACCGGCTCGACATCCGGATCGGCCCGTTCGCCTTCCGCATCGGCAGCGCCTGGAGGGCGCCGCTGGACGCGCTCGCCCGGCTCTACGCCGCCTATCCCGCGCCAGAGGACGGGCTCGCCGACTTCACCGTGCGGCTCGAGCCCGAACGGCCCTGGCGCCGCTTCATCCGGCCCTCGGTCGCGATCAGGGGCGATTACACCCTGGCCGACGCCGCGCCTTTGTCGCTCGCCCACGGCCTGCTCGCCGCCGAGATGGGCATGAACCTGCAAATGGCGCTGGGGCAAAAGCGCTACCTGCTGCTTCACGCGGCGAGCGTCGAGAAAGACGGGCGCGCCCTCATCATGACCGGCGAATCGGGGGCGGGCAAATCGACCCTCGCCGCCTTGCTCGGCGAGCGCGGCTGGCGGCTGATGGGCGACGAATTCGCGCTTCTCGACATGGCGAGCGGGGACCTCCTGCCTTTCCCGCGCGCGGTCAGCCTCAAGAACGGCGCGATCGCCGTGATGGAGGCGGAAGTGCCGGCCGAGCGCTTCGGCCCGCGCCTCGAAGGCACGCTCAAGGGCGCGATCCGTCACATGCGCCCCAATGACGCGGCGCTGGCGCGGATGGGGGAGCGGGCGAGGCCCGCGCTCATCCTCTTCCCCCGCTTCGGCGAGGCCGAGGCGGTGCGCGGCGTCGGCGCGGCGGAGGTGTTCATGCGCCTGACGCAGGCCTCGACCAATTATGTCGCGCTCGGCCGGAGCGGCTTCGACGCGCTCAACCGCCTGATCGCGACCAATCCGGCGCTGGCCATCGACTATCCCGATACCGACAGCGCGGTCGGCATGGTCGAGGATTTCTGGCGGGCGCGCGCGGCATGAACGCGAAGCTCCTCGTCCGCGCGCTGCGCGATCCCGCCTCGGTGGAGGCCTGCGACTGGCCGGGCCTGATCAGCGCCGCCCGCGCCGAGCAATTGATCGGCAGCCTCGCCTTCCGGATGCAAAGGCGCAACCTCCCCGCCCGGGTCGAGGCGGTGTTCGAGGCCGCGCGCCGCGACGCGGCCTATTCGCGCACCCAGGCGCTCTGGGAGGCGGAGATGGCGCGCCGCGCGCTTGCCCCGCTCGGCGTGCCGGTGATCCTGCTGAAGGGCACGGCCTTCCACGCCGCCGATTATGACGCCTGCATCGGCCGCGGCGTCGGCGACCTCGACATCATGGTCCCGCGCGCAAGCCTCGATGCGGTCGAAGCGGCCCTGCTCGCCGCCGGCTGGGAGCGGATGAAGGAGGCGGACGGCTATGACGACGTCTATTACCGCCGCTGGATGCACGAGCTGCCGCCGCTCATCCACCGCACCCGCGACCGGATGATCGACGTCCACCACACCATATTGCCCCTGACCGCGCGCCCGAGTCCCGACGCCGAGGCGCTGATCGCCGACAGCGTCGCGCTGGAAAACGGCCTGCGCATCCTCTCGCCCGCCGACATCATCGTCCACGCCGCCGCGCATTTGTTCGCCGATGGCGACCTCGCCGGCGGCCTCAGGAATCTGTGGGACGTCGACCGGCTGCTGCGTGAGTTCGCCGCCGCCGATCCCCATTTCTGGGCGAAGCTCGACGCCCGCGCCGCGCACCACCAGCTGAAGCGCGCCGTGCGCCGCGCCGTGCGCCTGGCCGGCGACCTCTACGGCACGCCGGCGCCGTCCGGCTGGCGCGCCCGGTCCCTCGCCGACCCGCTGTTCAAGGCGCGCCTGCTCGCCCGCAACGGCTGGGGGCAGGAACAGCGCAAATTGCTCCGCTTCGCTTTCTATGTCCGCTCGCACTGGCTGAGGATGCCGCCGCTGATGCTGGCGCGGCACTTGTGGAGGAAGGCGCGCGCCTGATCGGTCGATTGCGCTTCCGCCTTCGCCGTGGCAAATTCGGGGCCTTCCAGGGGAGAAGCGGCATGATCACGCGAATCTGGCTTGGCCGGGCCATGCTGGCGATAACCTGCCTTTCGGCCCCGGCCGTCGCGCAGGCGCAGCAGCGCTCGTCGGGCGAGGTGCTGGCCCGCGAGCTCTATTTCGAGGAGCGCGGCCCCAACCGGCGCGCTTTGTGGACCGCCGACGCGATGATCGCGCGCTATCCGGAGATTTTCCGCGCGCTGCGCGCCGAGGGAATCGCCGAGGCCAGGCTCGGCGATGAGTGCAGCGAGCAACTGCCCTGCCACCGCACCGTCCGGCACGAATTCAGCTTCTCCGGGTCGCGCCTGCTGTCGGTGCTCGTCACCACCGACCAGTTTCTGGGTGGCGCGCACGGCGCGTTCGGCGTCGCCGACCGGATTTACGACCTCCGGACCGGACGCCGAATCCGCTTCGGCGACCTGTTCACCTCGTGGAACCGCGCCCGCCCCCTGCTGCAGGCGAAGATCTGTGAGGCCTTGCGCGCCGTGCGCGAGAACATGGAAGGCATCCAATGTCCGCAGGCCAGCGAGCTCGCCTACGGCCTCAACGAAAGCGGCGAGATCCCGATCGGCGGACCGGCAAACAGCTTCGAGGTGCGGACGAGCGACTATGCGCTGGGCAGCTATGCCGCCGGGCGCGAGACTTTGTTCATCAGGCTCGATCGGCCGATCTACAATCTGATCAAGCCGGAATATCGCGCGGATTTTCGGGTCGCCGACTGAGGCCGGCCTTCCCGAAACCGCAACAATAGTGTCGCAAACCAGGGCCGATGGACCCGATTCCGCAATCGGCGGCCGAGCTCGCGCTGCGCCGCAGCCAATGGCTGCTCGACTTCATGGAGCGCCAGCGCGCGCTCTCGCCTTGGCATCGCGACATCCAGCGCGTGCGCGGCATCGGCGCCGAGGACTTCCTCGACGAATTCTACGCGCCGGCCCGGCCGGTGCTGATCGGGGGCGCGATGGAGGAATGGCCGGCGCTCCGGCGCTGGACGCCCTCCTATCTTCGCGAAACGGTCGGTGCGGCGCCGATCGACTATCAGGGAGGGCGCGCGTCGAGCCGGGATTTCGAGATCGACAAGGAGGCGTTCCGGCGCACCCTGCCGTTCGCTTCCTATCTCGACCTGATCGAAGCCGATCCCGGCAACGACGCCTACATCACCGCCAGCAACAACGAACGCAACCGCGCCGCGCTGGCGCCGCTCGACCGCGATCTCGGGCCGCTGCCCGATTTCATGACGCCGGGGCCCGGCATGATGTGGATCGGCCCGGCGGGCACGCTGACGCCGCTCCATTTCGACCTCACCAACAATCTCATCGCGCAGGTCGTCGGCCGCAAGCATATCGTGCTGCTGCCGCCGTCCGAGACCCGGCATCTCCACCACAATCTTCACGTGTTCAGCGACGTCCACGATTTGACCGACGAGGCCCGCCTCGCGCTCTATCCGTCCGCGCGCCGGGCCCGGCGCTACGAGATCGAACTCGCGCCCGGCGACATGCTCTACGTGCCGGTCGGCTGGTGGCATCAGGTCGCCGCGCTCGAATTCAGCGTGACGCTGACCTACACCGGCTTCCGCTGGCCCAATGACGGCTGGACGGAGTTTCCGCCCAGTCCCTGATCAGGGCACGCCCGCCTCGGCCGCCCGGAGGGCGCGGCGCTCGGCGAACCATTGCCGGATCAGCGCGTTGGTGCAGCCGCTCTGGCCGCCCGAGCCGACGACCGAGCAGCTGCCGGGCCGCATCGGCCGGCTTTCCTCCTCGAGGCTTTCGACCCGCGAGGCCCAGCTGGTCTCGGTCTGCTGGCGTTCGCGGATCTGGCGCGGAATGCGGTAGCGCTCCTCCTCGGGCCGGCGCGCGCAGACCACCGCGTCGCTCTCGCTTTCGGGCTGCGGACAGGGATCGTTCCCATAGACGATGATCGTCGATTCGCGCGCCGGCGCGGAAGGCGCCTGCACCTGCGCGAGGACCGGCGCGGGGGCGGGCAGGATCAGCAAAGCGGGAAGCAACAGACGGGGCAAAGGCATGAAATCCCTTTCGTGCGTCGCCCCTGTTGCCTGCGGATGTGGGCGATAAGCCGGTGCCGCGCAACCATAAGTTCGGTTTTCCGGGCGAAGCCGCGCGGGCGCGGCCAGACGGCGGCACCCCGCGCGCTATGGAATTGGCAAGCTTTCCATGGCATCTGCCGCGCCATGACCAGGCCCGTCGCCGCCATCATCCTCGCCGCGGGCAAGGGCACGCGGATGAAGTCCGAGCTGCACAAGGTGCTGCACCCGATCGCCGGGCGGCCGATGCTCGCGCATCTGCTTGCCAGCGTCGACGCGCTGAGCCCGGAAAGGCTGGTGGTCGTGGTCGGCGACAAGAGCGAGCAGGTCGAGCCCCTGGTCGCCGCGCATGAGGGCGTGGTCGTCCTCCAGCAACCGCAGGAGGGCACCGCCCACGCTGTCCGGCAGGCGCAAGGCGCCCTGGCCGGCTTCGAGGGCGACGTGCTGATCCTCTACGCCGATACCCCCTTCGTCACGGCGGCGACGATGCGCGCGATGCTCGCGCGGCTCGCCGAGGTGGACGGCGCGGTCGTGGTCGCCTCGCGGCCCGCCGACCCCAGGCAATATGGCCGCATCCTCGCCGAGCCCGACGGCACTATCGTCAAGATGGTCGAATATCGGGACGCGAGCGAGGAGGAGCGCGCTTTGGGCCTTTGCAATTCCGGGCTGATGGCGGTTCGCTCCGACCAATTGTGGCCGCTGCTCGCGCGCGTGGGCAACGCCAACCGGGCCGGCGAATATTATCTGCCCGACATCGTCATGATCGCCGCCGCGGACGGCCGCGCCTCGGCGGCGATCGAGGTGCCGGCGGACGAGGTCGAGGGGATCAACAGCCGGGGCGAGCTCGCCGCCGCCGAGGCTGCCTGGCAGGCGCGGCGCCGCGCCGAAGCGATGGAGAGCGGCGTCTCGCTGGCGGCGCCGGAGCCGGTCTGGTTCAGCCACGATACCAAGATCGGCCGCGACAGCCTTGTCGAACCGAACGTTTTCTTCGGCCCCGGCGTCACCATCGGCGAGGGCGTCAGGATCCGCGCTTTCTCCCATATCGAGGGCGCGACGATCGAAGCCTGCGCGGTGATCGGCCCTTATGCGCGGCTACGCCCCGGCGCGGAGATCGGCGAGGGCGCCAGGATCGGCAATTTCGTCGAGGTCAAGAACGCGAAGCTCGGCAAGGGCGCCAAGGCCAATCATCTTTCCTATCTCGGCGATGCCGAAATCGGCGCGGACGCGAACATCGGCGCGGGGACGATTACCTGCAATTATGACGGCTTCTTCAAATATCGCACGACCATCGGCGAGGGCGCCTTCATCGGCTCGAACAGCGCCCTGGTCGCCCCCGTCACGATCGGCAGGGGCGCGCTCGTCGCCGCCGGCTCGGTGATCACCCGCGACGTCCCCGACGACGCCGTCGCGCTGGCCCGCGGCGAGCAGGTCGAAAAGCCCGGCCGCGCGGCCCGGTTCCGCGAGATCATGCAGGCCAGGAAAAAGCGCCCTTAGCCCTCAATCGGCAGGCACCAGGACCGGCGCGGCGACCTGCACCTGGAAGATCGCGCCGGCGGGCACATCGACGTCCCCGCCGGCGCGCTGGAACGTCATTTGCACCGTCAGCCCCGGCAAGAACAGATAGTGGCCGTCGCTGCCTGAGCGGGCGAACCCAAGCCGGCGAAGCGGGATTCGGATGTCGCGATATTGCAGGTAGCGCGCGGCGAGGATGAGCTCCCCGGCGCGCCCCGTGCGAAGGGCGGGCTGCGCATGAACGACTTCGCCCGTTCCAGTGGTGCCGGCGGCGACGATGGTGCGGCCGCCGATCTTGATCGGTTCGGCGAGACGCAAAGCGAAGGGCCTCCCGCTCCGGTCCCTGCTGCTCACCGGCTCCGTGATTTCGATGACAGCGGGCGTACCCGCGGGAATCGTGCAGCAAGGCTCGGCGGTGACCGCCTCGGGCTGCGGCTGCGCCGCAGCCGCGATGGCGCTCAGCCCGAGCGCCATCGCAGCCAACGCGAGCCCCCAACTCGTCGTAGCCTTCCCCCACGTAAAGCG
>JBKJZJ010000067.1:0-13145 GCA_046715355.1 Allosphingosinicella sp. | reverse complement strand
GTACGGGTGCGCGAGGGCGCGGTCCGCACGGGCGGCGCGACGCTGACCGGCGGCGCGATCTCCTCCTCCGGCGGCAGCGAATTGACGAACGCGGTGACGCTGCTGAAATCCTCGACGGGCGCGGCGGGCTCCTGGCGGGAGGGGGCGGGCGTCGGCGTGCCGAGCGGCCGGCCCTGAGGCACCAGGGTGAAGCCCGGGCTCTGTTGCTCGTCGAGCTCCGGATCCGCCCAGGCAGGGGGCTCGTCCCGCGACGGCCGCCGGGGCTGGGAGCGGGTCCGCGGCTGGCCTTCGTCGAGCACCGGCTCGGCCCAGGGCGGGGCGGGCCCGCGCGGGGACCCCTGGCTTTGGCCCTGGCTCTGCGCGCGCCGGGTCTGGAGCTCGGCGAGCTGCACATTGCGGCGCGACTGGGCCTCGACCGGCGCCGCCGGGCGGCGGATCTGGCTGGCGACGCTGGGGCCGCCCTCGCCCGGGCGGCGGCGGCCGGCGCCCGTGTCGAACGAAGCGCCGCGCTCGCGGACCGCGCCCATCGGCACCGACCCTTGCGCGAGCGCGAGCGCATTGGGATCGGCGCCGAGATCCGCCTCGGCGTAAGCGGCGGCGCGGCCGTCGCTCGGGAAATGGCCGAAATGGACGGCGAGCGCCTTTTGCGACGGGCTCAGGCTCGCCAGCCGGGCGAGGAAGGGGGCGAGCGCGTCGGCGCCGGCCGGCATCGTATCGCGCGCCGACTGGTCCGCGCCGGCGGCGTCGCCGGTCAGCGCCAGGATGAAGGCCTGGGTACGCAAAGCGGCGCGGTCGCGGTTTCTGAGCTGGCCGTCGATGATCCTCAGCGCCTCGTCCCGGCGGCCGCTGATCGCCAGCGACAGCGCCAGCCGCCGGCGCACCTCGGGATCGTCCTCGCGCCGCAGCGAGAGCGCATAATCCGCCTGCGCGCGCGCCGGATGGCCGAGCGAATCCCAGCCGAGGCCCCGGTCGGCGGCGATCTCCGCCTCGGGCGCGCCCAGCGAAACCGCCTCTATGAACAAGGGCATGGCGTCGTTGGCGCGCTCGAGATGGACGAGGGCCTGGGCCATTCCGGCCTTGGCGCGGGCGTTGCGCGGCTCGGCGTCGACGGCGCGGGCGAAGAAGCTCAATGCCGCGTCGGGATCGCCCATTTCGAGCGCGGCGCGGCCGGCGCCGTTCAACGCGGTGACGCTGCGCGGATTGAGCGCGAGCTGGGTGAGGTTGCGCCGCAATTCGGCGCCGGCACCCCCGCCCCGCGGCTGCACGACCGCGCCCTGCCGCAGGCCCGAGCGGTCCTGCGCCTGCGCGCCCATCGCCAGAAGACTGCTTATCCCCAGCAGCGCGAAGCCGCGGCGGATTCCCCGCATCGTCCGTGAATACATGGGCTCGAGGATAGACAGCGCCCAGCCTGTACCGGCAATGAGCAGAAGTACGATCCTGCGGTCAGGCGGTGTTGGGAGGCGATGGAGCGTTAAACCCTCCCCGGAAGGGGGAGAGAAGAGATGGGGACAGTCACTTTTCCGCACGGCAATGTTTTTCTGACGCGACGGTACGGAAAAGTGACTGTCCCCTTCGGGCGGCCTCAGGCGAGCAGCCAGGCGAGCAGCTCGTCCATTTGCACGGCCGTTTGGGCGAAAGCGTGGCCGGCGCCCTGGTAGACGCGTGTCTCCAGGTTTCGGCCGCGGCGCCATCCCAGCGCCGCCAGCCGCCGCGCGATCCCGATCTGATGAGGCGCCATGCCCGCGTCCATCATCCTTGTGCCGTGGTCCATCCATAGCCGCCGCCCCCGCGGAGCGCCGAGCCGCGCGAAATAGCGGGGCCAGATCGAAAGCAACTGCGGATGCTCGATGAAGCGCTCGTCGTAGATCGGCCATTGCGGCGAGATGCAGGCGGCGCGACCGAAAGCCTGCTGTCCCTCGACGAAGGCGGCGGCGGCCATCGGGCCGGCCATGCTGGCCCCTATGATGGCGGTGTCCCGGCGGCCGGCCAGGGTCCGATAATGCGCGTCGATGAACGGCTTCAACCGGGTCGTGAGCAACCGGAGGAATTGCGCGGAGACGAGCGGCCGTCCGGCAAGTTCGCGGTCGATCGCCGCGCGCAAGCCGCCCTCCGCCTGATCATAGATCGTCTGCGGCATATATTGCCGGAAGCGGTCGGCCGGTGCTTCGAGGCTGTCGATCGCTACGATCAGGGCCGGCTGGATGCGGCCGGCGGCGGCAAGCCGGGCGACGCGGCGATCGGCGGCGAAGTTATTGCCTTGGGCGTCGCTTGCGAAGACGAGCTGCCCGTCGAGCATGTAGAGGGTGCGGTAGGAGCGCGCACCGTCCCCGTAGCCGGGCGGCAGCCAGACCCGGACTCGCGGTTCAGGATGATCGGCGGAACCAAGCGGCGCAAGCGTCTCTATGCGGCCTTGCGCCGCGCCCGGCGCGGCGAGCGCGGGCGCTGCCGCCGCGGCGGCGGCAAAAGTCAGGAATGTCCGGCGATCGATCAGCGGCGTCGCGGACCGGCGACTCATCCCCAGGCGGCCTTCAACCTACTGGTTGTTCTGCCGGTTCAGGAAGCGCGGGATGTCGAGCGGGTCGCGGGTGCCGGTGCGCAGGCGCTGGGTCTCCTCGGTTTCCTCCTCCTCCGGGACCTGCGCCTTCTGAGCGCCGCGGGCGATGCTCGACATGCGCTCGAACAATGTGCCTGCCTGGCGCGGCTCCGGCACGGCTTCCGCCGCCGTCTCGTCGCGAGTGAGCCAGGTGCGGGTGCCGCCGGTGGTCTCCGTCTCGATCGTCTCCTCCGTGGCCGTGTCGGTGGTGTCGAGCAGCAATTCCTCGTCCTCGCCCGCATCCGTGGCCGTCATGGTCTCGTCGAGCCTGATCTCCGTCTCGGCGGCCTCGGTTTGGGTGGTTTCGGTCTCGCTGGTCTCGATCGTGGCGGTCACCTCCTCGGGCGGAGTCAGGGTGATCGGCCTGGCCTCTTCCATCGCCGGCTCGGTGGCAGTGGTGGTGGTGGTGGTGGAGGTGGTGCGCGCGGCCGGGAAGGCGAAGACCTTGGCCGGCTGCGGCATCGGCATGATCTCCTCGACGCCGATGCCGGTCGCGACCACCGAGACCCGGAGCTTGCCGTCGAGATCGTTGTTGAAGGCCGAGCCCCAGATGATGTTGGCGTCGGGATCGACGAGCTCGCGGATATGGTTGGCGGCCTCGTCGACCTCCATCAGCCGCATGTCCTCGCCGCCGGTGATCGAGATGATCACGCCCTTGGCGCCCTTCATGCTGACGCCGTCGAGCAGCGGATTGGCGATCGCCTTTTCGGCCGCCTCGATGGCGCGATTGTCGCCGCCGGCCTCGCCCGTGCCCATCATCGCCTTGCCCATCTCGCTCATCACCGAGCGGACGTCGGCGAAGTCGAGGTTGATCAGGCCGGGCATGACCATCAGGTCGGTGATGCCGCGCACGCCCTGCTGCAGGACCTCGTCGGCGAGCATGAACGCTTCCTTGAAGGTCGTGTTCGGATTGGCGATGCGGAACAAATTCTGGTTGGGGATGACGATCAACGTATCGACATGCTGCTGCAATTCCTCGATGCCCGCGTCGGCAGCGCGACCGCGCCTCAGACCCTCGAAGCTGAACGGCTTGGTGACCACGCCGACGGTCAGGATCCCCCTGTCCCTCGCCGCCTTGGCGATGACCGGCGCGGCGCCGGTGCCGGTCCCGCCGCCCATGCCGGCGGCGATGAAGCACATATGGGCGCCGTCGAGCGCCTGCTCGATCTCGGTCAGCGCCTCTTCGGCGGCGGCCTTGCCGATCTCGGGGCGGGAGCCGGCGCCGAGGCCCTGGGTGATCCTGAGGCCGAGCTGGATCTTGCGGTCCGCGAGGCTGTGGTTGAGCGCCTGCGCGTCGGTATTGGCGACGATGAAATCGACACCCTGCACGTCCGCGCCGATCATGTTGGCGATCGCGTTGCCGCCCGCGCCGCCGACGCCGATCACGCTGATCCTGGGGCGAAGCTCCTCCACTTCCGGACGGATGAAATCGATGCTCATGACCAGTCTCCCCAATGCGCCGTTTGGAGCGGCGCGGTCTCATAAGTGCTTTTGCCCGATGCGATTCTGGGGAGCGAGCAAAAAGTTAACGCGAGTGTCATCTTTTCCCCAGATTTCTCAATACTGAGTCCGAAAAGCCGCAATCAGGCGCTGTAGCCAGTTGCCGGCGGGCTTTTCGCCGATTTCCTTGGGCCCGAAACCGACGCGAAGGTCGATTTCGCCAGACGCGGCGAACAGGGCGAGACCGGCCAAGGTCGAAAAGGCGGGGCCGCTATGCGCCTCGGGCAAGCCGGGCATGCTCGGCCGGCCGATGCGCACGGTGCGGCCGAGCACGCCTTGCGCATAATCGGCGATCCCCTTCAGTTCGGCGCCGCCGCCGGTCAGCACGATCTGCCGGCCGATGGCGCCGCCGAAGCCCATCGCCTTCAACGCCTCCTCGACCTGCGCGGTCAGATGCTCGAGCCGCTGGCGGATCACCGCGACGAGCTGGGCCCGGGTGATGCGCGAGGCCTCGACGCCCTCCTGGCCGCCGGCGATCGGCGCCAATTCGATCATGTCGTGATTGTCTCTGGGGGAGGTCATCGCCGAGCCGTAAAAGCATTTGATGCGCTCGGCCTCGACCCGGCGGGTGCCGAAGGCGGCGGCGATGTCGTCGGTGATGTCGCAGCCGCCGATCGCCAGCGACTTCAGGCCGACCAGCATGCCGCCGGCGAACACCGAGACGTTGGTGACGCCGCCGCCAAGCTCGACCAAGGCAACGCCCAACTCGCGTTCCTCCTCACTCAGACAAGCCTTCCCCGCCGCGACCGGCGAGGCGACGGTGGCTTCAACGCCGAGATGGGCGGATCGGACGCACAGGTTGAGGTTTTTCCACGGCGCCGGATCGGCGGTGATGACGTGGATGTTGACCGCGAGCTTCTCGGCGTGGAGCCCGCGCGGCTGCTTGACGCCGTTGACCTCGTCGATCGTGTAGAAGGCCGGCAGCGCATGGAGCAATTGCCGCCCCTCGCGCTCGATCGACGACCAGCCCTTGGCGAGCAAGGCGTCGATATCCTCGTCGGCGATGCGGCCGCCGCCGATGCCGACCTCGACGTCGACCATGTCGGAGACCATGCCGCCGGCGGAAAAGCCGATGAAGACCTGGTCGACCTGGGTGCCGGCTATGCGTTCGGCCTGCTCCATGGATTCGCGGATCGCGATCTCGCTCTTCTCCATGTCGGCGATGAAGCCGCGCTTGACGCCGCGGCTCTCGCGCTGGCCGGTGCCCAGGATCCGGAGCTTGCCGTCCACGCCCGGCTCCGCGATCAGCGCGCAGACCTTGGACGAGCCGACGTCCAATGCCGCCACCAAGGTGCGGACCGTGGGCTGGGCGGGGCGACGCACCATCAAATCGTCTCGGACAGATCGCGGGGAATCCGCCCCGGATCGGGCGCCGGCGGCGCGGAGGGGACGCGCGCGCCGGGCTCGCGCGAGATGCGGACATAGGCGCGCGTGGGATCGCGCATGTCGATCCGGGCGAAGCCGCGGCCGAGCAGGCTGTCGCGCTGATCGAGCTGGGCGAACCGCAGGATGGCGCGGCGCGCCTCCTCCTCGCCCTCGGGCAGGGTCAGGATCTCGCCGCTCTGGAAGTGGATGTCCCAGCGGCGCTGGCCGACCCAATGGGCCTCGGTCACCTGCGGGCGCAGCCGCGGCACGGTGTCGATCAGCGCCTTCAGCGCGGCGAAGCGGCTATTGGCGCCGGGCCCGATCAGCCGCGGCAGATCGGGCACCGCCTCGATCCGGACCGGCTCCAGCGAGACGCCGTCGGCGTCGATCAGCATCTGCCGGCCGCGCGGATCCTGCCAGATCGCCACCGGCACGCGCTCGATCACCTCGATCACCAAAGTGTCGGGCAGCCGGCGCGAGACGCGCGCCTCGCGGATCCAGGGCAAAGCGAGCAGCCGCGCCCGGGTGCGGTCGAGGTCGACCAAAGGCATGGCCGGCGAATCCTGGTTGAAGGCGATATTGTAGATCGCCTGGGTCGAGACGCGGCTGTTGCCCCGGGTTTCGACGTGGCGCAGGGTGAAGCCCATCTGGCCGATGCCCTCGCCGATGGCGAGGCCGGCGAGCTGCGGCAGGCGGAAGGCGAAGACCGCCGCGACCACGCTGACCATGACCAAGGCGGCGACCGACCAGCCCAGGATGCGGCGCGCGGCGCCGGGCTCGAAGCCCAAGGATTCGAACATGCCCTGCTCGGGCTGGCGCCGGCGCATGGATGCGGCCCGCGATCCGCCGCCGCTCCGCCCCTTCGAACGGGCCGGGGCCGAGCGGCCGCCGCCCTTTGCGATCCTCGCATTCATAACGCCGCCTCCAATAGCCGCTCGACCAGATCGGCATAATCGATGCCCCGCGCCCGCGCCTGCTCGGGCACCAGGGAAAGCGGGGTCATGCCGGGCTGGGTGTTCACTTCGAGCAGGAAAAGCCCCGCCTCGCCTTTCTCGTCGTCCCAGCGGAAATCGGAGCGCGAGGCGCCCCGGCAGCCGAGGATGCGGTGCGCCCCCGCCGCCATCCTCATCGCCGCCGCAGAGATCTCCTCCGGTATCCCGGCCGGGCAGACATGCTCGGTCATCCCGTCCGTATATTTGGCGTCGAAATCGTAGAAGTCCGATTTGGGCAGGAGCTCGGTCACCGCCAGCGCCTCGCCGTTCAGCACGGCGACGGTGAGCTCGCGGCCGCGCACGAACGGCTCGGCGAGGAGCCGCTCGAAGACCTGCCACGGACCCTTGACGTCGCGCCCGATCGGATCGCCGTGATTGCCGCCCGCCTTGATGATCGCGACGCCGACCGAGGAGCCCTCGTTGACCGGCTTCAGCACATAGGGCCGGGGCAAGGGATCGCCAGCATAGAGGCTCTCGCTCTCGACGATCCTGCCCTCCGGCATGCGGATGCCGGCCGGGACCAGCACCTTCTTGGTCAGCTCCTTGTCGATCGCGATGACCGAGGTTTCGAGGCCGCTATGGGTATATTTGAGGCCCATCAGGTCCATCATGCCCTGCACGGTGCCGTCCTCGCCGGGCGTGCCGTGGAGCGCGTTGAAGACGACGTCGGGCGCGGCCTCGAGCAGCCGCTGGGCGACGTCGCGGCCCATGTCGATCCGGGTGACGCGATGGCCGCGGCCCTCCAGCGCCTCGGCGACGCCCGCGCCCGAGGTCAGCGAGACTTCGCGCTCGGCCGACCAGCCGCCCATCAGGACGGCGACGTGGAGGGGCTCAAGCATAGTCGGTCCCCAACCCGACGCGCTGGATTTCCCACTCCAGTTCCACGCCGCTCTGCGCCTTCACCCGCCGTCTGAGCTCCTCGCCGAGCGCCTCGATATCGGCCGCGCGCGCGCCGCCGAGATTGAGCAGGAAGTTGCAATGCTTCTCCGAAACCTGGGCGTCGCCGATGCGCAGGCCCCGGCAGCCGGCGGCCTCGATCAATTGCCAGGCCTTGGTCCCCGGCGGGTTCTTGAAGGTCGAGCCGCCGGTGCGCGAGCGCAGGGGCTGCGAGGCTTCGCGCTCGGCGGCGATCCGGTCCATCTCGGCGCCGATCACTTTGGGGTCGCCGGGCACGCCTTCGAACAGGGCTTCGACCACGACGGCGCCCTCGGGCACCTCGCTGTGTCGATAGGTGTAGCCGAAGCGCTCCAGCCCCCAGGTCTTGAGCTCGCCGTTCCGAAGCACCAGCTTCGCCTCGACCAATATGTCCGCGACCTCGCGGCCGTAGGCGCCGCCGTTCATCCTGACGAAGCCGCCGACCGTGCCCGGTATGCCGCGCAGGAATTCAAGCCCGGCGAGGCCCGCGTCGCGCGCCTTGGAGGAGACCAATATGCCCGATGCGCCTCCGCCGCAGCGCAGCCGATCGCCGTCCAGCCGCTCGATCCCGGCGAAAACCTTGCCGAGCCGCACCACCACGCCCGGCACGCCGCCATCGCGCACGATGAGGTTGGAGCCGAGGCCCAGCGCCATCACCGGCACGCCGGGATCGAGCTCCCGCAGGAAGCCTTGCAAATCCTCGACGTCCCTGGGCTCGAACAGCCAGTCGGCCTTGCCCCCCGCCTTGAACCAGACGAGCGGTGCCAGCGGCGCATCGGCGGTGAGCCTGCCGGCCACCTTGGCGAGGGTCGCGGCGCCGCTCATTTCGCTCGCCTCGCCTTGAGGCCTTCGGCGAAGCCGGCGGCCCATTTGGTGATGTCGCCGGCGCCCAGAAAGATGATCATGTCTCCCGGAGCCGCGATCCCGGCCAGTTGCAGGGCCACGTCGTGAGCGTCCGCCGCGGCATGCGCGCCCGAATGGCCGCGCTGCTTCAGTCCCTCGACCAGGGCCTCGTGGCTGACGCCGTCGATCGGCGTCTCGCCCGCTGCATAGACCGGCGCGACCAGCACGATGTCCGCATCGTTGAACGCCGTCTGGAACTCCGCCATCAAATCGTGCAGCCTTGTGTAGCGATGCGGCTGGACGACCGCGATCACGCGGCCCTCGGCGCCCTCGCGCGCGGCCGAGAGCACCGCGGCGATCTCGACCGGATGGTGGGCGTAATCGTCGATGACGGTGATGCCGTCGACCTCGCCGACGCGGGTGAAGCGGCGCTTGACGCCGTGGAAGGTGGCGAAGCCGCGCTGGATGACCTCGTCGGCGATGCCCATCTCCGCCGCCACGCCGACCGCCGCCAGCGCGTTCTGCACGTTATGCCGGCCGGGCATGGGCAGGGAAATGCCCTGGATCGTGCGAACCTCGCCGTGGCGGTCGCGGATCGAGACGTCGAAGATATTGCCGCCCGGCACCGGCACGACATTGTCGCCCCTGATGTCGGCATGGGCGGCGAAGCCGTAGGTGACGATGCGGCGGTCGCGCAGCCGCGGGATGATCGACTGGACTTCGGCATGGTCGACGCAGAGCAGAGCGGCGCCGTAGAAGGGGACGTTCTCGACGAACTCGACGAAGGCGTCCTTGACCCGCTCGAAGCCGCCATAATGTTCGAGATGCTCGGGATCGATATTGGTCACCACCGCGATCGTGCCGTCGAGCCTGAGGAAGCTGCCGTCGCTCTCGTCGGCTTCGACCACCATCCAGTCCGAGCTGCCGAGCCGCGCATTGGAGCCGTAGGCGTTGATGATGCCGCCGTTGATCACGGTCGGATCGATGCCGCCGGCGTCGAGCATCGCCGCGATCATCGAAGTGGTGGTGGTCTTGCCGTGGGTCCCCGCCACCGCGACGTTCAATTTGAGGCGCATCAGCTCGGCGAGCATCTCGGCGCGCTTCACCACCGGGATGCGGCGCTCGTAGGCGGCCTCGACCTCGACATTGCCGCGCCGGATCGCGGTCGAAGTCACCACCACGGCGGCGTCGCCGAGATTGTCGGGGCTGTGGCCGATCGCGACCGGGATGCCCTTCCGGCGCAGGCTCTCGACCACGGGGGATTCGGCGACGTCGGAGCCCTGCACCTCGTGGCCCAATATCTTCATCACCTCGGCGATGCCCGACATGCCGATGCCGCCGATGCCGACGAAATGGATGGTGCCGATGTCGATGCCCGCGACTTTCATGCCGGCACCGTCCCCGGCATCGGCCGCAGCACATTGTCGCGCACGAACTGGGGGTCGGCGCCCGGATCGCGCCCGGTGCGCTCGACGAGGTCGGCGAGGTCTTTGGCCGCGGCGGGCCGGCCGGCGCTCTTCGCGCGCTCGGCCGCCTTGGCGAGCGCGGCCGGCTCGAGGCCGAGCTTCTGCATCTGCTTGGCGAGCTCGACGGGAGTGAATCCGGGCTGGGCGATCATCCGCGCCCCGCCGGCCTTGGCCATCTCCCTGGCGTTGAAGGTCTGGTGATCGTCGGTGGCGCCGGGCAGCGGCACCAATATTGCGGGGCGGCCGGCGGCGGTCAGCTCGGCGATGGTCGAGGCGCCGGCGCGGCCGATGACGAGATGCGCCCAGCCGAGCCGCTCGGGCAGATCGGGGAGGTAGGTGGCGAGGTCGGCGGGGATGCCCAGCTCCGCATAGCGGGCGCGGACCCTCTCGATATCCTCGTCGCGGCATTGCTGGGTGACCTGCAGGCGCCGCCGGAAATGCTCGGGCAGCAGAGCGAGCCCCTCGGGCACCACCTCGGAGAGGATCGAGGCGCCCTGGCTGCCGCCGGTGACGAGCAGGCGGAAGATGCCGTCCTCGGTCAAAGCCGGAAAGGGCTGGTCGCGCAGCGCCACGATCTCGTCGCGGACCGGGTTGCCGACCAGCTGGACCTTGTCCAGCGCCTTGCCCGGCAGCCGCTCGACCTTCGGGTAGGCGGTGGCGATTGCGTCGACCTTGCCCGCCATCAGCCGGTTGACCCGGCCGAGCACGGCATTCTGCTCGTGGATCAGGGTCGGGATGCGGTCGCGCCGCGCGGCGAGCAAGGCGGGCAGGGCCGGATAGCCGCCGAACCCGATCACCGCGCTGGGCAGGAATGTCTCGTAGAGCCGAAGCGCCATCGCCCGGCCGACGGCGATCGCCTTGATCGCCCGGAACCAGCCGACCGGCCCGCCCGCCAGCCGCCCGGCGGGAAGGACGTGGACCTGAACATTATCGAACAGGCCGGGGATGCGCGCGCCGCGATCGTCGGTGATCAGCGCCACCCTGTGCCCGCGCGCCAGCAATTCCTCGGCGAGCGCATGGGCGGGGATCATATGCCCCCCGGTCCCGCCCGCCGCGAGCACATAGTGGCGCGACATCATCGGCTGATCCCGCGCCGCGTTACCTTGTAGGGCGCGCTGTGGAGGTGGGGGTTGCGGCGGGTGAAGGCGAGCAGCAGGCCGAAGCCCATGGCGAGCGCGATCATCGAGGAGCCGCCGTAGGAGATGAAGGGCAGGGTCATGCCCTTGGACGGGGCGATATGGACGTTGACCGCCATGTTGATGATCGCCTGCAGCCCGAACTGGCAGACCAGGCCGGCGCCGGCGAGGACGAGGAACTTGTCCTCCTCGTTCAGGAGCCGGACCAGCACGCGCACCACGATCGTCATGTAGAGGATGGCGATGGCGAGGCAGGCGATGATGCCGAACTCCTCGCCGATCACCGAGAAGATATAATCGGTGTGCGGCTCGGGCAGCGAGAATTTGCGCAGGCCGGCGCCGGGCCCGAGCCCGAACAGGCCGCCATTGGTCAGGGTCCGCATCGCCGATTCCACCTGATAGGTGTCGCCCTGCGAGAACAGGAAGCCGTCGATCCGCTGGGTCGCGACCGGATAGAAGAGATAGGCGAGCAGCACGGCCGCCACCGCGCCAGCGGCCAGGACGTAGAGGATCCGCATCGACGCGCCCGACAGCGCCAGGAGCAGCACCCAGGCGGAAACGAAGATGATCGTCTCGCCGAAATTGGGCTGGCGCATGAGCAGGAGGGCGATGATGCCGGTCAGCACCGCGGTCAGCGGCACCACCGGCAGCGAACGGTCCTTCTCCTTGAGAGAGAGCAGCCAGGCGATGGTGACGATGAACAGGGGCTTGAGGAACTCCGACGGCTGCATCCTCGCGAAGCCGGAGCCGATCCAGCGCTGCGCGCCATTGATCTCCGTGCCGATCACCGGGACCAGGAAAAGGAGGCCGGTGAAGACCACCGCGCCCAGCAGGCAGAGCCGGCGCGCCCGCGCCTTGGGCAGCATCGAGACCACGACCATCACCGGAATCGCCAGCGCGATCCAGATCAGCTGGCGGTAGAAATAATAAAGCGGCTGCACGCTCGAACCCTCGCCCGAAAGGCGCTGGCCGGCGGCGGGAGAAGCGGCGGCCACAGCGATCAGACCGATCACGATCAGCACCGCGACCAGGATCACCAGGACCTTGTCGATCTCCCAGAACCATCTGGCGATCGAGCGCGTGTCCGAGCGGCCGTAGCGGGGCGGCTTCGAGCGGCGCTCGGGCTCCATGCTCATCCTAGCTGTCAGCCTCATGGCAGTGCCCCCACCATGGCGCGAAAAGCATCGCCCCGCGCCTCATAATCCCGGAACTGGTCGAACGAGGCGCAGGCCGGCGAGAGCAGGACGACCTCGCCCGATCGCGCCCTGCCCGCCGCTTCGCCCACCGCCCGCGCCAGCAATTCGCACTGGCTGACCGGAACGCGCCCTTCGAGCAATCGTGCGAACATCGGCCCGGATTCGCCGATCGTATAAGCGGCGCGGACATGGCCGAGCTGGTCCGCGCAGGGCCCCAGACCGTCGCTCTTGGCGCGCCCGCCGACAATCCAGTGGATATACGGGTAAGCGGCAAGCGCGGGCGCGGTGGAATCGGGGTTGGTCGCCTTGCTGTCGTTGACGAACAGGATGCCGTTCTTCTCGGCGATCCGCTCCATCCGGTGGGGGAGACCGGGATAGGTGCGCAGGCCCTGCTCGACGACATCGTCTGCAATTCCGAGCGCTCTGCACACCGCCATTGCCGCCGCGGCATTTTCCGCATTGTGCGGGCCTTGCAGCGCTGGCCATTGAGTCTGGTCGTCAATCTCGTCCGCGCCAATGCCGACGACCCTGTCGTGGTCCTCGAACCAGCGCTCCTCATATTCGTTGAACGAAGACTGCGATTCGCGCGAGATGACCATGATGTGCCGGTCGGTTTGCATGTCCAGCAGCCGCACCTTCGAGGCGACATAGGCCTCGAAGCCGTCATAGCGGTCGAGATGATCGGGGGTGATATTGAGCAGCACGGCGACGTCGCAGTCGAGGCTGAACGTGAGGTCGATCTGGTAGCTGGAGAGCTCCAGCACGTAGACGCCGCCTTCCGGGAGCGGGTCCTGCGCGAGGATGGGGAGGCCGATATTGCCGCCCATCGCCGTCGGCACGCCGGCGGTCTTGAGGATGTGGTGGACCAAAGCGGTGGTGGTCGACTTGCCGTTGGTGCCGGTGATGCCGACGACCTTGTGCGGCGGCAGCGACGGGCGGGCTTGGGCGAACAGCTCGATGTCGCCGATCACCGGCACGCCCGCTTCGCGCGCCTTGGCGGCGATCGGGTGGGTGTTGAGCGGCACGCCGGGGGAGACGACGATCCCGTCATAGCCGGCAAGGTCGATCTCGAGCGGGTCGGCGAGAGTGATGGAAGATGAGTCATCCCGGCGAAGGCCGGGACCCATGAACTCGGAGGC
>JBKJZJ010000066.1:0-6649 GCA_046715355.1 Allosphingosinicella sp. | reverse complement strand
TGCCGCCGGCGCGGCCGGGTCCGCCGTGGACGAGGACGGGGAGGGGAGAGCCGTGGCCGGTCGATTCCTTCGCGCTGGTCCGGTCGAGCAGCACCATTCGGCCGTGAAAGGCGGCGGCGCCGAGCACGAACTCCTCGGCGACCGCGGGATCGAAGGTGAAGAGCGAAAGCGCGAGGCTGCCCATGCCGCGATTGGCGAGCGCGATGGCGTCGTCGAGATCGCGATAGGGCATCAGCGTGGAGACCGGCCCGAACGCCTCGATGTCGTGTACCGCCGGCGAGCCCCAGGGATCGTCCGAGCGCAGCAGGATCGGCGCGATGAAGGCGCCGTTGCCGGCGACCGGCGAGACGTCGGGGTCCCCCGAGACGATCCGGGCAGACTTGGCGAGCTCGTCCACGGCTTCGCGCACCGAATGGAGCTGGCCGCGGCTGGCGAGCGCGCCCATCTGCACCCCCTCCTCGCGCGGGTCGCCGATCTTGACCCTGGCGAGGCGCGCGGACAGCGCCTCCTGGACCGCGTCGAGGTGCTCGGCAGGCGCCATGGCGCGGCGGATGGCCGTGCATTTCTGGCCCGCCTTGACCGTCATCTCGCGAGCGACCTCCTTGACGAACAGGTCGAACTCGGGCGTCCCCGGTGCCGCATCCGGCCCCAGGATCGAGGCGTTGAGGCTGTCGCGCTCGGCGACGAAGCGCACGCTTTCGCGCGCGATCACCGGGTGGGATTGCAGCTTCATCGCCGTCGCCGCCGAGCCGGTGAAGCTGACCACGTCCTGGCAGGTGAGGTGATCCATCAGGTCGCCGGTGGAGCCCATGATCAGCTGCAGCGCGCCCCTGGGCAGCACGTCCGCCTCGACCATGATCCGCACGCAAAGCTCGGTGAGGTAGCCGGTCGAGGAGCCCGGCTTGACGATCGCCGGCAGACCCGCGAGCAGGGTCGGCCCGAGCTTCTCGAGCATCCCCCAAACCGGGAAGTTGAACGCGTTGATATGGACCGCGACGCCCTGCAGCGGGGTGAAGACATGCTGGCCGACGAAGCTGCCGCCCTTCGACAGGGGCTCCATCGCGCCGTCGATCAACACTCGGCCATTGGGCAATTCGCGGCGCCCCTTCGAGGAGAAGGAGAAGAGCGTGCCGGCGCCGCCCTCGATGTCGATCCAGCTATCGCCCCGCGTCGCCCCGGTCGCGTAGGAAAGCTCGTACAATTCCTCCTTGCGCGCCATCACCGCATTGGCGAGATCCTTCAGCATCCAGGCGCGCTCGTGGAAGGTGAGGGCGCGCAAAGCCGGCCCCCCGACCGTGCGCGCGTGATCGAGCATGCCTGAGAAATCGAGGCCCTGGCTGCCGGTCCGTGCGATCACCTCGCCGGTGACCGCGCTGTGCACTTCGGCCAGGCCGCCATCGCCCGCGATCCAGCGGTCGGCTGCGTAATTGAGGAGCTTCAGGGTCTTCATTGTCTCGTCCTCGAACCCTCCCCATCAAGGGAAGGGGCTATTTCCCCGTGAAATTCGGCTTCCGTTTTTCCATGAACGCCGCGACGCCCTCGCGATAATCGTCCGAAAAGCCGAGCTCGCGCATCGCGTCGCGCTGACGGTCGAGCTCGGAATCGAGGCTCTGGCCCCAGCTTTCGCGGATCATCTTCTTGATCCGGGCGAGGCCCATGGTCGGCCCGGCTGCGAAGCGGGCGGCGAGCGCGTCGACCTCGGCGTCGAGCCGATCGTCGTCCACCGCTTTCCAGATCAGGCCCCACTCGGCCGCCCGCTCAGCGGCAAGCGGCTCGCCGGTCAGCGCCAGGCCGAGCGCGCGCGCCTGCCCGACCAGCCGGGGCAGCACCCAGGTGCCGCCGCTGTCGGGAATCAGGCCGATCGCCGCGAAGGACTGGATGAACTTGGCGCTCTTCGCGGCGACGACGATGTCGCAGGCCAGAGCGATATTGGCGCCCGCGCCGGCGGCGACGCCGTTGACCCGCGCGATCACCGGCATCGGCAACGAGACCAGCGTCCGGATCAGCGGATTGTAACGCTGCTCGACCGATTCGCCGAGATCGACCTTTTCGCTCGGCGCCACGGCGCGGTCGTTCAGATCCTGCCCGGCGCAGAAGCCGCGGCCGGCGCCGGTGAGGATCAGGCAGCGCGCATCGCCGAGCTTGCCGAGCGCGTCGGCCGTCTCCTCGTGCATCTGCACGGTGAAGCTGTTCAGCCGCTCGGGGCGGTTGAGCGTGAGGCGGGCGATGCCGCCTTCGACCTTGAACGCGATGGTTTCGTACGCCATGGCGCCCCCATGACCCCAAACGAGATGGCGGACAAGGTGGCGCGCTCGATGCTGGCCGCCGAAGGCACCGGCCCCGCCTGGGGAATCGAGATCGAGGAAGCCCGCGAAGGCTATGCGCGGATCCGGATGACGCTCCGGCCGGACATGCTCAACGGCCACGGCATCGCCCATGGCGGGATGGTGTTCGCGCTCGCCGACACCGCCTTCGCTTATGCCTGCAACGGCCGCAATGTGAAGACCGTCGCCGCGCAGGCCTCGATCGTTTTCCTCGACGCGGCGCGGGAGGGCGAAAGGCTGGTCGCCGAAGCGCGCGAGCAGGCGCTTGCCGGGCGCGCCGGCGTCTACCATGTCGGCGTGCGCGGCGAGGACGGCCGCGCGATCGCCGAATTCCAGGGCTATTCGCGCAGCCTCGGCGGGCCCGTGATCGGAGAGGACGAATGACCCAGGCCTTTATCTGCGACGCGGTGCGCACGCCGATCGGACGTTATGGCGGCAGCCTCGCCCAGGTCCGCGCCGACGATCTCGCCGCGCTCCCGATCAAGGCCTTGATCGAGCGCAACCCAAGCGTGGACTGGGCGGAGGTGGACGACGTCATCCTGGGCTGCGCCAACCAGGCCGGCGAGGACAATCGCAACCTCGCGCGCATGGCCGGGCTGCTCGCCGGGCTTCCCGAGACGTCGGGCGGCGTGACGCTGAACCGTTTGTGCGGATCGGGCATGGACGCGGTGGCGATGGCGGCACGCGCGTTGCGCAGCGGCGAGGGCGGCCTCATCATCGCCGGCGGCTCGGAGAGCATGAGCCGTGCGCCCTTCGTCATGGCCAAGGCGACCAGCGCGTTCGACCGCAACGCCGAGATGTACGACACCACGATCGGCTGGCGCTTCGTCAACCCGAAGATGCGCGACGCTTATGGCGACGACACGATGCCGTCGACCGCCGAGAATGTCGCGCAGGAGTTCCAGGTCTCGCGCGCCGACCAGGATCTCTTCGCCGTGCGCAGCCAGGCCAAGGCCGCCGCGGCGCAGGCGGGCGGCCGCTTCGACGCCGAGATCGTCGCGGTCTCGATCCCGCAGCGCAAGGGCGATCCGGTGATCGTGGACCGTGACGAGCACCCGCGCGAAACCAGCGTCGAGGCGCTTGGCAAGCTCAGGCCCATCGTCCGTCCCGACGGCAGCGTGACGGCCGGCAACGCGTCGGGCGTCAACGACGGCGCCGCCGCGTTGATCATCGCCACCGAGGAGGCCGCGAAGCGCAACGGCCTGACCCCGCGCGCCCGCTTCCTCGGTGCCGCCGTCGCCGGCGTGCCGCCGCGGATCATGGGCATCGGCCCGGCGCCCGCGAGCGAGAACCTGCTCAAGCGCCTCGGCCTGACGATCGCCGACATGGACGTGATCGAGCTCAATGAAGCTTTCGCCGCGCAGGGCCTCGCGGTGATGCGTCAGCTCGGCCTCGCCGACGACGATTCCCGGGTGAACCCGAACGGCGGCGCGATCGCGCTCGGCCACCCGCTCGGCATGTCCGGCGCCCGCCTGGTCCTCACCGCGACGGAGGAGCTCCACCGCAAAGGCGGCCGCTATGCGCTCTGCACCATGTGCATCGGGGTAGGGCAGGGCATCGCCACAATGATCGAGCGGGTCTAGCCGGGCTCGCCATGCGACCGCGGACCCTGGCCGTTCTTTGCTGCATCGCGCTGGGCGCCTGTTCCGACGATCCGCCCGCGGGAGGCAATCGGGCCGGCGCCGTGGAGACGAAGGTCGAGACCGGCCCGCTCGTTTCCCGCAATCCCCGCGCGGAGGCCGGCGGCATGGCGCTCCTCCTCGAAGGACCCAATGTGCTGAGCAGGCCCTCCGCTTTGGGGATCGCCGAGATCTGGGCGGCCCAGCTGGACCGGTCGGGCTTCCCTTCCTACCAGATCGTCCATCTCCCGCCGCGGCGGATCGAGGTTCGGCTCTGGGGATTGCGGGACCCGGCAAGGGCCAGGAACGCGCTGCGCGCGGCCTACGGCAACCCGCTCGACATGCGTCTGATCCAGGAGCGCGCTTTTCCCTAGCCGGCCGACCTGGCGAACGCGCGCCCCGCGTCCCTGCCGATCCATCGCGCGGTCCTGTCCGGCGCGCCCGCGAGCCGGTCCGCCAGCGCGCGTGCGGCGGCCCGAAGCGCGGGGCTCTTGCGGCCGCCGATCGCCCTCAGCGCCCAGCTGACGCCTTTCTTGACGAAATTGCGCTCGTCGTTCGCGGCGGCCTCGATCAGCTTCAGGCGCTCGAGGAAGGGTTGGTCTCCGCTCTTCTTGTCGTGCAGGGCGAGACAGGCGAGCAAAGCGAAGGCGGTGCGCTTCACGAACTCGGCCGGGTCGTCCGCCCAGGCATCGACCATCGCGAAGGCGTGCGGGCTCCTGTCCCAGCATTTGAAGGTCAGCGTGTCGCAAATCCCCCAATTGTCGAAGGCACGCGCCCAGCGGTCCATTTGCGCGGGCGTGACCAAAGCCGGATCGTCGACGAAGGCGGCCAGCATCCGCGCTTCGTGGACGCCGCTTTGCCAGAGCTCCTCTGCGAGGTCGTGATCCTGGCCCAGTGCCTTCGCCACTTGCTGGATGCCGGCGACGCGGACGCCGATCACCCGGTCCTTCGTCTCGATCCCGTAGCGCGCCATGCCGTCGCGGATCGACGCGTCCGCGCGCTCCTCGAGCGCCGCGATGGCGTCGTCGAGGCGGCTCACATTTCCCGCTTCAATTTGTGCAGGATGATCGCATTGCCGTCCGGGTCCTTGACGATCGCCATGTGGCAGACCGGGCTTTCGATCCCCTCCGCGGCGAAGGCGACGCCCTTGGCCTTGAGGTCCGCGACCGTCGCCGCAAGATCGTCCACCTCGAACGCGATCGTGCCGCCGGCGCTGGCGCTCGGTTCGTTGGGAGTCACCGTGGTGATGGCGAGGCAGCCGCCGCCCGGCAGGTCGAACTCGACCCAGGGGCTCGCCGCGCCGCTGCCGCTGGCGCCGAGGCCCAGCGTCTCTTCGTAAAAGGCGCGGGCCGTCGGCATGTCCCTGACCGGATACATGGTGAAGGCGACCTTGTTGAGCATGCTGTCCTCCCCTGTCCCGGCGCTCAGCTGAACGCGAAATCCACCTTAGCGGGATCGAGCCGGCCGTCGAAGGCCTGGTCGGCGAACGGGCCGTCGCGGTCAACCCAGTGCAGGAAGAGGTGCGCCGACCATCGGTTGGGATTGGGCGTGGTGCGGCCGTGGCGGTGGTGGACGCCCTGGTAGAGCACGGCGTCGCCGACCCGCATCGGGATGGCGGCGAACTGCTCGGCGCCGAAATCCTCGTCGACCAGGGCGTTCGGGTCCTGGCGGGTGCGGCCGACTTCCAGCGGCCAGGGCTTGTCGTCGCTATAGCCCAAGGTCAGAGACAGGCTGTGCTCGCAGGAGAGGCGGTCCGCATGCACCTTGCAGACGTCGCCGGCGCGGTAGATGCGCAGATAATCGTAGGTGGGAAGCAAGTCGCGGCCGACGATCCGGCCGACGATCGGAGTCAGCCCCCACAGGAAGAACAGCATCGGCTTGTAGAAATGACCATAGGCCTCGAAGGCCGGGCGCTTGAGCAGGTTGACGTGCTTCGCGACCCGGCTGAGCGGGATCGGGGCGGGGCCCATGTCCTGCTTCAGGCCCTGCAGGAAGGCCTGCGCGACCTGGGGGTCGATCAGCCCCTCGATATGCGCGTAGCCGTTCGCGTGATAATCGCCGGTCACCTGCATTGCCCTGAGCTAGTCGTGGCGGCGGATCGGCGCAAGCAGCCTCGGCCCGGCTCGTGCGTTGACCGGGTGTGGCACGGCAATTAATTGACCGATCGGTCGGCGAATGGTAGGGAGCCTTTATGTACACGACCGAGATGCAGAAGACGGCGCGGATCGCGTCGACCGAGGATCCCGAGAAGCTCGCCGCCTTCGAGGCGCGGGTGGCGGCGGACGAGTTCATCGAGCCCAAGGACTGGATGCCCGAAGCCTATCGGCGGACCTTGACCCGGCAGATCTCGCAGCACGCCCATTCGGAGATCGTCGGCATGCTGCCCGAGGGCAATTGGATCTCGCGGGCGCCGTCGCTCCGCCGCAAGGCGATCCTGCTCGCCAAGGTGCAGGACGAGGCCGGCCACGGCCTCTATCTCTATTCGGCCGCCGAGACGCTCGGCACGAGCCGCGAATCGATGATCGAGGCGCTGCATTCGGGCACGGCCAAATATTCGACCATCTTCAATTATCCGACTTTGACCTGGGCGGATATCGGCGCGATCGGCTGGCTGGTCGACGGCGCCGCGATCATGAACCAGGTGCCGCTGCAGCGCACCTCCTACGGCCCCTATGCCCGCGCCATGGTCCGCGTCTGCAAGGAGGA
>JBKJZJ010000065.1:0-18672 GCA_046715355.1 Allosphingosinicella sp. | reverse complement strand
CGGCGGCGGCGCGCACTGGCAGCGCGGACGCGGCCGGCGGGCGCGGTGGCGCTGCCGGACCTCGACATATTCCTCGACGATCTCCTCGCTATAACCGCCGCCCGAGGTGGTGATCGTCTCGATCACGATCGGATAGGCATAGGCGCCGTAGCCGTAATAGCCGCCATGGACCGCGCCATAGCCGTAGCCCGGATGCGGACCGTAGCCGCCATAACCGCCGTGGCCGCCGCGGGCGCCATGATGCTCCTCGCGATATTCTTCCTCGGCATGCTCCTCGCCGCCCTCGCTCCAGTCGCCGTGATAGCCGGGGATGCCGTCATGATCGGCCCACTCCTCGCCGTAGCGGTCCCATTCGACGCCGTAGCGCTCGTCCATCACCCGGCCTTCGCCGTCGATCAGATAGGCGTCGTCATAATAGCGGACCCAGCGCTGGCCATCGCCGGGCTCGGCGAAGCCGTAAGTCTGCCAGTTGCCGATGTTGAATTGCGGCGAGAACCAGAACGGGTTGATGACGAAGCCGCGGCGCATCCGGCTGTGCCGGAAGTTGCGCCCGGGATGCGGGCCCCAGCGATGGAAGCCGAAATTGCCGCCGCCGCGGCGCATGTTGCCGCCGTGCATCCGGACGTTCCCGCCGCGCATGTGGGGTCCGCGCACCCGGACGTGGGGGCCGCGCATCTGCACGTTGGGGCCGCGCACGCCCGGGCCGGTGAAGCCGCCGCCGCGCCAGCTGGCGCCGGGGCGCTGTCCGCCGCGCGGGCCTTGCTGGGCCGAAGCGACGGCGGGCAGGACGGCGATGCTCGCCGCCAGGAGGATGAGGCTCAGCTTGCGCATAAAGGAATCCCCTGTTCGCATCTCTTCGCCCCAAGCGAGCCCGGAGCGTGGTGAACGGGTCTTTTACGCTTTGCCGGGCGGCTTTGCCATGTCGGCGAGGGCGCCCGAGAGACGCTGTATCAATTTGACACAGCCCGCCACGTCTTCCTCATCGAAGCGCGCGGGCGTGGGGCTGTCGAGATCGAGCACGCCGACCAGCGCGCCGCCCGCCAGGATCGGCACCACCAGCTCGGCGCGCGAAGCCGCGTCGCAGGCAATGTGGCCGGGGAAGGCGTGGACGTCGGCCACGCATTGCGGCTCCAACGTGGCCGCCGCGACCCCGCACACCCCCTTGCCGAAAGGGATGCGGATGCAGGCGGGGCGGCCCTGGAACGGGCCGAGCACGAGCTCGCCCTCCACATTGCGATAGAACCCCGCCCAGTTGAGATCCGGCAGCGCCTCCCAGAGGAGGGCGGCGACATTGGCCATGTTGGCGATCGGATCGGGTTCGCCCGCGGTGAGCGCGGCGGCGGCGTCTTCGATCTGGCGCCACAGATCGGCCTTGTCCGCCGCTTCGATTTTGAAGTCGTACATCAGTCCAGATTCACCTTCCCGCGTCCCTGCTTCACCGTGCCGCGCTGCTTCTTGCTGTCTACCCGCTTCGCCCTGGCGGCCCGGCTCGGCTTCGTGCGCACCCTCTTCACCGGCTTGACATGGGCGCGCGCGATCAGCTCCGCCAGCCGCGCCCGCGCATCCTCGCGGTTCGCCTCCTGGGTGCGATATTTGCGGGCGGTGATCACGATCTCGCCCGCCATATTCATCCGGCTGCCGGCGAGCGCCTTCAGCCTGGCGTAGACCTCGGGCGCGAGGCCGAGCCTGAAGACGTCGCAGCGCAATTGGCAGGCCGTGGCGACCTTGTTGACGTTCTGCCCGCCCGGCCCGGATGCCGCCAGGAAGCGTTCGTCCAGCGCCTCTTCTGGCAGCTCAAAGGACATCGCCGAGCCCCGCATTGACGAAGGTGGGCGGCAGCGGCGCACTCGCTTCGATCGGCGGCTTGCCGTCGCGTTCGACTTTTAGCGAGAGAGCGTGGAGCAGCATCGGGCCCTTGCCGGCGCCGTAGACCGGGTCGCCGACGATCGCAATGCCGATGCCCGAAGCGGCATGGACTCGGATCTGGTGGGTGCGGCCGGTCTCCGGCGTGAAGACAAGGATCGCGCGGCCGTCGCGGACCGCGGCAACGCGCCAGTGCGTCACCGCCGCCTTGCCCGCGGGATCGGCCACCATCCGCCAACCCTCCTCGGCCGTGGAGACTTTGCCGAGCGCCATGTCGACCGTCCCGGTTTCGGCGCCTGGCACGCCGTCGAGCACCGCGATATAGGTCTTGCCGACCCTTTTCTCCTCGAACGCCCGCTGGAAGGCCTTGTGCGCCTTGGGGTTGCGGGCGAGCAGCAGGCAGCCGGAGGTGTCGCGGTCGAGCCGGTGGAGCGGCAGGGGCAGCCGTTTGAAACCGAAACGAAGATGGTGAAGATAATCCTCCAGGCTCTCCGGCGTCCGCGCGCCCGGATGGACGGCGAGCCCGGCCGGCTTGTCGATCACCATCGCCTCGCCGTCTATGTAGAGGACCTTGTTTTCCCAGAAGTTCATAGCCGCGCCCTGCCATGGCTGTGGCTTTGGCGCAACGATGGCGGCTTAGTAACGGATTCTACTGTATTAATACCAAATTAACCTTTTGCCTTCACACCTCTAGCGACTAATGAACGTCGCAATGGCGCCCGGCCACGGCCGCCGCGACAGGAGGGCAGAATTCATGCGCGTGCTGCTGATCGAAGACGAGCCGACCACGGCCAAGGCCATCGAGCTCATGCTCACCAACGAGGGCTTCAACGTCTATACCACCGATTTGGGCGAGGAGGGTTTGGACCTCGGCAAGCTCTACGATTACGACATCATCTGCCTCGACCTGAACCTGCCCGACATGCACGGCTACGACGTGCTGAAGAAGCTCAGGACGGCCAAGGTGGGCACTCCGGTGCTGATCCTTTCCGGCGTCGCCGAGATGGATTCCAAGGTCCGCGCGCTTGGCTTCGGCGCCGACGATTACGTCACCAAGCCCTTCCACCGCGACGAACTCGTGGCGCGCATCCACGCCATCGTCCGCCGCAGCAAGGGTCATTCTCAGTCGGTGATCAAGACCGGCAAGCTCGCGGTCAATCTCGACGCCAAGACCGTCGAGGTCGACGGCGCCCGCGTCCACCTGACCGGCAAGGAATATGCGATGCTGGAGCTGCTCTCGCTCCGCAAGGGCACCACGCTCACCAAGGAAATGTTCCTCAACCACCTGTACGGCGGCATGGACGAGCCCGAATTGAAGATCATCGACGTCTTCATCTGCAAGCTTCGCAAGAAGCTCAGCCTCGCCTGCGGCGGGGACAATTATATCGAGACCGTCTGGGGCCGCGGCTATGTGCTGCGCGAGCCCGAGGAGGTCGAGGCGGCCAAGGTCGCCTAAACGCACTTCGAGTGGGGCGAGAACCGGCGTCCGCGTTAGCGCGGGCGCCGGTTTTCTTTTGCGTCCTTCGATACGGGCCCCTTCGACTGCCTGCCAAGGCAGGCGCTCAGGACATGCTTCGCCAAGCTCAGTCCCTACTCAGGATGAGCGGGGAAGGGAGCGTCCAACATCCGCTCATCCTGAGGAGCCGTCGAGCTTGTCGAAACGGCGTATCGAAGGACTAGAACAGCATCGCCAGCGCCGGCTTCAGCACCATGACGATGCCCACCAGGCTGACCACCCAGGCGAGCGAGCGCAGATAGGGCACGCCGAGCGCGTAGAGCGGGAGATAGGCGACGCGGCCGCCGAGCCAGAGCCAGGGGCAGGAAGGTGTCAGCTACGTACCTGACACCGATCGTCCAGCCCCAGTATAGGGGGCAGGAAGGTGTCAGCTACGTACCTGACACCGATCGTCTGACACCGATCGTCCCCCTCTTTTTGTGGTATTGGGTTGGCGGAGAGGAACTCCACCATGCGCCTGATCACAATCAGCCTTCTCGCGATGAGCTTCGGAATACAGGGCTGCGGCTCGCCCCCCGAGAATTCGGCCCCCTCCGATCCAAGCTCGAATGCGGCGAATGCTGCGAGCGGCTCTGAACTCGACAACGCTCAATCCAATACCTCGGACCAAACTGATGGTCGGTCTGGCGGTTCGGCATGCGGAGAAGGAGCTTTTGGGTCCTGCCTTGGTCCGGTCGGGCCGGCTCCGACTCCCACTCCCGCACCGGCGCCGGTGCCTGCGGCCCCCGCGCCTGCTGCGCCAGTGCCAACCGCGCCCCCTCGCTGAGTCAAGTATATTAGTGCCCTTATAAGACAGGTTTCTTATAGGCCAGCGCCTCGCGCGGCCTCGACGTGTCGCGCCCTCGTTGTGTCTCCCCGAAATCCCGCGCGGAAGATCCCGGCCTGGAGATCCCGGCCTGCGCCGGGATGACGAAGCGAGGTTAGAACAGCATCGCCAGCGCCGGCTTCAGCACCATGACGATGCCCACCAGGCTGACCACCCAGGCGAGCGAGCGCAGGTAGGGCACGCCGAGCGCGTAGAGCGGGAGATAGGCGACGCGGCCGCCGAGCCAGAGCCAGGCGCCCAGGGCGGTCTGGCTGTCGGTGAGACCCGCGGCGCCCACGATCAGCACCGCCGCGACCATGATCGGGAAGGTCTCGAAGAAATTGGCCTGCGCCCGCGCGAGGCGTCCGGCGAGCGGATTGAGGGGCGGCAAGTCCTCGTCGCGCGCGCCCATGTTCCACCCCAGCCCATATTGGCGGGTCTTGACCTGCGCGGCGGCGAGGATGTGGACGAAGGCGAGGATGCAGCCCCAGGTGAGGACGGCGAGCTCGGGGGGGAGGGTCGTTGTCATGGCGTAACGAATAGCCGGTTACTGCCCTGCCGTCACCTAACTTCTCTCCCCCCCAAGTAAGATGCCGCGCCGTGAAATCGATTTGGCGGAGGCCAGGCTTTCAGGCATTGTCGGCCGCATGGCCAAGGCAATAGCCTTCGACGAATTGTGGGGCGCCAGCCGCGACCGGACGCCGCGCGCCGATTTCGAGCCGGTCGCCGCCTGGCTCGCCGACCTGACGCCGGCCGAGCTGCTCCGCCGCCAGCAGGCCGCCGAAGCCGCCTTCCGCAGCCTCGGCATCACCTTCGCCGTCTATGGCGACGAGGAAGCGGCGGAGCGGATCATCCCCTTCGACATCATCCCGCGGATCTTCACCGCGCGCGAATGGGCTAGCCTCTCGGCCGGGCTCGAGCAGCGCGTCCATGCGATCAACCTGTTCATCGACGACGTCTACGGCGCCCGCAAGATCATCGCCGACGGCTTCATCCCCGCCGACATCGTGCTCGGCAATTCCCAGTATTGCATCCCCGTCGCCGGCGCGCGACCGCCGCACGGCGTCTACGCCCATATTTGCGGGATCGATCTGGTGCGGACCGGGGCGGACGACTTCTGCGTGCTGGAGGACAATGCGCGGACGCCGTCGGGGGTCTCCTACATGCTCGAGAATCGCGAGGCGATGCTGAGGCTCTGCCCGGAATTGTTCGACGCCTTGCCGGTCGAGCCGGTCGATTCCTATCCCGAATTGCTGCGCGAGACCTTGCAGTCGGTCTCGCCCGGACGGGGCGATGCCTGCTGCGTGCTGCTGACGCCGGGCCATTTCAACTCGGCCTTTTATGAGCACAGCTTCCTTGCCGACAATATGGGGATCGAGCTGGTCGAGGGCACCGACCTCGAAGTGGACGACGATTTCGTCTGGATGCGCACCATCCACGGCCGGAAGCGCGTCGACGTCATCTACCGGCGGATCGACGACGCCTTCCTCGATCCCCTGGTCTTCGATCCGCAATCCGCATTGGGCGTGCCCGGCCTGATGGCCGCCTATCGCGCCGGCAACGTCACTTTGGTCAACGCGCCCGGCACCGGCATCGCCGACGACAAGGCGATCTACAGCTACATGCCCGAGATCGTGCGCTATTATACCGGCGAGGAGCCCAGGCTCCCCAATGTCGAGACCTGGCGCTGCCGTGAGAAAAAGGCGCTCCAGCATGTGCTCGACAATCTCGACAAGCTGGTCGTGAAACTGGTCGACGGCTCGGGCGGCTACGGCATGCTGGTCGGCCCCGCGGCCACCCGCAAGCAGCTCGACGAGTTCCGCGCGGCGCTGAAGGCCGAGCCCGAACGCTATATCGCCCAGCCGACGCTGGCGCTGTCGACCGTGCCGACCTTCACGGAAGCGGGGCTGGCGCCGCGCCATGTCGATTTCCGCCCCTTCGTCCTGACCGGCGCCAATGGCATCAGGATCGTTCCCGGCGGGCTCACCCGCGTCGCCTTGCGCGAAGGCTCGCTGGTGGTGAATTCGAGCCAGGGCGGCGGCACCAAGGACAGCTTCGTGCTCGCGCCAGAGGAGGCGGGTCCGGAGGACATGCAATTCCTGGAGAAGCAAGCAGATGAGTGAGGGCAAGCGCCTCCCGTGCTCCTGCGAAAGCAGGAGCCCAGTTTCTCCGGCGCAGGCTCGGGCAATTCTGGGCTCCTGCTTTCGCAGGAGCACAAGTGGGAGGCCGCCCTGATGCTGTCGCGCACCGCCCAGCATCTCTACTGGATCGGCCGCTACATGGAGCGCGCCGAATTCACCTCGCGCCTGGTCGAGGCGACGATCCGGCTCTCCGCGCTCGGCGATCACGAGGCGAGCGAGCAGGCCTGGCGGAGCGCGCTCGCCGTGGTCGGCTCGGCCCAGGCCTTCGCCGCTTCGGGCGAGACCTTCAGCCCCGCCGGCGTGCGCCGTTACCTCACCTTGTCGGAGGACAATGCGAGCGCGGTCCGCTCCTGCATCTCCGCGGCGCGCGACAATGCCCGCGCCGCCCGCACCGCGCTCACCGTCGAGGTCTGGGAGGCGATCAACCGCACCTGGCTGGTGATCCGCGACCGCACCAAGCCAGGCGGCGTCCAGGCCAGCCTCAACCTGGTCGACAGCCTCAAGGCCGAGATCCGCGGCTTCGAGGGCGCGCTGGCGCGGATGCTGCGCTCGGAGGGCGCCTGGTTCATGCAATTGGGCGCGGCGATCGAGCGCGGCGACAACACCGCGCGGCTGCTCGACGTCAAATACTATCTGCTGCTCCCGCCCGGCCAGAGCGTCGGCGGCGCGCTCGACCGCGACCAGTGGAGCACGCTTCTGCAGATCGTCTCGGCCAAGACCGCCTACCGCCACATCTATTCGGGGCCGCTCAAGCCCTGGCGGGTCGCCGACTTCCTGATCTTCCGCGACGAGATGCCGCGCTCGCTCGCCGCCTCCGCGGCCGAGACCGTCGCCTTGCTCTCCGCCTTCGCCGGCCGGTCCGGGCGGCAGGGCCCGGCCGACCGGCTCGCCCGCAAGCGGCTCGACCGGATCGAGGCGCTCGAGATCGGCGCGGTCGTGCAGAACGGTCTGCACGAATGGCTGCACGCCTATATCAGCGACAATGCCGCGCTCGATCAGGCGATCGCGCGGCAGTTCAGGTTCGGCTGATGCAGCTCAACATCCATCATTCGACCACCTATTCCTATGCCGAACCGGCGCGGCGGGTGATCCAGCTGCTCAGGGTGACGCCGGCGAGCTTCGCCGGCCAGGCGGTGCTCGACTGGCGGATCGACGTCGACCGCGACGCCAAGCTGCGCGAAGGTCGCGACGGCTATGGCAACCTCACCCACATGCTCTACGTCGACAGCGCGATCTCGAGCCTTTCCATTTCGGTCGCCGGGCGGGTGCTGACCGAGGACAAGCACGGCATCGTCCAGGGCCTTCCGCACGATCTGCCGCCCGAAATCTTCCTGCGGCCAACGCCGCTGACCGCGCCCGGCCCCGCGATCGCGGCGCTGGCCAATGGCTGCGCGGCCGGCCCGGGCGGCACGATCGAGCGGTTGCACCGGCTCGCCGCCTGCCTCCAGGAGACGCTTCGCTTCGACACCGAGGCGACCGCGGTCGAGACCAGGGCCGAGCAGGCCGCCGCCGAAGGCCATGGCGTCTGCCAGGATTTCGCCCATATCTTCCTCTCGGTCGCGCGGTCGGGCGGCATCCCCGCGCGCTACGTCTCGGGCCATTTGTACCGCCGCGACGGCCAGCACGGCCAGGAAGCCGGCCATGCCTGGGCGGAGGCCTGGGTGGAGGATCTGGGCTGGGTCGCCTTCGATCCCTTGAACGGGATCAGCACCGATGACGCCTATGTCCGCATCGCCTGCGGGCTCGACTATCGCGACGCCGCGCCGATCGCCGGGGCGCGATCGGGTGGCGGCGGCGAGGAACTGAATGTAGAAGTGAGGGTGAGCGAAGCGGCGGTGCAGGCGCAGGCGCAGGCCCAGTCGCAAAGCTGAAGTGGGGACAAGATGACCTATTGCCTTGGCATGCTGCTCGACGCCGGGCTGATCATGATCGCCGACACCCGCACCAATGCCGGCGTCGACGACATCTCCTCCTTCCGCAAGCTGCACTGCCTTGCCGATACCGACGATCGCTGCATCTACGCGGCGTCGGCGGGCAACCTCTCGACCACCCAGACGGTGATCAGCCTGCTGCGCGAGGGCGTGCCGGGCGGCGAGGACGAGCCCCTGATGCGCACCATCGCCGAGCCGACCAGCATGTTCCGCGCCGCGCAATTGGTCGGCGACGCCGTCCAGCTCGCCAACGCCACGGTCGGCAGGGCGCTCGCCTCGATCAAGCTCAGCGGCGCCTCCTCGATCCTGCTGGGGGGGCGGATCGGCGACGGGCCGCCGGCGCTCTTCCTGATCTATTCGGCGGGCAATTTCATCGAGTGCAAGCCCGACATGCCCTTCTTCCAGATCGGCGAGACCAAATATGGCCGGCCGATGCTCGATCGCACGATCAAGCCCTCGACGCCGCTCGGCGAGGCGATGAAGATCGCCTTCCTCTCCTTCGACGCCTCGATCCGCTCCAACCTCGCCGTCGCCCGCCCGCTCGACCTGATGGTGATGCCGGCCGCGCCGCATTCGCGCATCCTGACGCGGCGGATCAGCGATCACGATCCCTATTTCAACGATCTTTCGGCGCGCTGGGGCGATCTGCTCCACGACGCCGCCGCGACCATTCCCGATCCGCCCTTCATGGCGGATCTCGACGGATGACGGACTTCGGGGCGTTGCGGGCGTACGGCCTCGCTTTCCCGGAGACGGTCGAGGATTTTCCCTGGGGCCACACCGCGCTCAAGGTGCGCGGCAAGACCTTCGTCTGGCTCGACGAGAGCGACGGCGCGCTCAGCCTCACCGTCAAGCTGCCCATCAGCCGCGACTTCGCCGAGACCTTCGATTTCGCCGCGCCGGCCGGCTACGGGCTCGGCCGCTCGGGCTGGATCAGCTGCCGCTTCGGCGCCGGCGAGGCGGCCGATCTCGACCTGATGAAGCGCTGGATCGCCGAAAGCTACCGGGCCGTCGCGCCGAAGAAACTTGCCGTGCAGGTCCCCGAGCAGGACTGAGCGGGATTTGCGATTTTCGGCTTCTTCCCCTATGCTCGGGCACATCTCCTTGGAATCAGGATTCTCTATGTCCACCCATCACGAATTCTATCTTGAGCGCGCGTCCGAAGCCCGCCGGGACGCCTCCAACACCCCCCTCCAGAATGTCCGCGAGCGCTGCCTGCGCGCCGCCGAGGCGTGGGAGCAGATGGCCGCGCGGGTCGAGCGGACCGGGCGCATGCGCGCCGAGACCGAGGCGCGCAAGGCCGCGGTCGCGGAGCTCCAGGTTAGCGAATAGAGAGGCACTTCCCCCTTCGTCAGATCACAGCGAAGTCGCTCGCGCTGAGCGCCAGGCCGACGGAGAGCGTCGCGAACTGGATCGCGGCGCCGGCGCCGTTGCCGTCGGCGTCGTAGAAGAGCTGCCCGGTAGTGCTGTTGTAGATGATGCGGTCGTCGGCATCCGCGGCGCCGGTGCCGATCACGAAGGCATTGGCGTTGAGCGTGCCGCCGATGCCAGTGAACACCGCATCGTCGAGCGCGATCTTGTCGGTGCCGGCGACGAAATCGCTGATCGCATCGACATTGCCCCCGCCCAGCGCGGTCGTGAACGCGAACGTATCGGCGCCGCCAAGACCCACCAGGCCGTCATTGCCGCCCTTGCCGTCCAGCACGTTGGCGCCGGCATTGCCATAGATCGTGTTGGCCAGCGCGTTGCCGGTGAGGTTGATCGCCGCCGTGCCGGCATGGAAGTCGGTGGTCATCAGCTCGACCTCGGCGCCGGCCGCGAGCGTGTAGCTCACGCTCGCGAATAACCGGTCATTGCCCTGGCCAGCCGCTTCGAAGATGGAGTCGCCGGCATTGTCGACGAAGAACATGTCATTGCCCGCCCGGCCGACCAGCGTGTCCGCGCCGGCGCCGCCATTCAGCCTGTTGTCGCCGTCATTGCCGTAGATGACGTTGGCCAGCTCGTTGCCGGTGAGGTCGGTCGCCGCCGTGCCGGCATGGAAGTCGGTGGTCATGATCTCGACTTCGACGCCAGCCGCGAGCGTGTAGCTGACGCTGGCGAACACCCGATCGGCGCCTCCGCCGACGGCCTCCCGTACGACGTCGGCGGCATTGTCGACATAATGCCAGTCGTCGCCGGCACCGCCGTCGGTGGTGTCGATGCCGGCGCCGCCGGCGAGAATGTCGTTGCCCGCGCGGCCGATCAGCACGTCGGCGCCGCCGCCGCCACTGAGCCTGTTGGCCCCGTCATTGCCGTGGATGGCGTTCTCCAGCTCATTGCCCGTGAAATCGATCGCCGTCGTGCCGCTATGGAAATCCGTGGTCAGCAGCTCGACCGAAACGCCCGCCGCCAGCGTGTAGCTCACGCTCGCGAACACCCGGTCACTGCCCTCGCCGACCTTTTCGTCGATCCGATCGCCGGCATTGTCGACGAAGAACCAGTCATTGCCCGCCCGGCCGACCAGCGTGTCCGCGCCGCCAGCGCCATTCAGCCTGTTGTCGCCGTCATTGCCGTAGATGATGTTGGCGAGCGCGTTGCCGGTGAGGTTGAACGCCGCCGTGCCGGCATGGAAGTCGGTGGTCATCAGCTCGACCTCGGCGCCGGCCGTGAGCGTGTAGCTCACGCTCGCGAACAACCGGTCATTGCCTTGGCCGACAGGCTCCACGATCAGATCGCCGGCATTGTCGACATAATAGATGTCGTCACCAGCCCCGCCACTCAGGGTATCGCTGCCGGCGCCGCCGATCAGGATGTCGTTGCCGCCGAAGCCCTCGATCAGGTCGTTGCCGGCGGTTCCGATCAGCAGCTCGCCGAAATTTCGATAGTCGAACGAGGAGACGGCTGGATCGTGGTCGGACAGCGCCGGATTGGCGTTGGGGCCGGTGCCGTTGTTGTTGTAGCCGGTGTTGAGGTGGACGACGTCGTAGGTGGCGACGCCGCCCAGCAGGTTGTTGACGATGATATGGTCGATCGCCTGGCTGCGGCCGTCGAACGTATAGGTGTAGCGCTCGGCCTCGGCGAGGGTGAGGGTGAGGTTCTCCAAGCGGGCGCCGCCTACGCGGGCGGTGCCGTCGGCCATGGTGTGGCCGGTCATCGTGGTCAGCGGCCTGTAGAAGTAGAAATCGTTGAAGTCGCCGCCTGCGACGATGCCGGCATTGGCGTTGGCCGACTGGATCAGGTTCAGCATCGAATAGACGTCCTGCGCGACCTGGTTGCGCTGCGCCCAGTCGCTATTGTCGGGCTCGCCGGCGCCGAGATTCTGGTTGAACTGCCAGAAATCGCCCGAACCGCCCTTGGCCGGCCAGTGATTGGCGGTGACGTAGACTTTGTTGCCGTGGAAGGTGAACTCGCCGAGCAGCGACTTGCGCGTGGTCGTCCAGTCGACGGTGTTGATCTCGGCGCCGAGCATGTTGTCGGAAAAGGCGATGAGGTCGCCCGCGTCGCGGACGCCGTCGCCGATGCGGTCGGTGTACATGCGGCGCTCGGCGAGCGTCGCATTGGCGCCGAGGTCGCCCAATTGGACGCGGTCGGTATTGTAGAGGAAGCCGACGCGGATATTGCCGCCGGGCTCGCCGCCCTCGGCGCCCGCGACCGGCTCCTGGTCGACCCATTGATAATTGCCGCCGGTGGCGAGGTTGAGCGCATCGACCAGCATCTGCCAGGTGGTCGAGGCGTCGGCGCCGCCGCTCGCGGTCGCGCCATTATTGTCCTGCATCTCCTCGATGCAAATGATGTCGGGCGCGTTCAGATTGTTGGCGATGGCGTTGGCGAGCGCGGTGAAGCGCGCGGCGCCGTCGGTGGGGTCGAGATTCTCGACGTTGAAGGTGGCGACGGTGAGGGCGCGGCTGTCGTCGCCGAGTACAGTCACTTCCTGGACCGGGATGCCGCCGTTGACGAAGCCGCCCGGCTCCATCGCGGTGACGAACAGCTTGCGGTCGGTGAAGTCGAAATCGATGATGCCGGTGACATCGCCGAGCATGTCGCCCATCGTCGCGTTCTCGAGCAGGCCGGTGGGCGCCGGGCCCGCGAAATCGGTGAAGTCCAGTTCGATGATGTCGGGATTGACGTCGCCGTCGTGGAGGACCTGCCCGCCATTATGGGTGTCGTCGAGGGTCGTCGCCGTGTCGGGCGGGCCGATCGGCGGATCGCCGGAGATCGTATAGCCGCCGCGGCTGTTGATCTGGCCGGGATTGGCGCTGTCGAGCGAATAGGCCTGGAGATAGGGATCCCCGCCCGAGGTCTGCACGAAGCCGTCGGCCACCACCATGTTGGGGATGGTGACCAGCATGCCCTCGACCGTCTCGAAATAGGAGAGGGCGTAGACCGAGGCGTCGAACGTGTCGCCGGCGCCGTCTGAGGAATCGGTATAATCGGGCGTGACCAGGGTCATCACCGCATTGGGCATGTTGGTGAGGGTGACGGTCGGCAGCGCGTTGCCGGCGCTGATCAGCGAAAGACCCGTGGAATTGACCAGCACGGTCCGCGGCATGGTGCTGAACGCCTGATATTCCATCACGTTGGCGGAAAGCTGGACGAGGTCGCCGACGCTGACTCCGGAGACGACGCTGCCCACGCCGGCATCGTTGCGGGTCATCACGAAGATGCCCTCCGAGGTGTAGCTGTTGCCGTCCCAGTCGGTGATCTCTTCTGAGAGGTAATAGCCCTGGCGGGTGCCGACATTGTCGACCGCGGTGACCACCGCGCGCACGGTGACCAACGTGGTCGAGGCAGTGTTGAAGGCGCTGATGCCGTCGCCCGCGAGGATCGGGCTGAAATAGGCCGTGCCCTGGATGTCGTGGATGAAGGTCGCCTCGTCGTTGACGATCGTGCCGATGCCGGTGCCGTCGACGATGATGGCGTCGTTGGTCGCGCCGGACAGCAGGACCTGGAAGATCTCGCTCGATTCGGGAATGGTGTCGCCGTTGATGGTGATCGAGATGGTCCGGCTGTTCTGGCCGACGCCGAAGCTCAATGTGCCGCTGTTGGCGAGATAGTCGCCGGGTTCGACCGCGCTGCCGTTCTGGGTGTTGAAATTGACGTCGAACGCGCCGGTGCCGCCGGTGCGGGTGACGGTGAATGTGAGGAGTGAGGTGCCGCTATTGCCCTCGACGATCGAGACGTCGTTGATCGAGACCTGGATCGGCGTGCCGTCGTCATTGACGATCGTGCCGACGCCCTGGCCGTCGGCGATGGTCGCGCCGGTCGGGCTGGAGAGGTTGAGGAACAGGGTCTCGTCAAGCTCCGGGATGCCCTCGTCGGTGAGCGTCACGGTGACGGTCGCGCTGACCTGGTTGTCGGCGAAGGAAAGCGTGCCGCTGGTTGCTGTATAGTCGCTGCCGGCGGTGGCGGTGCCATTGGCGGTCGCATAATCGACGGTGAAGGCGCCGGCGGCCGCGTTGACGCGGGTCACGGTGAAGGTCATCGTGCCCGCCGCCTCGTTGACCGAGACGTCGGAGACCGAGACGAGCGGGCCGGTGGTGCCGCCGGTCGCGTCGACGGTGAGATTGTCGATGCCGACCTCGTCGCGATTGCCGCCGCCCGACGAGTTGAGATGGGTCCAGCGCAAATAGATGAAGCCGCCGTCGGCGACCGAGAGGCCGGTCAGCGAGATCAGCTCATTCTGCAGCGCGAAGATGTTGGTCGCCGCGCCGGCGACGGCGGGCGTCGAGAAAGAGGCCGCCGGCACGAGAGTGAAATTGGTGCCGTCGACGGAATAGGAGAATTGCAGGTTGCTCGCGCGGTCGCCGCTGTTGCGGTAGGCCCAGTCGAAGGCGATGTCGAAGCCGGTGGCGGTGCTGCCGCTGCTGTTCGTGATCCTGGCCTCGATGAAGCCGCCCGCGTCCATCTCCGCGCCGGTCGGCTGCACGACCAGCGCCGGATTGGAGAGCGGCGAGTAGACGCCGGCGGTGGTCGGATCGTTGGCGTCGATCGTGCCGCGGGCGAAATCGCCGGTGGTCGCGGTGAAGCCGTAAGCGGGCGTGGGGATGTCGCTCAGGCCGACGACGCGCCAGATGTCGGAATCGATCTGGGTCGCGGTCGGGTTGGGCGCGAAGCCGCCCGCGGTGAAGCCGGTGAAATCCTCGTCGAAGATGCGCGTGGTGGCGGGCGGCGCGTCGTCGGTGGTGATCGTGGCGATGGCGGTGGCGTCGCTCAATGTCGCGCCGTTGGTGGCGCCCGACAAGGTGACCGTGAACTCCTCGCTGAGCTCGGGTGTCGTGTCGCCGTTGATGGTGATCTGGATGGTCGCGATGTTCTGGCCGTCGGCGAAGCTCACCGTGCCGCTCGCCGCGACATAGTCGCTGCCGGCACTGGCCGAGGCGTGGCCCGGAATGCCGCCGTTGGAGGTGGCGTAATTGACGTCGAACGCGGCGGTGCCGCCGATCCGGGTCAGCGTCATGATCAGGATCGAGGTGCCGGCATTGCCTTCGACGATGCTGGCGTCGGCGATGCTGACGCTGCCCGCTGGCGGCGCGAGATCGTCGTTGACGATGGTGCCGGCGCCGGTGCCGTCGCCGATGCCGGCGCCGCCGGTGGCGTTGGACAAGGTGACGGTGAAGGCCTCGTCGGCCTCGAAGGCGACGTCGCCCTGGACGTCGATGCTGATCGTCTTGGAGGTCTCGCCGTCGGCGAAGGCGACCTGGCCCGAGAAGACCGACCCGGCGACGAAATCCGCGGCGTTGGCGTTGCCGGCGCCGCCCGGCGCGTTGATCGTGTAATCGGCGGTGATGGCGCCGTTGGTGCCGGCGCTGCGGGTGACGGTGAAGGTGTAGGTGGTGGTGGTGCCGTTATCGCCCTCGCTGTGGCTGACGTCGTCGATCGAGAGCGTGCCGGCGGGCGCCGGATCGTCGTTGTTGATCGTGCCGAGACCGGTGCCGTCGGCGATCGTGGCGCTGTTGGTAGCGTTGCTGAGCGTGATCGTGAACGTCTCGTTCGTCTCGAACACTACGTCGCCGACCACGTCGAGGATGATCGTCTTGCTGGTCTCGCCCTGGGCGAAGCTGACGGTGCCGCCGAACACCGTGCCGCCGGCGAAGTCGCCGGAATCGGCGAAGCCCGCGCCGCCGGGCGCGTTGACGGTGTAATCGACCGCGACCGCGCCGTCGTCGCCGCCGGCGCGGGTGATTGTGAAGGTCATCTGGGTGGTGCCGCTATTGCCCTCGGTGATCGTGACGTCGTCGATCGAGAAGGCGCCGGCGGCATCGTCGTTGGTGATCAGGCCCGCGCCGCTCGAATCGCCGAGCGAGGCGCCGCCGGTGGGGGCGGAGAGGGTCACGGTGAAATTCTCGTCGGTCTCGACGACCCTGTCGCCCTGGACCAGGATGGTGATCGTCTTGCTGAGCTCGCCGTCGGCGAAGGCGACCGTGCCGGTCGTGAGCTGGGCGCCGTCGAAATCGGCGGCATCCGCATTGCCTGCGCCGCCGGGCGCGTTCAGCGTCCAGGTCGCCCCGACCGCGCCGTCGTCGCCGCCGGAGCGCGTGACGGTGAAGGTGAAGGCGGTGGTGCCGGAATCGCCCTCCGCCAGCGTCACGTCGCCGATCGAAAGGGTGCCGGGGACGGGCGCGAAATCGTCGTTGGTGATCGTGCCGGTCGCGGTCGCGTTGGCGCCGATGACTTCGGTGGTCCCCGGTGCGGCGTTGGTGACGTTGGTGAGGGTGAGCGTGAAGCTCTCGTCGCCCTCGATGGTCAAGTCGCCCTGGATATTGACCGTCACCGTCGCGCTGGTCTGGCCGGCGAGGATCGAGCCGCTGAACACGGTCGGCGCGGTGCCGCCGACATAATCGGCGGCGTCGGTCGTGCCGAGCGCGATCGTGCCGGAAAAATCGAGCTGACCGGTGGTGCCGCCGGTGCGGGTGACGGTGAAGGTGTAGGTCGTGGTGCCGCTATTGCCTTCGACCTGGGCCACCGAGATTGGATTGAACTGAACCGTTTGGGTCTCACCCGCGACCGCCGCCTGCGGCGCGAAGTCGATGCCGCGGAAGACGGTGTTCGCCGAGGCGGTCGCCACGGTCGTAAATGTGGTCGTGCTGAACGCGTTATTGTAGCCGCCTGTATCGATGAGTGAAACGATCGTGTTGCCGCTCGTGGCAGCAGCGGTCGTTGCATATATGGTGACCGTCGTGCCGCTGGCCGCACCGGTCAGGCCGCGTAGGGAGTTCGCGGCCACGCCGTTCGAAACCCACGAGCCACTGACGAGTGAGAATTTGTACAAGCCGCCGCCGGTCGTCGAGCTGCGATCGTCGGTGACGTAGAGCGTGTCTACGCCCGCCACCGCGGCGGTGAGATCGGCGAAGTAGAACTGGTACGGAGATGTATTCGTGGTGGTCACGTTGGTCGTCGTGAGCGGGATGCCTGGAAGGGGCGTGACGGTCTGCCCGCTGGTGGTCGGCGTTCCAGCGCCGACGGCGCCGATGCGAAGCGAGCCAGTCTGAGCGCTGACATAGAGCTGCCCGTCGAAAATCTCCACACCGCGCAGGTTTACCGCGGCGCCCGACGGCTGGGTGGTTGCAACGATAGTCGTCGTGCTCGAGCCGATCGTGCCGAACACCACGCCGGTGGCGCCACCCGTCGCCCAGTAAGTGGTGCCGTCGAGGCTGATCGCGCTACGAGGACTGGCGCCCGTGAAAGCAGTGATCGCGGTGGACGTGTCGACCACGCCGTTCGCATCGACCCGCCCGATCACGCGGAGAACGGGTGTCGCTCCCCCGGTCGAAGTCCCGTTGACGCTCGCGAGGCCGGGCGCCGTGTCATAGCCGGTGAGCAGCAGATAGCGTCCGTCGACGCTGAGGTTGAGCAATCCTTCGGCCGACGTGCCGCTCGCCGTAAGCGTCTGGTTCGTCCCCGCATCGGACGTCGGCATCGCGATCGACTGCACCAGCACCCCCGCCGGCGTGTACTCGTCCAGGAAAACGGCCGTGGAGGCGTTGGTGAGCGCGCCGCCGCCGACGGCGCCGACGCGATAGACGACGAGATTGCCGGCGGCGAAGGGGGCAAATAGAGGATTCGGCTCGGGGGCCGCGAAGGCCGGCCCCTCGAGGGGTTGCGACGTTAGCGGCCCGGCCGCGGTCACGCTCCTCGCAATCACGTCGCCGCGATGGCCGGGGACGCTCCAGAAGTCCGCGTTCAGCCGGCCGGAAAGGTCAGCCTGATCCTCGTTGATCCTGGCGGTGCGGAAATTGCGGGTCGTGGCCATGGTAATCCCCTCGCGTGTGGCGATCCGAGCTCGTTGCGGCTTCGGAGAATCGGGGGCGAATCCCCCCGGTTAATAATTCACTGATGTCAGGCCGCCGTGACAGCGGCAAGACTCGAAATGCGGTAAATACGATAGTATTATCAAACCCGAAGGGGGCGCGTCAGCCCAGCGGCAATTCCCTTTGCTCCGGGTCGAAGCGGCGCCAGCCGCCGGGGCCGAGCCGCTCGATCGGACGGAAGCGGGACTTGTAGGCCATGCGCTTGGCCTCCTCGACCCAATAGCCGAGATAGACGTAAGGCAGGCCGGCGCGGCCGGCCCGGACGATATGGTCGAGGATGATGTAGGTGCCGAGCCCCGCGCGGCCGGCCTCGTCGGGCTCGAAGAAGGAATAGATCATCGAGAGGCCGTCGGCCTGCTGGTCGGTCAGGCAGGCGCCGACGAGGCGCCCGGGGACGCCGTCTTGAGCGGGCTCGCGATATTCGACGATATAGGTCTTGACCGGGCTCTGCTCGACCATGTCGGAGAAATCGTGCTCGTCCATCTCGACCATGCCGCCGTCGGGGTGGCGGGCGCGCAGATAGCGGCGCAGCAGCTCATATTGCTCCTCGGTCGCCCAGGCCTTGCAGGCGGTGACCTCGAGATCGGCGTTGCGCTTGAGCGCGCGGCGCTGGGTCGCACTCGGCCGGAATTCCTGGGCGACGACGCGGACCGAGATGCAGGCCGAGCAATCGAGGCAGGAGGGACGGTAGGCGACGTTCTGGCTGCGACTGAAGCCGATCCGCCCGAGCGCGTCGTTGAGCTCGCCGGCATGCGCGCCGGAGAGCTCGGTGAAGACCTTCCGCTCGGTCTTGCCCTTGATGTAGGGGCAAGGCGAGGGGGTCGTCACGAAGAAACGCGGAAAGCGGAAGGGTGCGCTCAATTCGACTCCACCGGACGGCATGATTGCCGCTTGTCGTTATGATCCGCGCGGATGCGGTTGGGAAGGGCGGTTGCGCCCAAACGGACCCCGCTCGGGGCTTCGTGCCACGCCGGGACGGCGGCTTGGCCGATCGCTAAATGCGGACAGTCGCGTGCGGGTAAGCCAAGGAGTCATCCCGGCGAAGGCCGGGACCCATGAATGCTGCCAGTTCCGACCGGGCGCCGAGGTCCGCGCTGCTCTTCCAGTTCGGAGTTCATGGGTCCCGGCC